>CAXUHK010000020.1:12963-20367 GCA_964250775.1 uncultured Acetobacteraceae bacterium | reverse complement strand
AATCCTGCCCCCACAAAAAAAAAAAATGGGGGCGCCCTGGCGGCCCCCCCACACCGAACCGTTGTCCTGCCGTTAACCGCTCGGCCCAGTGACGTGTCAGTAACGATACAGGTCGTGCTTGAACGGCCCGTTCGCCGGCACGTCGATGTAGTCCGCCTGCTTCGGGCTGAGCCGGGTCAGCTTGGCGCCGACCTTGGCCAAGTGCAGCGCCGCCACCCGCTCGTCGAGGTGCTTGGGCAGCGTGTGGACCTTGACCTCGTACTTGCCGGCGGGCGCGGTCCAGAGTTCGAGCTGCGCCAGCACCTGATTGGTGAAACTGGCGCTCATCACGAAGCTCGGGTGCCCGGTGGCGTTGCCGAGGTTCACCAGCCTTCCCTCGGACAGCACGATCAGCCGCTTGCCGTCGGGGAACACCACCTCGTCGACCTGCGGCTTGACGTTCTCCCATTTGTGGTTGCGCAGCGCCGAGATCTGGATCTCGCTGTCGAAGTGGCCGATGTTGCAGACGATGGCGCGGTGCTTCATGCGCCGCATGTCGTCGATGGTGATGACGTCGACGTTGCCGGTCGCGGTCACGAAGATGTCGCCGCGCGGCGCCGCGTCCTCCAGCGTCACCACCTCGTAGCCCTCCATCGCCGCCTGCAGCGCGCAGATCGGGTCGATCTCGGTCACCAGCACGCGGCAGCCGGCCTGGCGCAGGCTGGCCGACGAACCCTTGCCCACGTCGCCGAAGCCGCACACCACCGCGACCTTGCCCGCCATCATCACGTCGGTGCCGCGGCGGATGGCGTCGACCAGCGATTCGCGGCAGCCGTAGAGGTTGTCGAACTTCGACTTGGTGACGCTGTCGTTGACGTTGATCGCGGGCACGCGGAGCGTGCCGGCCTTCATCATCTCCCACAGCCGATGCACGCCGGTGGTGGTCTCCTCCGACAGCCCGCGCACGTCGGTCAGCATCTCGGGGTGCTTCTCGTGCATCAGCACGGTGAGGTCGCCGCCGTCGTCGAGGATCAGGTTCGGCGTCCAGCCGTCCGGCCCGCGCACCGTCTGCTCGATGCACCAGGTGAACTCGTCCTCGTCCATGCCCTTCCAGGCGAACACCGGCGTGCCGGACTTCGCGACCGCGGCGGCGGCGTGGTCCTGGGTCGAGAAGATGTTGCATGACGACCAGCGCACGGTGGCGCCGAGGTGCTCGAGCGTCTGGATCAGCACGGCGGTCTGGATGGTCATGTGCAGGCAGCCGGCGATGCGGGCACCGGCGAGCGGCTTGCTGGTGCCGTACTCGGCGCGCAACGCCATCAGGCCGGGCATCTCGTCCTCGGCCATGGCGATCTCCTTGAGGCCCCACTCGGCCAGGGAGATGTCGCGAACCTTGTAATCCTCGATGTTGGCCATTCTGGGCTCCTGAAGGGTGCGGCGGCTATATAAGGACATCTGCATGTATGCAAATCACGCGAGCGGGGGGAACCGGCTCGCGGCCCGGCGTTGGGGACGGCAGGCAAGCGATGGAGCGCGCGATGGACTTCCCGGGCATGAGTTTCGCGGGCAAGACGGCCTTGGTCACGGGCGCCGATTCCGGCATCGGCCAGGCGACCGCCGAGTGGCTGGCAAAGGCCGGTGCCGACGTCGCCGTCAGTTACCACACGGACAAGGAGGGTGCCGAGGCGACCCGGCGCGCGGTCGAGGGCGCCGGCCGCAAGGCGGTGGTGATCCAGGCCGACATCGGCGATCCGGCATCGGTCAAGACGCTGTTCGAACAGGCGTCGGCGCTGGGCGCGCTCGACATCCTGATCGCCAACGCCGGCGTCGGCATGAGCGGCGTGCCGGTGGCGGAGATGGACGACGCCAAGCTCGACCTGATCCTGCGCACCGACCTCAAGGGGCCGCTGTTCTGCGCCCGCGAGTTCGTCCTCGCCCGCAAGCGGGCCGGCGGCGGCGGGCGGATCGTATTCATCGGCTCGGTCGCCGGCCACCTGCCGACGCCGGGCAGCTCGCCGTATGGCATGGCCAAGGCCGGCGTGAACTCGCTGGTGCGCAGCCTGTCGGTCGAGGTGGCGCCTGACCGCATCAACGTGAACGCCATCGCGCCGGGACTGATCGACACGCCGATGACCGAGAAGACACTGGGCGACCCGGACAAGCGCGAGAAGTCGATGCAGGCGATCCCCTGGCACCGCGCCGGCCAGCCGCACGAGATCGCCGGGCTGGCAGTGTTCCTCGCCTCCGACGCCGCCGACTACGTCACCGGCCAGACCTGGACCATGGACGGCGGCCTGACGATGAATTGGGGCGGCGCGTAGCACAGACGCCGCTTTGGGCGGCGCGGCTGCCGCCCGAAGTGGGCCTCATGTTGGCTTGTTGCCTGGTGGCGTTTGCGCCAACGCGATCGAGTATGTCAACCACCACTGACTGTCGCGCTCTGCCCTCCCGGCTTCGCCTTGCACGCCCAGCTCCGTGAGATGGTTGGCAAGCGCCTTGTAGGCACGCCCAACGTCGCGCGCCTTTTCGGGCGTCATCAATGGCGTAGGCGGTAGCCCAAACAACCCGTCGCTCATGGTCCCGACTTCCTGGACAGCCGATGCAGCTTAAGCCGCCGGCCCGCCCGGCAGGTCGCCGATGGCGTTCAGCACGCGCTCGACCATGCCGTAGGCGATGGCCTCCTCGGCGCTCATCCAGTAGTTGCGGTCGGTGTCGCGCTCGACCCGCTCGTATGTCTGGCCGGTCTCACCCGCGATGATGTGGTTGATGCGCTCGCGCATCTTGAGGATCTCGCGCGCCTCGATTTCGATGTCGCTGGCCGGGCCACGCACGCCGCCCATCGGCTGATGCAGCAGGAAGCGGGTGTTGGGCAGGCAGAACCGCCGCTCCTTGCGGCCCGCGAGGTAGATCAGCGCGCCGGCGCTGGCGACCCAGCCGGTGCCGATCATGCGGATCGGCGCCACGCTGTCCACGAAGCGGATCATGTCGTGGATGGTGTCGCCGCTCTCGACATGGCCGCCGGGGGAGTTGACGTAGACGTCGATCGGCTTGTCGCCCTCGCCGGCCAGGGTCAGCAACCGCGCGGTGACGTCGCGCGCCACCTTGTCGTTGATGGCGCCGAACACCAGCACCTTGCGCTGGCGGAACAGCCGCTGCTCCAGCTCGTTGATCGGCGAGGCGAGCGTGCGGTTGTCGCCCGGCTCGCTCGGCTTCGGCTCCATCGGCTCGGGGATGTCGGGGTTCGGCTCGTCGTCGTCGAGGCGCGGCGCGTGCTTGTTGAAATATTGCATCGACATGGCGTGCCTCACGTGTTCATGGCGTCGAAGAAGTCTTGGTTGCTCTTGCTGTATTTGAGCTTGTCGAGCAGGAAATCCATGGCGTCCATGGTGCCCATCGGGTTCAGGATGCGGCGCAGCACCCACATCTTCGACAGCGTGGCGCGGTCGACCAGCAATTCCTCCTTGCGGGTACCGGACTTGGTGATGTCGATCGCCGGGAAGGTGCGCTTGTCGGAAAGCTTGCGGTCGAGGATCAGCTCGCTGTTGCCGGTGCCCTTGAACTCCTCGAAGATCACCTCGTCCATGCGGCTGCCGGTGTCGATCAGCGCGGTGGCGATCATGGTCAGGCTGCCGCCCTCCTCGATGTTGCGCGCCGCGCCGAAGAAGCGCTTCGGCCGTTGCAGCGCGTTGGCGTCGACGCCGCCGGTCAGCACCTTGCCCGAGCTGGGGACCACGGTGTTGTAGGCGCGCGCCAGGCGGGTGATGCTGTCGAGCAGGATCACCACGTCGCGCTTGTGCTCGACCAGCCGCTTGGCCTTCTCCAGTACCATCTCGGTCACCTGGACATGGCGGGTCGCCGGCTCGTCGAAGGTGGAGGCGATGACCTCGCCCTTGACCGAGCGCGCCATGTCGGTGACTTCCTCCGGCCGCTCATCGATCAGCAGCACGATCAGGAACGCCTCCGGGTGGTTGGCGGTGATCGAGGCGGCGATGCTTTGCAGCATCATGGTCTTGCCGGTGCGCGGCGGCGCCACGATTAGGGCGCGCTGGCCCTTGCCGATCGGCGCCACCAGGTCGACCACGCGCGGGATCATGTCGCGGCTCTGGCCCTTGGCGGGCGGCGCGTCGTATTCGATCTCGAGCCGCAGGCGCTGGTCCGGGTAGAGCGGGGTCAGGTTGTCGAAGTTGATGCGGTGCTTGACCGCGTCCGGCGGCTCGAAGTTGATGGTGTTGACCTTGAGCAGCGCGAAGTAGCGCTCGCCGTCCTTGGGTGCCCGGATCTGCCCCTCGACGCTGTCGCCGGTGCGCAGACCGAAGCGGCGCACCTGGCTCGGGCTGATGTAGATGTCGTCCGGGCCGGGCAGGTAGTTGCTCTCGGGGCTGCGCAGGAAGCCGAAGCCGTCGGAGAGGATTTCCAGCGTCCCCTCGCCATGGATCGCCTGCTCGTTGTCGGCGAGGTTCTTGAGGATCGCGAACATCATGTCCTGCTTGCGCAGGCTGGACGCGTTCTCGATCGCCAGCGACTCGGCGAAGCTGAGCAGGTCGGCGGGGGTCTTTGCCTTGAGTTCGGCGAGGTGCATTGGGTGCCCTGGATTAACTCGAACGGGGAGACGAAGGCGGGCGACAACGTGGGTGTCGCGGGAAGCCGGACTGGCCAATGAGCGGCCCGACGCGGGATCTGCCTTGGAGACTGAATTTCAGGCGAGAAGTAACGGACGAAGCCGTAATACGCGAACTGCGCCAATGCAAGGTAATTGCGGGCTGTGCGGCCGTCAACCCGGCTGCACGATCACCATGATGACGATGACTACCAGAAGCACCGCCGGGACCTCGTTGGCGATGCGGTAGAAGCGGTCGCCACGGCGGTTGCGGTCCTCAAGGAACTCGCGCCGCCACTTCGACATGGCGCCGTGATAACCCGACAGCAGGATCACCGAGAGCAGCTTGGTATGCCACCAGCCGGCGTGCCAATCGACTGCGCCCGGTGTCAGCACCAGCACGATGCCGAACACCCAGGCGGAGATCATCGCCGGGGTCGCGATCTGCTTCAGCAGCTTGCGCTCCATCACCTTGAAGCGCTCGCTCTCGGCCGAGCCGCGCGGCACGGCGCAGTGGTAGACATACAACCGCGGCAAGTACAGCAACGCCGACATCCAGGCGAAATCACTGATGAGGTGAAACGACTTGGTCCAGAGATAGAACGGCGCCAGGGCGGGGATCGTCACCGCCGGCGCTCCAACGCCAGGGCGATTAGGCCGGGCAGCTCGGTCATGTCGTGGAACGGCACGGCGCCCACGGCGCGCAACGCGGCGCCATCCTCGAAGCGGTCGAAGCCCAGGCAGTCCATCCCAGCGGCAACCGCGGCGCTGGCTCCGGCCACCGAATCCTCGATCACCACGCACTGCTCCGGCTTGACGCCCTCGGCCGCGGCGGCGTGCAGGAACAGGTCGGGCGCCGGCTTGGGCAGCGCCACGTCCTGTCGGCTGTGCACCCGCCCGGCGACCAGCGCCGCCCCCAGTTCCGCGACGTCCAGGCGGCCGAACTTGGCGCGCATCTCCTCATGCGAGGAGTTCGACGCGATGCGCCACGGCAGGCCGAGGGCGGTGACGCCATGCAGCGCCTCGACCGCGCCCGGGATGGCAACGGCGCCGGACGCCATCTCGGCCACGATGCGCTCGACGATGAAGCGGTCCCAGTCGGCCGGCAGCGGCGCCGCGAGATGCGACTCCATGATGGCGCGGATCACCTCCAGCGAGCGGCCGAGGAACAGGCGCTGCGCCTCCTCGTTGGACAGCGCCCAGCCGCGTGCGGTCATGTCGCGCGCCAGCACGCCGTTGGACAACCACTCGCTGTCCACGATCACGCCGTCGCAGTCGAAGATCACTAGGCGCACCGGCGCCGCGCGGGCGCGCATGAGCGCGGCGGCGGTGGTCGCCGCCAGCGTGGCCAAGGCCGGCGCCGTCATGCCGTCTCCAGCACCTTGGGCGCACTCACCCCGGCGCGGGCGTGCGGGCAATCACGGTGCTCGCCCGGGCAGGTGCGGCCGCCGGCGAAGCTGCACAGGCCGTCGCCGCGCGCCAGCGCCGCGCGCGCCAGGCCGGCCAGGGACGCGATGAAGCCGGGATCGGCGTTCTGCGTCGGCGCGCGGAAATAAGCCGGCACGCCGGCCTTCTCCGCGACCTCGCGGTACTCGACGTCGAGTTCGACCAGGGTCTCGGAATGCTCCGAGACGAAGGCGATCGGCACCACCAGGATCGCGGTCTTGTCGTGCGCCGCGCGCTCGATCTCAGTCTCGGTCGAGGGGCCGATCCAGCGCTGCGGCGTGGCGCGCGACTGGAAGCAGATGGTCCAGTCGAGCCCGGGCAGCCCGAGCCGCGCGCGCACCGCGGCGACCGTGCGCCCGATCTGGAAATGGTATGGGTCGCCGGCGCGCACGATGCTCTCCGGCAGGCCGTGCGCCGAGAACAGCACCCGCAACGGCGCGTCGCCGATCTCGGCCCGCGCCGCGTCGTGGCTGGCGCGCACGATGGCGGCGGTGGCGCTCGCGAAGCCGGCATCGGAATGGTAGCAGCACAGCGCCGTGGTCGGAGCCGCCAGGCCGACCTTGGCCGCCGCGGCGCGCCAGGCGCTCAGGCTGCTGCCGGTGGTGGTGGTCGAGAACTGCGGGTAGAGCGGCAGCAGCAGCACCCGGTCCGGCTTCCAGGCCAGCACCTCGTGTGCCACGGCGTCGCTGAACGGGTGCCAGTAGCGCATGGCGACGAAGCAGCGCGCGTCGTATTCGGGCAGCGACGCCTCGACCGCCCGCGCCTGCGCCTGCGTCAGTTCCAGCAACGGCGAGCGGCCGCCCAGGATGGCGTAGTTGGCGGTCGCCGCCTTGACCCGCGCGTAGGCGATGATGCGCGCGAGCCACGGCCGCACGAAGCCGGGCACCCGAAGGATCGCCGGGTCCTTGAACAGGTTGACCAGGAACGGGCGGATCGCGGCGGGACGGTCCGGGCCGCCGAGGTTGAACAGCACGACCGCGACGCGCGGCCGTGGCTCGCCGAGGAAGCCGGGTGATGTGTCCATCACGGCAACATGGCCGGATCGCGTGCCACGTCAAGCATTTGGCTCACGCCGCGCGCACTTGTTCCAGCAGTGCCGCGACGTGTTCCGGCGGCGTTGCCGGCAGGATGCCGTGGCCGAGGTTGAACACGAACGGCCGCCCGCGCATCGCGGCCAGGATCGCCGCCGCCGCGTCGTGCAAGGCCGCGCCCCCCGCCAGCAGCGCCAGCGGGTCGAGGTTGCCTTGCAACGCGACCCGGCCCGGGACGTCCCGCGCGGCCAGGGCCGGATCGGTCGCGGTGTCCATCCCTACGGCCGCGGCGCCGCGCGCCCCGGGGGAGCCGGCGCGCCTCGGCCCCGGCCCGCGGGGGGAGCCCCACCC
>CAXUHK010000020.1:0-12953 GCA_964250775.1 uncultured Acetobacteraceae bacterium | reverse complement strand
CATGGGCCGGAGCGGGCGCGGGGACCACCCCTACGCCCGCCACGCCGTCGGCCGCGGCGTAGCGGCCGAGCATCTGCCCGGCCAGGCGCGGGAAGCCGATCACCGGCACCTCGGGACGCGCCGCGCGCAGTCGCGCCACGATGCGCCCGGCGGGGCCACTGACATGGCGTTCGAACTGCGCCGGCGGCAGGATGCCGGCCCAGCTGTCGAACAGCATCACCGTCTCGGCGCCGGCGTCGATCTGCGCCAGCAGGTAGGCGCCGGTCGCCTCCTCCAGCAGCGCCATCAGGTCGGCGAACAGATCGGGCTCCGCGTAGGCCATCCGCCGGGTCACGGCGAAGTCCTTCGAGCCGCCGCCCTCCACCATGTAGCAAGCGACGGTGAACGGCGCGCCGGCGAAGCCGATCAGCGTCGCCTCGCCCACTTGCGGCCGCAAGCGCCGCAGCGTCTCCAGGATCGGCGCGATGGCGCCCGGCAGCCGCGCGCGGTCGAGCCGCGCCAGCGCCGCCGGGTCGCGCACCGGGTCGAGCAGCGGTCCCTCGCCCTCGGCGAAACGCAACCCCTGCCCGAGTGCCCAAGGCAGCATCAGGATGTCGCTGAACAGGATCGCGGCATCCATGCGGAAGCGGCGCAACGGCTGCAGCGTCACCTCGGCGGCCAGCGCCGGGCTGGTGCAAAGCGCGATGAAGTCTCCGGCCTTGGCACGCACCGCGCGGTATTCCGGCAGGTAGCGTCCGGCCTGGCGCATCAGCCACACCGGCGGCGGCCACACCGGCTCGCCCGCCAGCACCCGCATCATCGACTTCACCGCGTCACCCCCGACTGCCTCGCGCCTTAAAGCCTGCTTCTGGAAGAAAGAAAATCTTTTGATCTTTTGGCGTGAAGCAGGAACCCTGTGGATGACGGGGTACCCCAGCCCGCGCGCCGGCCGGGCCGCTTTGTCCACAGCCCGGCCGCCCCCTAACCCACGCCGGACGTTGCCGGACTCCGAGTTCCCCACCCGTTGCGCGGTCACGGGGCGGATAGCATCCTCAGGTCGCCGCCGCGGCGGCGTTGTCCCCGTGACTCGACCAGGGATCTGAAACCAGCGCTGTTATCCCCGCTCCGCCGGGTTATCCTCAGCCCATGTCCGACCGCATGAACTTGCATCTGGTGTCCGACGCCACCGGCGAGACGCTGAACTCCATCGCCCGCGCCACCGTGGCGCAGTTCGAGCACGCCAACCTGCTGTACCATCGTTGGAGCCTGGTGCGGACGCGCTTCCAGCTCCATCGCGTGCTGGAAGGCATCGAGGCGGAGCCCGGCCCGGTGCTCTCCACTTTGGTCGAGCAGAGCCTGCGCGGCGAGCTGGAGACCGCCTGCCAGCGCTTCGGCGTCCCGGTCGTGCACGTGCTCGACCCGGTGCTGCAGCTGTTCCAGGATCAATTCCACGAGACCGCGATCGCCCGGCCGGGCCGGCAATACGTGCTCGACGCCGACTATTTCCGCCGTATCGACGCCATGCACTACGTGCTGGCGCACGACGACGGCCAGGCGCAGGCCGGCATCGACGACGCCGACGTGGTGCTGGTGGGCGTGTCGCGCTCCTCCAAGACGCCCACCTCGTTCTACCTCGCCAACCGGGGCATCAAGGCCGCCAACATCCCGCTCGTGCCCGGCACCATGGAGCCGCCGGGGCTCGACGCGCCTGCCTGCCCGGTGATCGGCCTGACGCTGGAGGCCGAGGCGTTGATCGAGATCCGCCGCCACAGGCTGCGGATGCTGGGCACAGCACCAGGCGCCGCGAAGGCCGCGCCCGGCGCCGGGCTGCGGCGGGACAGCGGCGACTACATCGACGCCGATTCGGTGCGCGCCGAGCTGCTGTGGGCGCGCCGGCTGTGCGCCCGGCGTGGCTGGCCGGTGGTCGAAGTCACCCGCCGCTCGATCGAGGAGACCGCGGCGACCATCCTGCAACTCATGGACTCCTGGCACGACCGCGCCCGCCGCGCCGCCGCCGCCGCGCCGCCGTGACCTGGCAGGCGCCGCACCCGGAGATCGTCCTGGCCAGCGCCTCGGCCGCCAGGCGGGCGCTGCTGGACGCCGCCGGCGTCGCCCACCGGACGGTGTCTGCCGCCATCGACGAGGCCGAGGTCAAGGCCGGCGCCCGCGCCGAGGGGGCCAGCGCCGATGACGCCGCCATGCTGCTGGCCGAGTTGAAGGCGCTGCGGGTGGCGCCCCGCCACCCCGGCGCGCTGGTGATCGGCTGCGATCAGCTGCTGGTGTGCGACGGGCGCTGGTTCGACAAGCCGGCCAGCTCGATCGACGCGCGGGCGCAGTTGCAGGCGTTGCGCGGCCGGTCGCACACCCTGGTCACGGCGGTGCTCTGCCAGCGCGACGGCCGGCGGGTGTGGCAGCACGTCGGCCGGCCCCGCCTCGCGATGCGGGCGTTCTCCGACGCCTTCCTCGACGAGTACCTTCGGCGCGAAGGCGAGGCGGTGACACGGAGCGTCGGCGGCTACCGGGTGGAGGGCCTCGGGGCGCTGCTGTTCGACCGCGTCGAGGGCGAGCACGCGGCGATCCTCGGCCTGCCGCTGCTGCCGCTGCTGGGTTTCCTGCGCCAGCACGGCGTGCTGGCCGAGTAGTCGGAAGGGACCATGACGGCTCGGGTGGACGCCGTTCTGCTGGCCGATGGCGCCGGTTTCGTCAGCCGCGCGGTCGAGCGGGTCGAACTCACCTTCGACGGCATCGCCGGCGACCGTCACGCCGGGGCGCGGCGCCCCTCTGACGTGCGCACGCCGTGGCACCCGCGCGGCACGCCGATCGCCAACACCCGCCAGCTCTCGATCCTCTCCGAGGAAGAATGCGCCGAGGTGGCGACGCTGCTCGGAGTCGGTTCCATCGACCCGGCGCTGCTCGGCGCCAACCTGGTGCTGTCCGGGATCGAGTCGCTGAGTTTCCTGCCGGCCGCCACCCGCCTGCAGGTGCCGTCCGGCGCCACGCTGTTCGTGACCGAGCAGAACGCGCCCTGCCGGCATCCCGCCGCCGAGATCGCCGCCGCCCATGGCGACCCCAAGCTCGCGGCGGCGTTCGTCAAGGCGGCGCTGGGGCGGCGCGGCGTGGTGGCGCTGGTCGAACGCGAGGGCGTCGTCGCGGTGGGCGACGCGGTGACGCGCTTGGCGCCCCCCGGCCGGGTGGAGCGGCCGGGCCTGGCATCGCCGGTGGTCCGTTCGGTCGCGGCGGAATAGGGCTGCAAACCCTGCCGCGCACCATATATGGATGTGATGGTCACTTTCCTGACGATCCTGGTCGTGCTCGCCATGCTGGGCACCCTCGGCGTGCTGTTCGCGGGGATGCTTGGGCTGGTGCGCGGTGGCGGCGATCCGGGCCGCTCCAACGCGCTGATGCGCTGGCGCGTGATCCTGCAAGGCGTCGCACTGCTGCTGTTCGTGTTGCTGCTGTACGCGATGAAGCACTGATCCAGCGGCGGGTTTGACACTGCGTTGCCGCGAACCATAAGGTTGGCGGGTCTTATTGCGGGCTTAAACAGATCGCGTGGACGGCTCGGACCGGCCACGGCGGCAATCAGGTGGCGCGGCGGTTCATGAAGGTCCTGGTCCCCGTCAAGCGGGTCGTCGACTACAACGTCAAGGTCCGGGTCCGGGCCGACGGCTTGGGCGTCGAGACCGCCGGCGTCAAGATGTCGATGAACCCGTTCGACGAGATCGCCGTCGAGGAAGCGGTGCGGCTGCGCGAGAAGGGCACCGCCACCGAGATCGTCGCCGTGTCGCTGGGCGTCGCCGCCTGCGCCGAGACCATCCGCACCGCGCTGGCCATGGGGGCCGATCGCGGCATCCTGGTCGAGACCGATGTCGAGCTGCAGCCGCTCGCGGTCGCCAAGCTGCTGCGCGCCCTGGTGGAGCGCGAGCAGCCCGGCCTGGTCATCATGGGCAAGCAGGCGATCGACGATGACATGAACGCGACCGGGCAGATGCTGGCGGCCCTGCTCGGCTGGCCCCAGGGCACGTTCGCGAGCCGGCTGGCGTTCGAGGATGGCGGCCTGCTGGTGACGCGCGAGGTCGATGGCGGGCTGGAGACGGTGGCGCTGTCGCTGCCGGCCATCGTCACCACCGACCTGCGGCTGAACGAGCCGCGCTATGCCAGCCTGCCCAACATCATGAAGGCGCGCAAGAAGGCGATCGAGACGGTCAAGCCGGCCGATCTCGGCATCGATCCGGCGCCCCGGCTCACCCTGCTCAAGGTGGTGGAGCCGGAACGGCGCGTGGCCGGCGCCCGCGTCGGCTCCGTGGCGGAGCTGGTCGAGAAGCTGCGGCTCGAAGCGAAGGTGATTTCCTGATGGCGGTGCTGGTTCTGCTCGACCACGACGCGGCCGCGATCAAGCAGCCGTCGCGCTCGGCGGTCGCCGCGGCGGTCCAGCTCGGCGAGGTTCACGCGCTGGTCACGGGCGAGGCCGAAGCCGCCGAGGCGGCCAGCCGGCTGCCCGGTGTCGCGAAGGTGATTCGCGCCGATGGCGAGGCGTACGCCCATGCGCTGGCGGAGCCGATGGCGGCGCTGCTGGTGGCGCTGGCCCCCGGCTACACGCATCTGCTGGCGGCGGCGACGGCGATCGGCAAGAACGTGATGCCGCGCGCCGCCGCCCTGCTCGACGTGCAGCCGATCAGCGACATCTCCGGCGTCATCGACGCCGAGACGTTCGTGCGCCCGATCTACGCCGGCAACGCGCTGGCCACGGTGCGCAGCGCCGACGGGGTCAAGGTCATCACCGTGCGCGCCGCAAGCTTCGAGCCGGTGGCCGAGACCGGCGGCGCCGCCGCGGTCGAGCCGGCGCCGGGGGTCGCGGCCACCGGCTCGTGGCGCGTCGTCTCGGCCGAACGGTCGCGCCGCGCGCGGCCGGGGCTGACCGCCGCCCGCGTGGTGATCTCCGGCGGGCGGGGGATGCAGAGCGGGGCCAACTTCCATTTGCTGGAGCCGATCGCCGACCAGCTCGGCGCCGCAGTCGGCGCCTCGCGCGCCGCGGTCGATGCCGGGTTCGTGCCGAACGACTACCAGGTCGGCCAGACCGGCAAGATCGTGGCGCCCGACCTGTACATCGCGGTCGGCATCTCGGGCGCGATCCAGCACCTCGCCGGCATGAAGGACAGCAAGGTGATCGTTGCCATCAACAAGGATGGCGAGGCGCCGATCTTCCAGGTGGCGGATTACGGGTTGGTCGCCGACCTGTTCACGGCGCTGCCGGAGCTGGCTGCTGCCCTCGGCGTGGAGACCGCCGGGCAGGCCGCGTGAGCGAGCCGGCGGCGCGGCCGATCCAGCGGGTCGGCGTCGTCGGCGCCGGTCAGATGGGCAACGGCATCGCGCATGTCTGCGCCGCCGCCGGCCTCGACGTGACGCTGACCGACGCGCGGGCCGACGCGCTGGAGCGGGCGGTCGCGGTGATGGCGCGCAACATGGAGCGCCAGGTCGGCCGCGGCACGCTCTCGGCCGAGGCGCGCGACGCGGCGCTGGGGCGCATCTCGACCGATCCCGACCAGGCGGCGCTGGGTGACAGTGACTTGGTGATCGAGGCGGCGACCGAGAAGGAGGAGGTCAAGCGCGCGATCTTCAAGGGCCTGACGCCGCATCTGCGGCCCGACTGCCTGTTGGCGTCCAACACCTCGTCGATCTCGATCACCCGGCTGGCGGCGGGCACCGACCGGCCGCAGCGTTTCATCGGGATGCACTTCATGAACCCGGTGCCGGTGATGAAGCTGGTCGAGCTGATCCGTGGCATCGCCACAGACCCCGCGACGTTCGCGGCGGCGCGGGGATTGGCGGAACGGCTAGGCAAGACCGTGGCGGTCAGCGAGGACTTCCCGGCGTTCATCGTCAACCGCGTGCTGGTGCCGATGGTCAACGAGGCGGTGTATGCGCTGTATGAGGGGGGGGGGTCGGTCACGGCGATCGACTCGGCGCTGAAGCTGGGGGCCAACCACCCTATGGGGCCGTTGGAGCTGGCGGACTTCATCGGGCTCGACACGTGCCTCGCGATCATGCAGGTGCTGCACGAGGGCCTGGCCGACAGCAAGTACCGGCCCTGCCCGCTGCTGGTGAAGTATGTCGAGGCGGGCTGGTTGGGGCGGAAGGCGGAGCGGGGGTTCTATGACTACACGCAGACGCCGCCGCGGCCGACGCGGTAGGCTGAGGCGTCGGCTGCGAACGTGCTGACCCTAGGGTCATTCCGTGCCACCGACCTACCGATGGTCGGTGAGTTTGAGACCCTTGCGGCGGCTTTGTCGTCCGAGTCGCGCGCAGATTGCGCCTTCATGCACGCTTCCCGATCCGGCGTAGCGCATACCCCTGCGGGGTTGGTGCCGGGGCGAAACTGGTTCGGGCCGGGCGTGTCGACGGAGATGACCATGACCCCGGGCAGTGTCGCGCGAATGCGTGAGGTCGCGTCCGTCGTGCTCAACGATTGCCGCTTCGTCGCCAGCTCGATGTCGATCATCGACCGCCGCGACCGGGTGTTCCTGGACGGCATCGACAATCTTAGCTCTGCAAACGTGCTTGCTGGGTCCGACCCGCATTATATGATGGACGAAACGGGCAGGCTCGGCCTACGCGACGAGTTCGTGCGTCGCACTACCTATCTCGACTGCGTAGCGCTGCCGGTTTGCGGACCTGGTTTTCCGAATTACGGCCATTTTCTCTACGACGGGCTGTGCGTCGCCTGGCTGCACACGCAGTTGTTGGCCGACCGGCCGCTGCGCATCGTAGGCCAGCCGTTGCTGCCCTGGCAGCGCGACATCCTGGAGGCCGCCGGGCTTGCGCGGCATTACCTTGCCGTAACCGATTCGGTGGTGTTCCGCAAGGTGTTGACGAGCACGCTGCTGTCGTTGCACGTCTCGTATCCTACCGGCTTCGTCCGCCCGCTGTTCGACGTGCTGCGGTTCCGCTTCGGCGCCGACGAGCCGGCAAAGCGGCGGCTGTTCTTCTCGCGCATCGGAGACGTCACCCGCCGGGTGTTGCGCAACCGCGGCGAGATCGAGGCGCGCATGGCGGCGTTGGGCTTCGAGATCGTACGCCCGGAGCGGCTGTCGTTTCGCGAGCAGGTGCGGTTGATGAGCCAAGCGAGCTTCGTCGCCGGCGAATCCGGGGCGGCGATGGCGAACCTTGGTTTCTGTCCTCCCGGCACCCGCGTCCTGGAAATCCAGCCGGAGCGCTTCGTCGAGGGTTGGACGCGCGGCATGTGCTTCCAGTTCGCGCATCGTTGGCACGTCTACTTCGCCCATGTCGACTCGGAACCCGTGCCGGCTGCGGACGGCACAATGCACGACCCAACCCAAGTGTTCTCGTTCCTAGTCGATCCCTCCGACCTGGCCAACGCGGTCGAGGTTATCGACGCCGCTTGACAGGCGTTAATAGGCCGGGCGACAAATTCCGGTGTCGTTTCCTTATTTTTGTTTGGATACCTGAGCCGATGCGGCCGAACTTCCAGCCAACATTGCACCTGGTCGAGTTACCTGGCATGTGGCCTTCGCCATCGATCGATCGATTGCCTTTCACTATTGTAGAAATCTCTACGATGTTGGATAATCTTTATTATATATCTTCTATACTCAAATTAAGCCCAAGAAAAAGCTGAACGCCAAGCAAGACTTAGTACTTTGTAGGCTATGAGTTGGTGCTGAGAGGAGTTGAGATGTCTGTAGCTGTTGTCACTATGGTGTATAATGAATACGATATGCTTGAATGGTGGCTGAGATACTACTCCTATCAAGTCGGGCTACAGAACTGTTACATTATTGATCACGGATCAAATGATGGCAGCACAAGAGATATTACCAACGCCAGCGTCATACGGTTGCCAAGAATGGCAAGAGGCACATTCACTGAAGGCAACCGTGCGGAATTCGTCTCAAATTTTTGTAGCGACCTTCTCAAATTTTACGACTGGGTGATTTACACCGATGTGGACGAGATGGTTGTCGCTGATCCAAATCATTACAAGTCCTTAGAAGAGTATTGTTCAGCAGATCATCCTGAAGTGGTCACTACTCTAGGGCTAAACGTATTACACAGACTTCACCATGAAATAGAAATAGATAAGAGTCTTCCAATTTTAGGTCAGAGACGCTGGGTTTTCGCGTTAGCTTCTATGTCAAAACCGTTACTCACGCGAATTCCTATTGAATGGGTCGGAGGCTTTCACTCGTCTCAGGCAGAAGTGGTCTTTGACAGCCTATTTAATTTTCACATTGCTTATGTAGACTTAGCAACAACACTTAGAAGGCAAGCGAAACGACGGTCTAGCCGAGTTCTTTCTAATGATCATCATAATATGTCGGACGACGATGTGTTTCATATGATGGAAAACTGGTCGAAAATGCCCACAGTCTCAAATGTTAGTTTAGGTTTTGATTGCGACAATACACAAGAGTTCATAAATGCGATTTTAGAATCTCGAGTGGGACGGGAATTAGAACCTTATAAGATAAATATGGACATTTGGAGCGATAGACTTTGGAGTCTTCCTGAGCGTTTTTACGGCAAGGTGTGAAATCTAAGTTGCGTAAGAAAAATCTCATTTCGGCTACAAACTACAGAACTTAAAATACTCAGGAGAAACATACGAAAATACTTCCCACTCTCCAGCTTCGCCTCTATTCAGAACTATATCTGAGCTATTGCCCTCGGCGCACAAAAAAAGCTTAGAGCAAAGAAACGCAGCCTTGTTGTCTGTGACAAAAATAACTTTAGCAATAGTTGTATGATCGAAATGAATGACATTATCAAGCCATGTAAAATTACAAATTGAACTTTCTTCATCTAAGATATTATATCTTACAGGAATTGTTGCGAATGAGAGTTGTTGCAGAGATCTGTGAACCATAACCGAGCTTTTCACATCCCAACATAAAATTGTTCCGTGAGACGTCTGTAGATAACCGAAACTTGGAAAACGTGGCCGTGAAAGTGGCGCTCCAGGTTCAAAGAACATCGCTCTCGCAGCCTGCATAAAAAGCGAAGCACGATTATCAAAAACAACATTTACGTCGTGAAGGGAAAACTCATGGTCGGGGCGTCGGAAGTCTGGATCGGTATCTAATTTATCAGCACGTCCAAGACTACGCCGCTGACGCCACTCATCGCGTGACTTCGTAAAGTAATGATTCAGAGCCAATCGGCGATGACTTCTCTCCGTCTGTGCGCCAACTGACTGGGCATCTACTTCTTGGCCAGAATCATTGACCATCCGGCCATGGCAGCGAAATACATGCCCACCAACATTCGTCACGGCGGCAAGGCGCATAACGCTCTTGCCAAAGTAATGCGAGCCAAACTCGTCAGGTGCGCGCAGACGGAAAGTCTCGGTGACTAAACCGGGCTGTCGCGTGATATGGCCGGACGATCCAAACATTAGCCAGTGGACATACAATCCATTGACTTCTGGTCCGATTTGTCGCAACACGTCGAGGATTGATAGGTTCGCCTGCGGGCACAGAAATTCGTCACAATCGATAAAAGCACACCACTCAGCAACTTGACTGAAGCGAGCCACCATATCTCGATATGCGTCCAGCTGTCCGTTGACATGCGGCCAGTCAACAACTGTCACAGTATCACTTCGATCCCAGCGCTCAACGACTGCTACAGTGTCGTCTGTGCTGGAATTGTTATATAAAACAAACCTTCTAATACCATGTGCATAGTGGTAACTAAGCCATTCATGAATATAAGTTGCTTCGTTTTTAACAGTGGCACATATCGCAAGCTCTTCCATGTTACATCTCTATCCGAAGCAAGATGATCGTCAAACTCTGAATCGTTCTTTGGGTGTCGGGAGATATATGGAATTCAAAACCCCCACCCGACGCGCCGGTCATTCCCCCGCATCAAGTTCCGATACCGCGCCAGCGCCATCAACGGAAAGAACAAGCGATACCCGTGATACCGCAGGTAGAACACCCGCGGGAACCCCACAGCGGTGTACGGCTTCTCTTCCCACTCCCCATCCCCCCGCTGCACTGACGCGAGCCAGGCGATGCCGCGCGCCACCGCCGGGTTCGCCGCCACCCCCCCCGCCCTCACGCCCAGCACCCCCCAGGCCGTCTGCGCCGGGTTGCTGCGGTCGTACAACCCGGCCGGCGAGTCGCCGTAGCTCTCGTTGTCCTCGCCCCAGCCGCCCTCCTCGCGCTGCGTGCGCAGCAGGAACGCCGCCGCCCGGCGCATCGACGACTCGTGGTGGCCCACCCCGGCCGCATTCA
This sequence comes from uncultured Acetobacteraceae bacterium, assembly GCA_964250775.1. Taxonomy (GTDB): domain Bacteria; phylum Pseudomonadota; class Alphaproteobacteria; order Acetobacterales; family Acetobacteraceae; genus CAVRQM01. The sequence continues at coordinate 2,715 of CAXUHK010000020.1, read as the reverse complement.
ACGCGCACAGCACCGACCAGGTGCCATAGATGTAGTTCGTCCCCCACCGCCCGAACCAGCTCCCGTCCGGCTCCTGCGCCGCGCGCAGCCAGGCCAGCGCGCGCGCCATCGCCGGCGTGTCGGACGCCACACCCACCTGCGCCAGGAACGAGACGCAGCGCGCGGTCACGTCGGCGGTGCTGGGGTCGAGCAGCGCGCCGTGGTCGGCGAACGGGATGTGGTTCAGGTAGTGGTGGTCGTTGTCGGCGTCGAACGCGCCCCAGCCGCCGTCGCTGCCCTGCATCGCCAACACCCAGTCGCGCGCGCGCAGCACCGCCTCGTCGTTGGCGGCGTCGCCCTCGCGGTGCAGCAACATGCCGACCACGGCGGTATCGTCGACATCCGGGTAGTGCGCGTTCTCGTACTGGAACGCCCAGCCGCCCGGCACCGCCGCCGGCCGCCGCCGCGCCCAGTCGCCCACCACGTCCAGCACCTGCTTGGAGCGCAGCCAGCCGTTCGCGGCGCCCACCGCCGGGTGCGCCGGGCTGTCGGCCTCGGCGATGGCGTGGCCGGCGAGGCTGGTGTCCCACACCGGCGACAGGCAGGGTTGGCAATAGGCGCGCTCGTCCTCGACCACCAGCAGCTTGCGCACGCTGCTCCACGCCGCCGCCGCGTGCGGATGGTCCGGCGCGTAGCCCAGCGTGTCGAACATCATCACCGCGTTCGCCATGGCGGGATAGATCGCGCCCAGCCCGTCCTCGCCGTTCAGCCGCTCGGCCACGAACTCGACCGCGAGGCCGACCGCCCGGTCGCGCCGCTTCTGCGGGAAGTGGGGCACGACCACCTGCAGCACGCTGTCGAGGTGCTTGAACACCCGGCCCCAGGCCGAGCGGTACGGGCCGCGCACCCAGTCGCGCACCCGCTCGGGCGCGACGCGGAACAGCTCCGGCACGTGCACGCCGCGCGGGTTGCGGGCGCGCGGGCGCAGCGCCATCAGCACCAGCAGCGGCACCAGCACGGTGCGCGACCAGTAGCTGATGCGGTCGAGGTGGAACGGGAACCAGTCCGGCAACAGCATGATCTCGGCCGGCATCGACGGCACCGCGCGCCACGGCACCTCGCCGTACAGCGCCAGTTGCGCGCGGGTGAACACGTTGCAGCGCTCGGCGCCGCCGGCCGCCAGGATCGCCGCGCGCGCCACGCGCATGTGCGCCGCCTCGGGGTCGTCGCCGATCAGCTTCAGCGCGAAATACGCCTTGACGCTGGCCGAGAGGTTGAACGCGCCGTCGTGGAACAGCGGCCAGCCGCCGTGCCCGCCCTGGATGGCGCGCAGGTAGACGCCGATCTTGGCCTGCAGCTCCGGCTCGATGCGGTCGAGGAAGTGCTCAAGCATCACGTACTCGGCCGGGATGGTGGCGTCGGCCTCCAGCTCGAACACCCAGTGCCCGTCCGGCCGCTGCCTGCGCAGCAGCGCCTCGCGCGCCCGCAGCACCGCGTCGTCCACGGCGTCGCCGGGGAGTTCGTCCAGGAGCATCATCGTCCTTTCACGCGGCGGTCAGCGGGGCGGCGGTCAGCGGGGCGGCGATCAGTTCGGCGGCGGTGCGGCCAGACCGGATCGCGCCCTCGATCGTGGCCGGCAGGCCGGTCGCGGTCCAATCGCCCGCCAGCACCAGGTTCGCGAACCTGGTGCGCGCGGGCGGCCGGCGGCGCTCCTGCTCGGCGGTGGCGGCGAAGGTGGCGCGCCGCTCCTTGACCACCCGCACCGGCGGCATCGCTTCAGGCAGGCCGAACGCCGCGCGAACGTCCGGCCAAGTGCGCGCGGCGATCTCGTCCGCACTCAGGTCAACCATGGCGGACGCCGCGCTGATAGTGACGGAAAGTACGCATGGCTTGACGAACACCCACTCCGCGGTGCCGCCCACGAGGCCGGTGAAGGTCGCGGCGCCGGCGGGCGCGTCGACCCGGAAATGCACGTTGAGGATCGCCTCGAACTGGTCCGGCACGACGAGGCCGGGCAGCAGCGCGCCCGCGACCCAGGCCGGCGTCGCCAGCACCACGGAGTCCGAGCTGCCCACCGGCGCGCAATCGTCGGCGGTCTCGATGGCGGTGATCCGTCCGCCCTCGGCGCGCAGCCCCGCGACCCGGCGGCCCAGCAGCACGCTGGCGCCGCGCGCGCGCAGCCAGGCCAGCGCCGGGTCGACGAAGCTCTCCGACAGGCCGCTGCGCGGGAAGCTCGGCACGCAGGCCGCGCCCCCCTGCATCAGCGAATCCCGCACCACCCGCGCGAACAGGGTCGCCAGCGCGCGGTCGGGCTTGGTGTTGAGCGCCGCGATGGCGAGCGGCTCCAGCAGCCGGCGGTACAGCGGCCCGGCCTGGCCCAGCACGCCCTGCACCGTCGCGTCGCCGTGCGCCCGGCGCAGCGCCAGCATGGCGGCGTAGTCGCGCAGCCTCGTGCCCGGCACCCGCTGCCGCCGGCTCAGCACCCACCAGGGGATGCGTCCCGCGCCGGGCGCCACGGTCCAGCGCTCGCTGGTGGCGAGGTCGACGAACGCGAACCGCGCCTCGCCCGGTCCGCCCATGGTGTGCCTGGCCCCCACCTGGTCGAGGTACTCCATGGCGGCGAGGTTGCCGGACAGCAGCAGATGGTTGCCGTTGTCGAGCCGCACGCCGAGGCCACGGTCGAAATACGAGCGGCAGCGGCCGCCGGCGGCCGGCCCGGCCTCGTGCACCGTGACG
>CAXUHK010000019.1:31661-37264 GCA_964250775.1 uncultured Acetobacteraceae bacterium | reverse complement strand
ATGTGGTGGATGGCCGACGTCGCGGGCGAGCTCGGGTGGGCGGGGCGGATCAGCGTGGCGCCCGGGCCGCCCCGCAGCCGCCATGCGCCATCCGCTTCCGGCGCCAGGTCCTGCCAGCCCAGTTCCACCACGCCGCCATCGGTGAAGCTGTCGCCGGTGGTCTCCAGGTCGATGACGCGCAGGCATGACGGGACGGGCACGATCAGGTTCCTTGCGGGAGCATGTTAAATAAGGGTTAATGCACCGTTTCGGTAGTGAACGGCTGGGGAAGCGGATCATTGGCCACCGCGGAAGTGATCGACATCAGCGGCACGAAGCTGAAGCGGCGGCGGCAGTTCCTGCGGCGTGTCGGCGGGCCGGTGCTGGGCGTGGCGCTGGTCATCCTCTCGATCCTGGGCGTGGCGCTCTACAGCTACCAGGCGAACCGGGCGGGCGCCCTGCGGCTGTCGGCCAACCTGCTGGACGGGCTGCAGGCGCGCATCGCCGGCGAGGTCAGCCGCTATCTCGGCCCGGCGTCGCAGGCGGTGCTGATCGCGCGCGACATGGTGGCGCGCGGCGCCATCTCCGACGGCCAGGCGGCGCTCGAAGGCTTCGCCGCCAGTATGCTCGACCAGGTGCCGAACCTGGAGGGCTTCTACGTCGGCAATGGCGGCGGCGATTTCGCCATGGTGCGGCGCGACCCGGCCGGGGGCACCGACACCAAGCTGATCGTCAACACCGCGGGCACGCGCCAGGTCTCGTCCGTGCACCTGGACGCGGCCGGCGCGGTGCTGGACCGCACCGTTGCCTCGCAGGACGACTTCGACCCGCGCAAGCGCGTCTGGTACCAGGGTGCCCTGAAGGCGGACGGGATGTACTGGTCGTCGCCCTACATCTTCTACACCACCCAGGCTCCCGGCATCACGGCGGCGATCCGCTTCACGCGATCCGGCAGCGTCGACCGGGTGTTCGGCGTGGACATCACGCTCGAGGCGCTGTCCGGCTTCCTGGCCGCGCTGCGGATCGGCCAGACCGGGCGCGCCGCCATCGTCGACGGCGCCGGCACGGTGATCGCCGCACCCGGGCTGGCCCATCCCGCGGCGGCGGGCGGCGCGCCGAAGGCGCTCATGGCCGTGGCCGCCTTGGGCGATCCGGCGCTGACCGCCGGCTACGACCGCTTCCGCGTCGATGGCTACGGCGGCCGCACGATCACCGTCGGCGACACGCGGTACGTGGCGATCGCATCGCGGCTGCCGGCCGCGGGCCAGGCCTGGGTGCTGCTGATCGTGGCGCCGCAAAGCGACTTCACCGGCACCGCCGAGAGCAACAGCCGCAAGAACCTGTTGCTGTCGCTGATCACGATCGGCCTCGCGGCGGTGCTCGGGCTGCTGCTGGTGCGGCAGAACCGCCGCGCCGACCGCATGGCGCGGCTGCTGGCGCAGCAGCGCGAGAGCGGCGCCCGCGAGACCCGCGCGCTGTCGGCCCTGGCCGCGCAGCCGGGCCTGTTCGACCCGCGGCAGAAGGCGCCGGGCCTGACCGAGGGGCTGGCCGAGATGAGCGCCGCGCGGCGGGCCAGCATCTGGCGCCTGGCCGGCGGCGACCGCATCCTGCGCTGCGAGGACTCGTTCGAGCCGGAGGGCGGCCATCTCGACGGGCTGGAGCTGTCGCGCTCGGAGGTGCCGCAGTTCTTCCAGTCGCTCGACCGGGGCGAGGCGATGGACCAGGTCGACGCGGCGACGGACGCGCGCACGCTGGACGTGCATCGCCTGCTGATGCGCCCGTTCGGGAGCCGCACCCTGTCGGTGCTGCCGGTGCATGGTCCGGGCGGCCTGTCCGGCGCGGTGCTGATCGAGGACGCGCAACGCGGGCAGCAGGGGCGCAGCTTCGCCGAGGCGGTCTCCAGCATCGCGGCGCTGCGCATGGTCGGGCGCGAGCAGGAACTTGCCGCGGCGCCGCGGCCCGACCCGGTCGTGGCCGAGGCGGGCCGCGCGGCACCGATCGGCGGCGCGTTCGCCTCCGCGTTGACGGCGGGCGAGGTGGCGCCATGCGGTCCCGGCGTCACGTCGTTCCCGGCCGTCGCCGCGATGGGCGTGTATTTCGACGACGCGACCTCGCTGGCGCGGCCCGACCGGACCGGGGGCGCCACGGTCGCGGACGGGATCGCCCGCGCCATGCAGGCGATCGCGACCCGCCACGCGCTGCCCTACATGAAGCTCACGGGCCACCATCTCGTCGCCGCGACGGGATGCGCTCCTGCCGCCGACCCGCTTGCCGCGGCGCGTCTGGCCGACGCCGCCCTGGCGGCGCGCGAGGCCTGTCTCGGGTTGCTGGCGGGGTCGGGACAGGAGCCGGCGTTTCGGATCGGCATCGACTTCGGCGCGGCGTTCGGCTGCGCGCTGGGGGACGGGCCGCTGCTGTTCAACCTGTGGGGCGAGGTCATCCGCACCGCGGAGCAGATGGCGCTGAGCGCCGCGGATTCCGGTTCGATCCAAGTCAGCGAGAGCGCCTATGGCCAGCTTCGCCAGCAGTTCCTGTTCCGGGCGCGCGGGGTGTTCTACCTGCCGCGCGTCGGCGCCGCGCGCACCTTCGTGCTGGCCGGGCGCCGTTGAGGCTGGCGGCTTCCATCCTGCCGGCGCTGGCCGCCGTCGGGCGCTTCACCCGCGCCCGGGCGTCGTTTCCGCTGGTGCTGGGCGCCGGCTCGTGGGGCGTGCTGCGCGAGGCGGTGCGGCCGGTCTCGTGGCGGCGGACGGTGCGGCACGAGTTCAACCGCGCCATGCGCCAGGCGACCGCAGGCGGGCTGGCGACGACGATGGTGACCGCCTCGCTCGCCGGGGTCGCGATGGTCTACGAGGCATTGTACTGGCTGGGCGTCGCCGGGCAGGCGGGGCTGACCGGCTCGATCCTGGTCACGGTGCTGGTGCGCGAGCTGACGCCGCTGCTGGTCGGCTTCATCCTGCTCGGCCGCAGCGGGATGCTGACCGTGACCGAGCTTGGCATGATGCAGGCCGACGGGCAGGTGCGCGCCATGCAGGCGCAGGGGATCGACCCGTTCCTGCTGCTCGTGCTGCCGCGCACGCTGGCGTTCGCCCTCAGCAGCTTCACGCTGGGCATCATCTTCGCGGCGACCGCCCTGGTGTTCGGCTTCGTCGTGAGCGCCGCGATCGGCACGGTGCAGGACTCGCTCTGGACGTTCCTCGACCGGGTGGTCAGCGCCATGACCGTGCGCGACTACATGGTGGTGCCGGCCAAGCTGCTGGCGATCGGTTTCCTGGTCGGGTTGAGCTGCTGCCTGACCGGGTTGCGCGCCCGCGACGACGACACGCTGGCGAGCCTGATGCCGCGCGGGTTCGTGCACGGCATCCTGGCGATCATGGTCACCAGCATCCTGCTCACCCTGGCCGCCTGAGCGTGGCCCGGGATGGGGCCCATAATGGGGCGCAGAATGGCGCGCAGAATGAGCCGATCCTGCAGCTTGTCGCGGCGCTGCCGTTCCTCGAGGCGGGCGCGCTCCCGAACGTGGCGCTCGACCTCGTGCTGATGCCCGGCGATTGCGCGCTGATCGAGGCGCCCGACGCGGGCGCCGCCACGGCGTTCGCCGATTTGTGCAGCGGCATGAGGGGGCTGCGCAGCGGCGAGGCGCGTTTCATGGGGTATGACTGGACGGCGCTCGGCCCCGAGCGGGCGGCGGCGCTGCGCGGACGGATCGGGCGCATCCACCAGCGGGGCGCCTGGATCGGCACGCTCGACACCCATGTCAACATCATGCTGGCGCGACTGCATCACACGCGCGAGCCGGAGACGGCCATCGCCGAGGCCGCGACCGAACTGGCGCGGCGGTTCGGGCTGCCGGGCCTGCCGCTGACGCGACCCGACCGGCTCTCGGAGGCCGACCTGGCGCGCGCCGGCTGCGTGCGCGCGTTCCTGGGCGAGCCGCGTCTGCTGCTGCTGGAGAGCGCCATCGGCGCGGATCGCCCGGACATCACCCGCCCGCTGCTCGACCTGCTTTCGGGTGCGCTCGACCGCGGGGCGGCGGCGATCTGCTTCACCCGCGACGTGCCGTTCTGGATGGCGCAGGCCTTTCCCGTGACCCATCGCCTGCAACTGCTTGACGACGGGTTGAAGGCGGTGCGCGCGTGACGCCGGAGCAGCGCCGCGCGTCCGATCCCTCCCGGTCGCTGCGCCTGCGCCACACCGACGAGTGGGTCGGCCTGCTCGTGATCCTGGCGCTGGCGCTGCTGTTCGGCGCGATGTTCGAGGCCGGCGTGCTGCGGCGCTGGCTGCGGCCTGATTCGGAGCTGCGGATCGTGCTGCCGCAGGGGGGCTTCGGCGGCCTGGTGGCCGGCGCCGACGTCGACGTGCTGGGGACCCATGCCGGCGCGGTGCGGCGGATCGTGCTGAACCCTGACGGCGAGATGTACGCGACCGCCACCATCGAGCGGCAGACCACCGGGTTCATCGCGCGCGACAGGGCGGCAAAGATCCGCCTGCGCTAGGGGGTCGCGGGCGCCGCATATGTCGCCATCGGCCGCGGCGCCGGCGGGCCGATGGACTGGGACTACGCCGTGCTGACGGCGACCGTCGAGCCCAATCCGGCCGACGCGCTGACCGCGACGGTGAACAAGGTCTCGGCGGAGCTGGTGCCGACGCTGGAGCACGCGCTCCATGTCATGACGGCGCTGGACGACGTCGTGAGCGGGATCAAGTCGGGGCAGGGTTCGGCCGGGCGGCTGCTCACCGACGACACGCTGATCCGGCAGTCGGAGGCGATGGTGGCCACGCTCAAGGCGGAAATCGCCCAGCTCGGCCCGATCCTGGCGGGGGTGCCGGGCCTGCTGGCGCAGACCCATGGGGTGCTGGCGAACGTGCAGTCGATGTCGCGCGACATGGCGCGGGCGACGCCGCAGCTTCCCGCGCTCACGCGCAACGCGGCCGACACCACGAGCAACCTGCCGATGGTGCTGACCCAGGCGCAGGCGACGACGGCCGAACTGGAGAAGCTGCTGGCGCAGTTGCGCGGCTCGTGGCTGCTCGGCGGCAACGGTGGGCCGCGGCCGGGCTCGGCGCGGTTGCCGCCGCGCGAGGTGCGGCCGTGAGGCGGGGGTGCGGCGTCGTGGCGTTGCTGCTGCTAACGGGTTGCGGCGGGCGCCCGGCGGTGGCGCCGCAGGACAGCGCGATGACGCAGGCCACGGATTCGGGTCGGCAATCGCTGGAATACGGCCGGTTGAAGCAGGCGGTGGGCGAGTATCGGAAAGCCTACACGCTGGCGCTGGCGCGCGACGACGTGCAGGCGATCGGCGACCATGGCTACAACCTGGCGGTGGCCCAGCTTGCCGATAACGACGCCACCGGCGCGCTGCGCACGGCGTTGCGCACGCGCGATGCCCTGCGCGAGCGGGGGGCGCCCGGCTTCGCCGAGCTCGACTTGGTGCAGTCGGCGGCGCTGCATCGGTCGGGCCGTGATGGCGAGGCGGACCGGCTGGCCGCGCGGGCGCAGGCGACGGCCGCCAGTGCCGCGACCGTCGCCCGGGCGAGCTACGTGCGCGGGTTGATCGCCGACGCGCGGGGCGACGCGGCGGGGCTGCGCGGCCCCCAGGGCGGGGTGGGGCCGCCCCACGCCGCCCCCC
>CAXUHK010000019.1:24348-31651 GCA_964250775.1 uncultured Acetobacteraceae bacterium | reverse complement strand
CCGACTGGGAGGCGGATCGCGACGAGCTCGCGGCCCGATTGGCGTTGTTGCGGGGCGAATACCGCCGAGCGGCGGCCTCGGCGCGGCGGGCGGCGGATATCCACCGGACGCAGCTCAACTACCGCGCCATGGCCGACACGCTGGCGCTCGCCGCGGAGGCGACGCGGCGTGCGGGTTCGCCGGAGGATGCCGCCACACTCTACTTGCAGGCCGGTGAGAGTGCCGCGGCGCGCGGCGACACGGCCTCGGCGCGGCGGTGGCTGGCGCAGGCGGAAAGGCTCGGGGCGAACCCGGCCAGGCGGCGGACGGCGCGGCGGCGGGTGCTGGCGCTACCGTGACGTCGCTCGCGCGGACGGCGTGACAGCGGCGGCGAATGGCGGTATTGGGTTGCGACGGGACCCGTAGCTCAGCTGGATAGAGCGTCGCCCTCCGAAGGCGAAGGTCGCACGTTCGAATCGTGTCGGGTCCGCCATTCACATCAAGCCGAACTGGGTCATCCCGCCATGTCTGAAATCGTCCTCTGGGGGTTCGACGGCTCCACTTATGTGCGCACCGTCAAGATGCTGCTGGCCGAGAAGGGTGTCACTGACTTCAAGCAGGTGCCGCTCAACGTGCTGGCAGGCGAGCCAAAGCAGCCCGAGCACCTGCAGCGCCATCCGTTCGGCAAGGTGCCGGTGCTCGATCACGACGGGATGCGCATCCTCGAGACCTCGGCGATCACCCGCTATCTGAACGACGTGCTGCCCGGCAAGTCGTTGGTCCCAGCCTCACCCAAGGACCGCGCGCGGATGGACATGGCCATCGGCATCGTCGATTCCTACGGCTATGGCGCGATGGTCGCCGGCGTTGCCGCCTATCACCTGTTCCCGGACTTCGTCGGCGGCAAGAACGACACGATGCGGAACGCCGGTGTCGAGAATGGCCGCAAGGTGATCGAGTTCGCCATGGCGACAAAGGGCGCGTCACCGTTCATCGCAGGCGAACTCAGCCTCGCCGACCTCTACCTGGCGCCGGTGGCGTTCTACGTGTCGCTGACGCCGGACCAGGATACGGTATTCGCGCCGGAGGGGTTCGCGGAGTGGTGGGCGAAGATGCAGGCCCTGCAGAGCTTCAAGGACACGCAACCCGATCTCGGCTGAGGGTCGCCTCAGACCCAGGCGTGTCGCGGCGGCGGCGTGCCGTTCAGGTGCCAGTTGCCGACGACGGCGTATTTCCAGCGTACCGGGTCGTGCAGCGTGTGGGCGCGGGCGTCGCGCCAGTAACGGTCAAGCATGTGCTCGCGCAACGTCGAGCGCGTGCCAGCAAGCTCGAACAGCTTGTTGGCGGCCAACAGCGCGAACTCCGTGGTCAGTACCTTGGCTTCGGCGACCGCGACCTGGGCGCGGGCGACGGTGCTGTCGCTCTCGCGACCCGTTGCCGTGTCGATCGCCTGGCCTGCGACCCGTAGCAGCGCCTCGGCGGCGTGCTGCCGGATCAGCAGGTCGCCCACGGCCGCGATGGTGTACGGGTCGTCGCTGGCCCGCTCGACGCCGGCGTCGATCCAGGGGCGCGACTTCTCGCGCACGAAAGCAATCGTCTCGGCCACGGCACCCTGGCCGATGCCGAGGTCGATGGCGGCCTGGACCAGTTGCGACACCGGGCCGTACAGGGTTGGACGCCGCGCCAGGTTGGCGGTTGCGAACACATGGTCGGCGGGTAGGCGCACGTCGTGCATCAGGATCGTGCCGCTGGCGGTGGTCCGCTGTCCGAAGCACGACCAGTCATCCACCACGTCGAGGCCGGGAGCGTCGCGCGGGATCAGCGCGCGGATGCCTTCCCCCTCGGGACCCAGGACCTGCACGCCGACATAGTGCGCGAACAGCGCCGCCGTACCGTAGCCCTTGCGGCCGGAGATGATCCAGTCGGCGCCGTCGCGGCGGGCGCGGGCCGATACCTCGCCCACGGTCTTGCCATGGGTCTCGGCCAGCGCGCTGCTGAAGCGCCAGCCGTCGAGCAGCTTGGGGAACACCCACGCCTTGACGTCGTCGGCGTCGGCGTAGTGCAGCATCTGCGAGAAGCCGAGCTGGTTCTGCGGCAACTGGCCGAGCGAGCCGTCGGCGGCGGAAATGATGGCGATGACCTCGGCGATGGTGGCGTTCGACAGGCCCGGGCCGCCATGCGCCGTAGGCACCGTCATGGCGCCCAGGCCGCTCGCCGAGAACTGGTCGATCTCCGTCCAGGGTAGGCGCCGGTCGCGGTCGCGTTCACCGGCGTCGGCGCGGAACGCGGCGGCAAGCCGGTGGGCGGTGGCTATCGCTGCGGCGTCGCTCTCGATCCGGGTCGCGGGGGCGGTCGGCGGCGTCGCGATGCGGGCAGGGATCGCCTGGAGCTCGGACATGATCGGGTCTCTCAAGGGACGGTTCGGTGCGTGGCGGCGATATGTGGCGGTCGCAGAAGCGGGCCGGCGCCGCCGAGTTTCTCGCGCAGCGTGCCGGGCGCGTAGGCCTGTTTGTAACGCCCGCGCCGCTGCAGTTCGGGGACCAGATGCCTGGCCACGTCCTCGAACGTCTCCGGCGTCACGGCGTAGGCGAGATTGAAGCCGTCCACGTCGGTTTCGGCTACCCAGTCCTCCAGCGCGTCGGCGACCTCGGCGGCGTCGCCCACGAACAGCGGCCCGATGCCGCCGATGGCAACGTGCTCGGCGACGTCGCGCACCGTCCAGGTCCGCGACGGGTCGGCGCGGGTGATGTTGTCGAGCGCCGAGCGGCCGGCGTCGTTCTCGATATGGCGGATCGGCTGGTCGAGCGCGTAGGTGGAGAGGTCGAGGCCGGTCCAGCCGGACATCAGCACCAGGGCGCCCTCGTGGCTGACATAGGCACGGTACTCCTCGAGGCGGGCGCGCGCCGCGGCACCAGTCTCGGCCACGATGGCGGTCGCCAGAGAAAACACCGAGATCGCCGCCGGGTCGCGGCCTACCTCGCGGGCGCGGGCGCGGATGCCGGCGACGCGCGGGGCTGCGACCTGCGGCGACGGGCCGGAGATGAAAACGCATTCGGCGTGGCGGGCGGCGAAGAGCTGGCCGCGGCCGCTGCTGCCGGCCTGGTACAGCACCGGGGTGCGCTGCGGCGACGGCTCGCACAGGTGGATCGCGTCGAGCTTGTGGTGGGCGCTGTCGTGGCGCACGCGATGCACCCTGGCCGGGTCGGCAAAGCGGCCGCTCGCCCGGTCGCGCAGCACGGCGGCGCCTTCCCAACTGCCCTCCCAAAGTTTGTAGACGACGTCCATGTAGTCGTCGGCGATGTCGTAGCGGTCGTCATGCGCGATGAGGCCGTCGCGGCCCATGGCGCGGGCGGCGCTGGCCAAGTAGCCGGTGACGATGTTCCAGCCGATGCGCCCGCCGGTCAGGTGATCGAGCGTCGACAGCCGTCGCGCGAACGGGAACGGCGGCTCCCAGGTCAGGGTCGCGGTGACGCCGAAACCCAGATGCCGCGTGGCCGCCGCCATGGCTGGGACCAGCAGCATCGGGTCGCCGACCGGGATCTGCGTCCCGGTGCGGATCGCGGCGTCGGCGTTGCCGCCATAGACATCGTAGGCGCCGAGCACGTCGGCGAGGAACACGCCATCGAACAGCGCTCCTTCCAGGATGCGCGCGAGGTCGGTCCAGGCGCCGAGCGTGTTGTATTCGAGCGAGCGGTCGCGTGGATGCGTCCAGAGCCCGGGCGACTGGTGGGCGACACAGTTCATCGCGAACGCGTTCAGGCGGAGTTCGCGCGCCATTCAGATCGCCTCGTGGCGCAGGGGCGGCCCGCCGTTCAGCGCCCAGTCGCCGATCACGCAGTACTCCCGCCACTTCGGGTCATGCGGCGTATGGGTGCGGGCGTCGCGCCAAAGGCCGGTGCGGCCAGCCGGGGCATCGCAAAAGCCATGCATCGCGCCTCCACCACCTGCCTTGCCCCGTCGGTCATCGAGCCCCATAATTCACTCTACCAGCAGACAATTCCATAATTAAACCAAGCTGACAACGTGCGTTAAGATGCGCGATCTTGAAACCACAGTATTTCATCGCAAAATCTGGTTGAGCGTCACGCGCGGCTCGTCGCGGGCTGTTGGAAGCAATGGGTTCGCGATGCTGGCGTCTTGGCACCGTCCGCGAAGGCCGGAATGGAGTTTCCGATGGCTCGTAACATTGCAGTCTCAACCGCGATTTTCGGAACCCTGCTGCTGCTCGCAGGATGCGCATTCCCTCCCGCATCGATGGGACCGTATGCCAACGACATCAGCCAGCACAGCACGGCCGGTGGCGGGTGGGGTCTGGGCCCACAGGATTTCAACAGCAATGGCGGGGCATTCGGCCCCGACCAGCTGTCGCGTTGAGGACTGTCGTTACAGGTTGACCGCCTGCATCCCGGCTTCGGGATAGCGCGTTCCGGCAAAGCTGTGGGCGGGCAGGATGCGATCGATTTCCGCCAGCTCCGCCGATGACAACGCCACGTCGACGGCTCCGACATTGTCTTCCAAATACGGGCGCCGCTTGGTGCCGGGAATCGGCACCATGTCCGCGCCCTGCGCCAACACCCAGGCGAGGGCCAACTGGCTGGCGGTGCAGCCGCGCCGCTTGGCCATGTCGTCGATCTTGGCTACCAGATCGAGATTGCTGGCGAAGTTGGCGCCCTGGAAGCGCGGGTTGGCGCGGCGCCAGTCGTCCGGGTCGAGGTCGTCGATGCTCTTGATCTGCCCGGTCAGGAAGCCCCGGCCGAGCGGGCTGTACGGCACGAAGCCGATGCCGAGCTCGCGGGTGACGGCGAGGATCTCGTCCTCAGGGTCGCGGCTCCACAGCGAGTACTCGGTCTGTAGGGCGGCGATCGGATGCACCGCGTGGGCGCGGCGGATGGTCTGCGGGCCGGCCTCGGACAGGCCGAGGTGGCGCACCTTGCCGGCGCGCACGAGTTCGGCCATGGCACCCACGGTGTCCTCGATCGGCGTGTTCGGATCGACGCGATGCTGGTAGTACAGGTCGATCATGTCGACGCCGAGGCGCTTGAGGCTGGCGTCGCAGGCGCTGCGCACGTAGTCGGGGCGGCCGTTGATCGAGCCACGCTGGCCGTCGGCGGTCCAGGTGTTGCCGAACTTGGTGGCGATGACGAGGCGGTCGCGGTGCGGCGCCAGCGCGCGGCCGACCAGCTCCTCGTTGACGCCGTTGGCGTAGATGTCGGCGGTGTCGAAGAAGGTGACGCCAAGCTCGACCGCGCGTCGCAGCGTGGCGACCGACTCCGCCTCGTCGCGGCCGCCATAGAAGGCGGACATGCCCATGCAGCCCAGACCGATCGCCGAAACCTCGGGGCCTTGGCGGCCCAATCGCCTCGTCTTCATCTATCGTCTCCTTTAACGGCCGCGCCAAACCGGTGCGCGGCCCTCCGCGAATGCGCGTGGGCCTTCCATCTGGTCCTCGCTGCCGTACAACGCGGCAACAGCCGGGAAGTCGCGGGCGGCGATGCGGGCCAGCGCCGGCGCGAACGGCATGGCTTCGGTCTCGCGCGACACTTCCTTGATCGCGGCGAACACCAGGGGTGGGCCGGAGGCCAGTAGCCGGGCCACTTCGCGGGCGCGTGGGAGTAGAGTTTCGGGCGCCAACAGCTCGCCGGCGAGGCCCCAGCGGGTCGCCTCGTCGGCCTCCATCCAGCGGCCGGTGAACAGCAGGTCCATGGCGACATGGTAGGGAATACGGCGCGGCAGGCGGAGGGTAGCGGCGTCGGCCAGCGTGCCGGCCTTGATCTCGGGCAGCGCGAAGCGGGCGGCGGTGCTGGCGAGGATCAGGTCGCAGGCCAGCGCCAGCTCGAAGCCGCCGCCCACGCATAGGCCGCCGACCGCGGCGATCACCGGCTTGTTCAGGCGGGGCAGTGCTTGCAGGCCGGCGAAGCCGCCCTCGCCGTAATCGGCATCGGGCAGCTCGCCACCGGCGGCGGCGGCCTTCAGGTCCCAGCCGGCGGAGAAGAACTTCGGGTTGCCGCTGGCGACAATGGCGACGCGCAGGTCCGGATCGTCGCGGAAGCTGGCGAAGGCGGCGCCCATCTCGCGCGAGGTGGCGGCATCGATGGCGTTGGCCTTGCCGCGATGCAGGGTGAACTCGAACACGCCGTCGTCGCGGGTGACGGTGAAGGCTTCGCTCATGGCGGAGGCTCCGTGAGGCGGATCAGCGCATCGGCGGCGACGGCGCCGGTCGGGGTGACGATCAGCGGGTTCACTTCGAGTTCCAACAGGCGATCCGCGTGCTCGACTGCGACGAGCTGGATGGCGGCGATGGCGGCGACGGCGCCTTCAATGTCGCCGGCGGGGCGGCCGCGGAAGCCTTGCAGCAGGGCCGCGACCTTCAGCGACAGCAGGGTGGCGTGGATGTCGGGGTCGCTGGCCGGGAGCATGAGGATGACGCGGTCGGCGATCAGCTCGGCCAGCACGCCGCCGCTGCCGAGCAGGAGGTAGGCGCCAAGCGCCGGGTCGCGCGCCACGCCGACGATGATCTCGGCCACCGGGTTGGGCACCATCGCCTCGATCAGCAGGCCGTCGCCCAGTCCGGCCAGGGCGCGGGCGGCGACGTCGACCGCGGCGCGGTCGGCGAGGTGCAGGCGGACCGCCGCGCGTTCGGTCTTGTGCGCGACGCCGAGCGCCTTGACGGCGGCGGGATAGGCGGGGGCTTCGGCGCCCGCGCTGGACCGGATGCCGGCGGGGACGGGCACGCCGCCCGCCGCGAGCAGGCGCTTGCTGTCGTGTTCGTCCAGGGTGCGCGCGGCGCCGTTCGGTGGCCCCACGACAAGCGGGGCAGCGGAACGCGGCGCCGCCAGGAACGCTGCGGCCTCGATCGCGGCCAGCGCCTCGTCGAGGCCGCAGAGTGGGGCGATGCCGCGCGCCAGCAGGCGGGCGGCCCAGGTCTCGGGCAGCCCTTCCGGCATGGTGGCGACGATGGCGGCGCGTCCGTCGGTCTGCCGCACGGCATCGGACAAGGCGTCGGCGGCAGTCTGCCAGTCCTCGTCGCTGGCCCGGTCGCTGCGCGGGAAGTCGAGGATCAACAGGGTCAGGGCCTGGTCGCAACGCATCACGGCCGTGAAGGTCGCGGCCATGGCGGGGCGGTTGGCCCAGTGGAAGGTATGGTAGTCGAACGGGTTGGTTACGCGGACCAGCGGCGGCACCGTCGCCGCGATGGCGTCGCGCTGCGAGGCCGTGAACGCTGGGAACGTGACCTCGCGGCGCGCGCCGAGGCGGGCCCTCCGCGCCGCCTCGCCGCCCGCGCCGCGCCTCGCGCCCCCGCCGCCGCCGGGGCGGGGGCCGGGGG
>CAXUHK010000019.1:0-24338 GCA_964250775.1 uncultured Acetobacteraceae bacterium | reverse complement strand
CCGGCTTCCAGGAGCGGCGGCCCGGCAGCTGCTGGCGGCCGCCCCCCGGGGGGGTCGGGCGGGTCTTCCTCCCCCCCCGGGGGCGGCGGGGGGGGCGCCCCGCCGCCACCGCCGAGGCGAAGGCGTCGGCATCGTCGATCGCCTCGATGTGCAGCCCGATGGCGGTGAGGCGCGATTCCCGCGCCAGGGCGGCGATCATGGCGGAGACGCCGATCAGCGCCTGGTTGCCAAGCGTGGCTACCATGGCGATCGGCAGGGCGCGGCGCTGCATGGTGAGGTTGCAGGCGATGTTGCCCGATTGGGTGACGATCGCCACGCCGCGCGCGACGCGGATGCCGCCGTGCTGGTCGGGCCACAATGCCGCGCCGTCGAGGTAGTTGAGCAGGCCGTAGCAGTTGGGGCCGAGCACCGGCATGGCACCGGCAGCCGCGCAAAGCCGTTGTTGCAGGGCGGCGCCTTCCTCGTCGGTCTCGGCGAAACCGGCGGCGTAGCAGACCACGCCGCCGGCGCCGCACCCGGCCAGTTGCGCCACCAGCTCGACGCTGAGATGGCGGTTGGTGGCGAGGAACACCGCGTCGGGCACGCCCGGCAGCTCGGCCACGCTGCGGAACGCCGGGCGGCCGGCGACGCTGGCCTTGGTCGGGTGAACCGGCCAGATGTCGCCGGCGAAGCCAAGGCGGTCGTTCTGCCGCACCACTTCGGCCGCCGGCTTGCCGCCAATGACGGCGATGCTGCCCGGACACAACAGACGGCGTAGCAGGCGTTGCACTAAGCGCCGAGCGGGCGCAGCAGTTCGCGCGCGATGATGTGGCGCTGGATCTCGCTGGTGCCTTCCCAGATGCGCTCGACGCGGGCGTCGCGCCAGAACCGCTCCAACGGCAGGTCGCGCATCAGGCCCATGCCGCCATGCACCTGGAGCGCACGGTCGGTCACGCGGGCCAGCATCTCGCTGGCGTAGAGCTTGGCCTGGGCGATCTCGCGGTTGCAGGGCAGGTTCTGGTCGAGCCGCCAGGCGGCGGCCAAGGTGAGGTACTCGGCGGCGTCGATCTCGGTCACGCTGTCAGCAAGCTGGAAAGCCACACCCTGGAACTTGCCGATCTGCTGGCCGAACTGGCGGCGCTGGGCCGCGTAGTCGAGCGCCAGGTCGAAGGCGCGGCGGGCGCGGCCCACGCACATCGCGGCCACCGTGAGGCGGGTCGCGAACAGCCAGGAGTTGGCGACCTCGAAGCCGCCGCCCTCCTCGCCGAGGATTTGCCCGGTGGGCAGGCGGCAGTCGTCGAACGACAGGATGCAGTTGTGGTAGCCGCGATGGCTCACGCTGTCGTAGCCGGGCCTGATCTCGAAACCGGGCGTGCCGCGGTCGACCAGGAAGCAGGTGATGCGTCGGCGTCCCGCCTCGGCCTCGCCGGTGGCGATGAAGCAGATCACGTAGTCGGCCACGTCGGCGTGGCTGATGAAGTGCTTGGTGCCGTTGACGACCCAATCGTCGCCGTCGCGGCGGGCGGCGCAGCTCATGCCGCGCACGTCGGAGCCGGCGCCCGGCTCGGTCATCGCCAGCGCGTCGATCTTCTCGCCGCGCACCGAGGGCAGCAAATAGCGCTCGCGCTGCTCGGCGTTGCACGCGCACAGGATGTTGGACGGGCGGCCCCACCAATGGTTGAGCGCCATGCTGGTGCGGCCGAGTTCGCGCTCCAGCAGGGCGAAGTCGAGCGCGCCGAGGCCGCCGCCGCTGAACTCGGCGGGGATGTTGGGGGCGTAGAAACCCAGCTCCAGCACCTTGCGCTGGATGTCGCCGCCTATTTCGCGCGGCAGCTCGCCGGTGCGCTCGACCTCGGCTTCCAGTGGGTAGAGCTCGCGTTCGACGAAGCCGCGCACGGTGGTGACGATCAGGTCCTGTTCGTGGGTGAGGCCGAAGTTCATCGGATCGCGCGCCCGGCGGCGGCGGGATGGGGTTTGGCGGCGTCGGCGGCGGCGAGCGGGCGCAGGCGGTCGAGCACCTCGGGCAGCGCCGGGCCGACCCGCTTGGTCGCGAGGTCGACGTGCAGCAGCATCTGCTCGGCGGTGGCGGCCAACGCGCCGTCCGCGTCGCGGACGATGCTGTGGAACAGGCGGATGCGCTTGTCGTCGGCGGCAAGGATCTGGGTCGTGGTGTGCAAGGCCTGGCCTTCGCGCAGTTCGGCGCGGTGGACGAGGTGGGTCTCGGCGGTGAAATAGCTATGGCCGGCGGCGACGTAGGCCGCGTCGGCGCCGATGCGGGCGAGCAGGCCGTCGGTGGCGTGGCTGAACACCTGCAAGTAGCGGCTCTCGGTCATGTGGCCGTTGTAGTCGATCCAGCCCGGCTCGACGCGGCCGCGCCAACTGGCGTCGTCTTGCGCCGCCGGCTGCGCCGCCGCCAGCTTGCGTTCGTGCGCCGCCAGGACTTCGCCGGCGGCGAAGTCCTGCGCCTTCAGCGATTGCATGATGCCGACCAGGCAGTCGTCGCGTAGCCGCTCCCAGTCGCGGATGCCGCGATGAGCGGCTTGCGCGTCGGACTGTGCCACGACCTTCTCCAGCAGCGCGTCGTCCAGTTCGGGGACGTCCATCAGCTTGGTCCAGGGCCATTTCAGGCTGGGGCCGAACTGCGCCATGAAGTGCCGCATCCCCAGCTCGCCGCCGGCGATGCGGTAGGTCAGGAAGGTGCCCATGAACGCCCAGCGCAGGCCGGGGCCGAAGCGCATCGCGTCGTCGATCTCCTCGGCGGTGGCGACGTCGTCGTGGACCAGCCACAGGGCCTCGCGCCACAGCGCCTCCATCAGCCGGTCGGCGATGAAGCCGTCGACCTCGCGGCGGACTTGCAGCGGGCGCATCCCAAGGCGCGCGTAGAACGCGGCGGCCGCCTGGCGGGTGGCGTCGCTGGTGCGCTCGCCACCGCAGATCTCGACCAGCGGCATCAGGTAGACCGGGTTGAACGGATGGCCGACGACGAAGCGCTCCGGGTGCCGCATCTTCGCTTGCAAGCGGGAGGGCAGCAGGCCACTGGTCGAGCTGCCGATCACCACGTCTGGCCGGGCGGTGTTCTCGGCGCGGGCGAGCAGGGCGACCTTGAGGTCCTCGCGTTCCGGCAGGCTCTCCTGGATGAAGTCGGCGCCCTCGGCCGCGTCCTCGACGGTTGTCACGACGCGCCAGGAGCCGGGGGCGGGCAACGGTGCCAGGGTGAGCCGGCTCCAGGCGCGGCGGGCATTGTCCATCACCTCGGCGGTCTTGCGCCGCGCGTCCGGATCGGTGTCGCAGACCACCGCGTCGATGCCGTGCAGCACGGCGCGGGCGGCCCAGGCTGCGCCGATGACGCCGCCGCCGAGCAAGCCGAGCGTTGCCATCAGCGCTTCACCAGTCGCAGCTTCTGGCGCACCTCGGCGGGGCCGATCACCCGTGCGCCCATGGCGGTGAGGATGGTGGCGGCACGTTCGACCAGGGCGCCGTTGGTCGCCAGCACGCTGCGTGAGAGATACAGATTGTCCTCCAGGCCGACGCGAACGTTGCCGCCGGCCAGCGCCGCCATGGCCACGAACGGCAACTGCATCCGCCCGATGGAGAAGCCGCTGAACACCGCGCCCTGCGGCAACGCGTGGACCATCGCCATGAAGCTGAGCGGGTCGTCGGGCACGCCGTAGGGGATGCCGGTGCAGAGCTGGATCAGCACCGGGCTGTCGAGCAGGCCGTCGCGGATCAGCTCGCGAACCATGACCAGGTGGCCGAAGTCGAACACCTCCAGTTCCGGCCGAATATCCAGGCGCTGCATCTGCGCCGCCATGGCGCGCAAGGTGGAGGGCGTGTTGACCATCACGTAGTCGCCGCCGGCGGCGAAGTTCATGCTGCCGCAGTCGAGCGTCGCGATCTCCGGCAGCAGTTCGGCAACGTGCGCCAGGCGTTCGGTGACGCCCGCCATGTCGGTGCCGGCTGCGTTGGGCGGAAGCGGCTGCTCGACGGGGCCGAACACCAAGTCGCCGCCCATGCCGGCGGTGAGGTTGACCACCACGTCAGTGCCGCTGTCGCGGATGCGCGCCACCACCTCGCGATACAGGGCGACGTCGCGGCTGCCTTTGCCTGTGGCTGGGTCGCGGACGTGGATGTGGGCGATCGCGGCGCCGGCCTGCGCCGCCTCGATCGCGGCGGCGGCGATCTGCGCCGGTGTCACCGGCACCATATCCGAGCGGCCGGTGCTGTCGCCGGCGCCGGTGACGGCGCAGGTTATGAATGTCTCGCTGTTCATCGGCGCCCCGTGATCCGGCGCCACCGTATCCCTGTTTCGGCTCAGCGCGCCAGGGTCGCGCCGTCGCTCAGGCGATGCAGGGTGACGCCGGCCAACGTCGCCGGGTCGAGCTCCGGCAGCTCGGCCACGAAGGCGTGGGTGGCGCGGCCGATCCGAGCGCGGTCGAGGTCGATACGGTAACGGTTGGCGATCAGGCAGCCAAGCTGCCGGCCGCGGACGACCAGCTCGAACTCGACCGGGACGGCGGGATCGTCCGCATCCATGGCCCAGCCCTCGATCCGGCCGTCGCCTTGGTGGTCGACGCGTCCGCGCAGGCGGCCGCGCGAACTGGCCGGCGCCAAGTCGGCGAGGCGGGCATGGATCGCCTGCAACCGCCAGCCCTGCTCGACGCGCGGCGCCGCGAACAGCCATTTCCGAGGCGCGGCACCGGGATAGAGACGATCGTACTCGGCGGCGTTATGGAACATCGAGCGGCTGTCGCAGTCGACGAAGGTCTCGGTGGCGGCGCCCTCGGCCAGGATGATGTCGGCGCTGTCCAACTCGATATGCACGTACGACACGGCGGCGACGGGAGCACGGGTGATCGTGACGCCGTTGACCAGGGCCGCCGCGGGGACCAGCACGCCGTCAAGCAGCAATGCGTGCAGTGGCGAGAGGTAGAGGTCGCGCCGGGGTGATCCGTCGCCCAGCGCGCCGGCGGCGACGCGAACCGGGCGGAGCTGCGATTGCGCGCGGACCAACTTGGCCGGGTAGGCGCGCCGCCCGAGCCAGCGGATCGGGCGCAGCCGGCCGTTGGCGGTGCGTACCAGGTCGCCGATGCGCAGCGTCTCGACCGCCGCCTCGCCGCGTTCCATGGCGATGGCGGTGCCGGCGCGGAAGCAGGCGACGGTGACAAGCGTGCCGCTGTTCTGGTCGCTGCTGGTGACGAAGCTGAGGCCGGCGGCGTTGGCGATGGCCAGGCTGGCCTGTTGACCGGAAGCGGCCGAGATGTCGAGCGTGCCGTTGTTCGCGGTGGCGCCGGCGATGGCGAACGGGCCGCCCGGAGTCGAGTTCGCCGACAGGTTGGTGAAGTCCAGCACGTCGCCTTGCTGCAAGCCGGTGAGGGTGAGGCCGAGCGCGGTCAGGCTTGAGGCCGTGCCTTGCACCGTCAGCAGGTTGTGGCCGGCGCCGAACGCGATTTTGGTGGCGTCGGTCGCGGCCACGTTGGCGATCGAGAGCGAGGCGCCGTCGGCCAGCGCGATCGTGCCGTTGCCGTCGAGCGTGGTCGCCACGGTGAGCGCCGCGCCGTCGAGCACGATGCGGCCGTTTTCGGCGAAAGAGCCCGGACCGTCGATCTCCAGCGTCGAGCCGGCAACGAGCTCGCTGATCGTCGTGGTGTTGTCGAACGTCAGTGTTCCGGAGGCACTTGCGACCAGACGGTTCCCGACGCCCGCCGCGCCGGCGGAGACCGAGACGCCTGTCACGGTCGCCGCAGTGGTATAGACGAGGTTGGTGGTGTTCGCGTCGAGCGTCACCGGGCCGGTCGTGATGTCGGTCAGGGTGGCGCCGATGACCGTGACGTTGCTCAGGGTGGCGTTGGCGTCGTCGAGCGGGATGCCCCGGGTGGCCAAGGTGCCGTTGCGCACGCCGCCCGCGAAACTGTATGTCGTGCCGGAGACAGCGCCGAGGTCGAGCGTGCCGCCCTGCAGGTCGAGCGTGCCGGCGAGCACGACATGGCCGACCAGCGTGCCCCGTTGCGGCAAAGTCACGTTGCCGTCGATCTCTATGGTCGAGGCGCTCAGCGTCCCGGTGTTCGAGAAAGTTGCCGATCCTACCTTGAGGCTCGATGGTAACGGGATGGTGGTAATGTAATACTGCGGACCCGTGACCGGGGCCTGGGTGGTTCCGTCAGCAAGGGTGATCTGGCCGGAATTGAAGAAGCTGGAAGACTCCACGTCCACCACAGCGGCGACGCCTTCCAACAGGCCGCCATTGACGAAGCTCGCGCCTGTGACTTGTAGGCTTGCCTGAAACTGAGCAGTCCAGCTCAGTGTTCCGCTTTGTGTCTGCTTACCGACAGTTTGCGTGTAGTAGTAGGTCTCGCTCGGAACACTGGCGGGACTTAGGGCGATCGTGCCGTTGTTCACGAAACGGCTGACCCGGACGGTCAGCGGGGCGCTCTGGACGCTGATGTCGGACTGGATGATGCCGTTGTTGACGAGCGTCCCGGGGCCGCTGATGCCAACCTGCGAGGCGGTCGGTGGATTGCCTGGCACGTGACGCGGGTCGTCCAAGGTGAAATCGAGACCCGCAGCGGAACCAAGCGTCACGGTCCCGCTGTCCGCGACGAGGTTGAACGGGGTTGCCGTAATGACGTTGACCAGCGCCACCGCATCATAGGTGCCGGCGGTCAGGTGCAGCGTATTCGACACGCTGAGCGTTCCGGAATTCGCCGCGGCGGTCAACGCAGCCGTGGCTGGGGTAATGGTCACTCCACCGCCGAGCGGTCCGGCTACGACCACGCCGTCGAGCACGCCGCCCGCCGCTACCAGCGAGCCCGTGCCGACATCGATTGTGCCACCTTTGATCACCCCGCCGGGTGCCAAGTCCAAGGTGCCGCCATCCAGGTGAAAGCTGCCGGAGAGGGACAACGCCGAACCCACGACGAGCGTGGTGTTCGTTCCAGCTGCAAGGTTGACAGTATTAGTGGAAGTTGGTTGTGAAATAGTTGCAGTGCTGACGGCTGCGGAGGTAAAAGTGGCAGTGTCATTCACGCTGGGAGCGGTCAGGGTTGACCAGTCGAGCGGATTACTCCACGCGCCGCTGCTTCCCTTCCAGGTAACGTTTGCCAAGGCCGCCTCCGGTTAGGGAAGCACACAAGCACGTTATCCGGGTACATAGCAAGGTCGAAACGTATTGCTTCCGACAACCAATCCCAGGCTTGCGCCCCGCCACGCGGCGTGACGGGGCGAGCCGCCGGTTAGATCGGCTTAGGCGTAGGGTTGGTGCCCGGAACCGCCGTGGTGCCGCCGGTGGTCGTGGTTCCACCCGTCGTCGTGGTTCCACCCGTCCGCGCGCTGGCGTGATCGCCCTCGACCTCGACCTCGGTCCGGCGGACCTTGTCGGTCACTGTCTCGGTCCGCTGCTCCACATCCTTGCGCAACACGAGTTCCTCGCGGATCCTCACATCCTTGGCGATGACGGCTTCCTCGTCGGTCT
Source organism: uncultured Acetobacteraceae bacterium (assembly GCA_964250775.1). Taxonomy (GTDB): domain Bacteria; phylum Pseudomonadota; class Alphaproteobacteria; order Acetobacterales; family Acetobacteraceae; genus CAVRQM01. Next base: position 16,891 of record CAXUHK010000019.1, on the reverse strand, counting down.
CGGTCGCCTCGATGGTGCGCTCGCGGAAGATGTCGGCGTCGGCGCCCGTGACCGGACGGTCGACGGCACGGTGCTCGACCGAGACATGCTCGTCGCGCAACGTGACCTGCTCGCTGACCGGCGTCTCGACCACGTAGCTGCGGATCCGAACCCGGCCATGGCTGACGTCGCGCTTGCCCACGCGGAGTTGTTCCTCGGCGAGTTGGATCGTCTGGTCCCCGGTCGCCGCGGCCGTGCCGGCCCCGCCGGTGGTCCGGCCGGCAATCGCCGTGTCGCTGGTGGCGGTGGTCATGGTCGGCTTGGCGGCCGTCGTGGTCGCCATGGCGCCGGCAGCCCCGCCAGCAGCGGCCGCCCCGGTGTAGCCCTGCCAGCCGCTCTGCCGCCAACTATGTTCCTGTGCGTCCAGGTCGACGGCACCATGGTGCTCAAGGACGTCCATCGCCCGTGTCGCCATCGCGTCGTCGAGCGAGGCAGTGACCAGGAAGTTGCCGCGGCTCAAGCCCTCGGCGTAGGCGTAGCGATCCTCGTCGGGCACAAACAGGTTCTTCAGCGAAGACCAGAAGCCGCGATCCTCGTAGGATTGCGTCTGCGTCGATGTCGCCGCCGTGCCAGCGCTCTCGCCGGCGACGACGTTCACCGCGGAGGACGACAGGCTGAGGTCGGAACGCAGCGCGTCCGCCGCCCGATCGGCTTCGGCGCGCGTCGAAAACATCGCGGTAATCGTTCTATTGGCCATTGTCGGTGTCTTTCATTGTTGAAACCGTAGATGACGACCGGGAAGGGTCCAGGAATTCGGTGATGGCGTATTGGCGGCGCACTTCGACCGGCTCGGACGCCTCGCGGGTCGTCACCACCCGCCGGACATGAAGTTCTTCGCGGAGAACAAGTTGCTTGGTCATCACCATAATTTCCTCGAAAACCGGAATGATGGTGACGCCATTCTCCTCGCGCACTTCTGGGGCGACGGTGACGACCTTGTTGACCGGCACGCGATCGACGACGATCTCATCGTGCCGCAGGCTGGCCCTGGCTACCTGGGTGTCCGTCTCGGTCTTGAGCTGGATTTGCAGGCGGCGCCGTTGCACTTCGCGCTTGGAGACCGCGACGGTCTCCTCGGCCAAGGGAATGACTGCCACCGACTCGACCTGCTCGATTGCCACCGCATCATCCCCATGTCCGCCTCGGACAACGTGGCGGCGTGTCGGCAGTTGCTCAGGTGGGCGCCGCGAGCTCGTGAAGGTACCAAGCCAGGTAACGGGCCTCGTTGGCCTCCATCGGAGCCAGCGGCCCGGGCGCGTAGAAGGCGCTGGCGACGCCGTTGGCGGCATGTTCGATGATGCGCTTATCGGCTTCCGTGGTCACCCGCCAGAGCCAGGTCAATCGATCGAGGTCGTAGTCGCGTCCCGGCTCGCTGTCGCCGCGCACCAGCCAGATCAGCTCCATGCCGCATTGCCCGATGCCGTGAGGCCAGAATCGGTAGATGACGCCGTGGTCCGGGTAGGCCAGCAGGAAGCTCGCCGGCCCGACATGCACGCTGGTGGCGCCGCCGTCATAGGCGGTGAAGGCGCCCATCAGCGGCGCCACGGCGCGGCCATCCTCGCTGCCGGTGTCGACGCCGTCATAGAGCGCGTAACGGAAGCAGTCGATCGGTTCGGCATCGCGGTCGTTGTGCCAGGCGGCCAGCGTGGCCACGTCCACTCCCAGTGCCGCGGTGCGCGACGCCATCGCGGCATTCAGCCGCGCGATGCGGGGGGCCGGCTGCTCCAGCGCGTGCAGCTTGCTGTATTCCGGGTGGCTGGGACTGCAATGGTAGCATTCCACGTAGTTCTCGACGGCGAGCTTCCAGTTCGCGGCGACGGTGTAGGTGGCGCGATGGGCGACCCGCGCGCCACCCCAGCCGTACCGGCCGACGCTCGCCTGCAGCGCGCGGGCAACGTGGTCGAAGCCGGGCGGGCGTTCGGCCAGGCTGATGAACACCAATCCGGCCGCGACCTTCAGCGCCACGCGGCGCAGGCCATGGGCCGCACGGTCGAACTCCGCCGGCATGTGGCGTGCGGCGGCGAGCGTGCCATCGAGGTTGTAGGTCCAGGCGTGGTACGGACAGACGAAGTAGCGGTCGTGACCGGACGGCTGATGGCAGATCTCGGCGCCGCGGTGGCGGCAGACGTTGAGCGAGGCGTGCAGCGCGCCGGTCCCGTCGCGCGCCACGATCACCTGCTCGGCATCGACCCGCACCAGGAACCAGTCGCCGGGATTGGCGGCTTGGCTGACATGGCCGGCGCACAACCAGTGCCGGTGGAAGATGCGCGCGATGTCGTGCGCGAACACCGCCGGGTCGTGGTAGAACGGCCGCGACAGGCCGTGGCCGGGACGGTGATGCGCCAGCAGGCGGGCGATCTCGGGAGGTGCCGGGGTGGTCGGTGTGTCTTGGACGGCAGACATGCGGGCCTCCGTGATGCGTGGCCTGAAGGTAGCGGCTTTTGCGTCGCCGCGCGACGCGGTAGCCTTGCTTCGATCATAAAGGAGTGGGCCGATGTCGGTCACCAACCTGTTCTCCACGTCGCAGGCCACCGAACGAAGGTTGCGTGTCGAGTTGGCGGCGGCGTTCCGCCTGGCCGCGCTGAACGACTGGCACGAAGCGGTCGCCAACCATTTCAGCGTGGCCACCGACGATTCCGGCGGCCGATTCCTGATGAACCCGAAATGGATGCACTTCTCCCGCATCCGCGCCTCCGACCTGCTGCACCTCGACGCCGGCGATCCCGGTGTGCTAGACTGGGCCGACGCGCCGGATCGCACCGCCTGGTGCATCCACGGCCGCATCCACGCGCTGGTGCCGCAGGCGCGGTGCATCCTGCATGTGCATCCGGCGTACAGCACGGCGCTGGCGGCATTGGCGGACCCGACCATCCTGCCGGTCGACCAGACTTCAGCGCGCTACTTCAATCGCGTGGCCGTCGACCTCGCCTATGGCGGGGTGGCCGACAACGAGGCGGAAGGCGAGCGGCTGGCGCGGGCGCTGGGGGACCGGCGGCGACTGCTCATGGGCAATCACGGCGTGCTCATCGTGGCGCCGACCGTGGCCGAGGCGTTCGACGACCTGTATTACTACGAGCGAGCCTGCAAGACCCTGATGCTGGCCTATGCGAGCGGGCGGCCGCTCTCGGTGCTGCCGGACGCGGTCGCGGAGGCGACGGCGCTGGCCTGGGACCATTATGGCGACGCGGCCGTGCGGCACTTTGCGGAGGCTCGCCTGTTGCTGGACGCGCGCGGCGAGAACTACGCCGACTGAGGCTCCGCCGGCGTGGGGCTGCGGGTCAGGCGCCGTGCGGTGCGCAGCAGCAACTGCCGGTCGGCCGGCGTGCAGTCGCGATAGAGGCGCACCAACGCCAGTTCCGCCGCATCAGCGGTGACTACGCCGACGGTGGCGTCCGAGGTTATCAACTGCGCCATCGGCACGCCCAGCACTGCGGCGACGCGGGATAGGTTGCCGGTCACTTGACCGGCACGGTCGGTCTCCCACTGCGCTACGGCGCTGCGGCTGACTCCTACTGCCGCGGCAAGGTGTGCCTGGGTCAGCCCGCGTGCCCGGCGGGCGTCGCGGATGCGCGTTCCAGCTACGATCGGTTCCATGCAGGGCAGTCTAGGTGAGTGAGACTAACCTGACAATGTTATTTCTGTGGACAAACAAAGTTAGTTATACTAACTAACAGGTGGTCACAGGAGAACGACATGGAAGCTGCCCCGACGTTTGACGCGCCTGCTGCACCATCAGCCGCACTGTCGGGCGACCCGGACCGTCCGCCTTTGCCGGCTGGCGATCCGTTGGCTTGGGACCTGCTGGTGCGGGGCACTTGGTTGGCCGGGACATCCTGGCCCGGATGGGGCAGCCTCACCGAGGCGCTGGGATGACCGTCGTGATCGATGCCACTTGGGTGGTGGCGCGGCTGGAGGACGCCGAGACGATCCTCCTCTCGCTGCCGGACAGCGGGCCATCGCCGCGGCTGCGGACCTCCGCGTTGGAGGTGGTGCGCGCCGCCTGTGTCGAGGCGGTCGGCGAGCCGGGCAAGCGGTTGCGCCCGTCGCCGCCGTCGCCGGCGCGGATCGCCGCGATGGACGAGGCTTGGGGATGGCTGGGGCGCATCCCCAACGATCGCTACGTGCTGCGCCGGATCGTCGGCGCCCGCGCGCTGGTGAACCCGGCGACCGAACGCCACATGTTCAGTTGGCGACGCCTCGGCACCCTGCTGGGTGCCGACCACCGGGCAGTACAACGCTGGCATCGTGAGGGGATTGACATTATTGTGGGCACTCTCAACCGATGCGGCCAGGAGACGCGATGGACAGCCTGAGTGTGCCCGGCGATCAGCCTGATGAGGTGCGCCTAATCGGTGTGCAGCAGATCGTCGATACTGGTTTCTCGGTTCTGCGCCGAACCGAGTTCGACTATCGCCGGCTGGATGGCCAATGGGTCCGGTTGCAGCGCGAGACCTACGACCGCGGCAATGGCGCCGCCATCCTGCTGTTCGATCCCCGACGCCGCAGGGTGCTGCTGGTGCAGCAGTTCCGTTACCCGGCGCACGCGAACCCGCTTGCGCACCCGTCGCCGGGTTTGCGCAAGGGTTGGATGATCGAGGTGCCGGCCGGCCTGATCGAGGACCATGCGCAATCCGGGCGGTCGGAAGAGGCTGCGATCAAGGCCGAGGCGGAGGAGGAGGTCGGCGTGCGCGTGACCGAGCCGCGCCGCATCCTCGAAGCGTACAGCAGTCCTGGCAGCATCACCGAGCGGGTGGTCTACTTCGTGGCCAAATACCAGGCCTCCGACCGGACGGGCGTGGGCGGTGGCCTGGAGGATGAGGGGGAGGACATCGCGGTGATCGAGCCGACCCTCGACGAGGCGCTGGCGATGGTGGAGCGCGGCGAGATCGCCGATGCCAAGACGATCGTGCTGTTGTACTGGGCCAAGCTCAACTTGGCCGAGTTGCTCGCATAGGCAACCTGGAGCGCGCCGACCGGCTCGGCGTGGCTGGCTGGGCGCCGGCGCAGGTTCGCCTGGGCGTATGGGTCGACGGGGTGGCGGTCGGCAGCGCCGTCGCCAACGAGGACCGGCCCGACCTGTCGGTGGTCGGCGGACAGGCGTTCGAGCTATGGTTCGATCCGCCGTTGCGGCCGGGCGTGGAGGTCGTGGTGGAGGGCTTCCCGCCGGTGCGGGTCGCGGCGCCACGCCGCCACGGGTGGCGACCTGACCGGGATCGGCCGCTTGCCTTGTTCGTGGACCGGGCGTTACCGGCGGCGGGGCGGGACGCCGGCTCCGACGCCGCCCTGTCGCATGTCGCCGCGTTGGGTCGATTGGGTTATGCGGTGGCGGTGGCCGACCATGCGACCATAGCGGCGGCACTCGACACGTATGCCGGACGGGTGCGGCTCGCGTACCTGCATCGGGTGTCGAGCATGGCGTGGCTGCTGGCGGTGCGGGCCGCCAACCCGGGCGTGCGGGCGGTTTATGGTGTCGGTGATTTGCACGGGTTGCGCGCGCGCCGACGCTGGCAGGTGACCGGCCATCCCGTGCCGCACGGGCTGGAAGCCGCCGAGCTTGCCGCGGCCCGCTCCGCCGAGGTGATCACGCATTCCGAGTTCGAGGCGGCGTCGCTCGCTGCCACCGGGGTTGCGGCGACCGTGGCGCCCTGGGATGTGCCGCTCGGCGACGTGGCGACGTCCGCCGGGGGCGAGGCGCTGTTTCTCGGCAGCTTCGGCCATGCGCCCAACTGCGACGCGGTTCGGTGGTTATTGGAATCGGTAATGCCGGCGGTGTGGTCGAAGGCGCCCGGCATCCGGCTGCGCCTGGTCGGGCGGGACATGCCGCAATGGATGCGGCAGGCTGCCTCGGAGCGGGTCGCGGTCGAACCCGACATACCCGACATGGCGCCGGTCATGCGGCGGACGCGGCTGGCGCTGGCGCCGCTGCGCTTTGGCGCGGGCGTCAAGGGCAAAGTGCTGACCGCCATGGCGCATGGCGTGCCCTGCCTGTGTACCCCGACGGCAGCGGAAGGGTTGGGCACGGCGCCAGTGCTCCGCGCCGAGTGCGACACGGCCACCTATGCCAGTGCCGTCGTCGCGGCTTGGGACGATGGCGGACGCCTGGGGCGCGCCGGCCGCGAGTCGCGCGCCTGGGTTGCCGAACATTGGAGCGCCGGGGCGACCGACGCCGCCCTCGCGGCCTTGGCGTTTGACGCTAAAGCGGCGTCAAGGTGACTTTCGCCAAGCCCCGATCCATGATGCCGAGGGCGGCGGCGGCGCCCCGGCTGAGGTCGATGATGCGGGTCCGGGTGCCGGGGCGGTCGGTGACGGTAACGACCACCGACCGCCTGCTGTCGGTCAAGCTGACCAGGACCCTGGTGCCCATCGGCAAGGTGGCGTGCGCCGCCGTGAGGCGATCCTGATCGTAACGGTCGCCGTTGCTCATGCGGTGGCCCTGCCACTCGCTGCCGCCATACCAGCTCGCGGTGCCGGTCTGGATCACGCCGGTTCGCGGTTTGGCCGCTTGTTCCGTAAGCGGGCGGCCCTGCGCGTCGCGTGGCATGTCGTACGCGAGGCCGCCGTCGACGCGGGCTGACGGCGCTGACAGGCTGCGGCGGGTCAGACGGCCGGCTTGCGTGGTCATGGCGCGGCCGCGGCGTGACGACGCCGAGCGCTCGCGCGAATCGATGCCGGGAGGCAACAGGGATGGCTTTCGAGTCTGGGCGGCGGCGGGATGCGTGGGCGCGAGAAGGCTTCCCATCATCGCCGGCCCCGCCAGCATCAACGCCAGTGTCGCCCGTGCAATCATGTCCATCCTTGTGTGTGGTTGATCCGCTCGCGTTGCAGACGAATCGGCAAGGCTCGCCTCGAACGCTGCTTGCCATACAAACAAGATACGGCCGTGATATCAACCCCTGTCCGGTCGCGATACGACAGTCGCGTGTCACGCTGCGGCCCACCGACCGTGCCGTGAGTCACCGCAGTGCCAGAATAGGCTTGCTCCATCAACGGCGAAGGTTTGTTGTTGCTCGGTTTGATTAACGCGCGGACGCGCTTCGGCCCGCGTGTTCCTGCCACATACGGCGCAGGCGATCTGGGACTTTCATAACAGCAGCAAAACTGCATTTTCTCGCTTTTCAGCCCTCGCCGGCGACCGAGCGATTTTCTAAGGATATTTTCCTAATTATCCCTTTGACATAGCAGCCGTCAGGGACTGAAAGGAAAGTCTTTATGCCCGACAGTGGCTATGAAATAGGAGCGACACCGGAGATGATTGAAGCCGGCTGCGCAGTTTCGTGGGTGCGAGCATTCCAAGGCGAGTTTGAGGGCTTCGATGCCGAGCACGACGCCATCATGCGTGAGCATGTAAAAGAACTATGGGAGGCGATGGTTAGACATCGGATCAAGGGGAAGGCTCAGGAAACATGAGAGTCCACAGTTTTGTGTGTGTTATCTGCCACCAGAGAAGCCAGAACTCACGAAATTCAATGCAATTCGGATTAAAGCTCGTGTCCTGATACATCTGGCTTTCGTGTGGCTGTCGGAGATGTTTCAGCTTAATCCCGTGGTTATCGCTCCAGTGTATTGCACCAGTCATGGAAAATATTGGCCCGTCCTTGACTTGATCCGGATGCACAATCAATTTATTGCGTGCGTCCCTGACGCCCCGAGGCTCATCGCAAATTCGCTCCTGGCCGTGAATTTTCTTGTTTACTGTACGTGTAATTTCAATTATACAAAACGCGTAGACGTAAAGCATTTCGGCATAAAGCATAGCTCTCCTGCCGGCTTCGTCAGTGTATTTTACAAAGTTTTCTATTAAAATTCTAGTCTTGTCATCTTCGTCTTTCATGTTCTTGAAGCCGTCTGATATTATTACTGACTGTATGGCTGTGTTCTGGTAATCCGATACTTTGTCATACAAATATTGTATCTGCTGGAATCTAGTCCAGCCTTCGTTTAGAACGCCAGATATGTAGTGATCGGCTTCAAATGGCGGAAACCGCGTCAGGATTTCACAAGCGTTCTCGCACCCCTTGAAAAACGGCTCTGTTACCGTCACCACATCTGGCAGAGGTCGAAGGGAAGACGCCAATGGAACCCATTTCCGAAGATGATACGGCAGACGTTGAGCGCCGTCGTGACGAGGCGCTGCGGCGAGCGCTTAACACCCCACCAAAGCTTAAACACGAAAAGCAGGAGGGTGTCACGATAGGCAAAGACGGCATCCAAAAAGCCAATAGACGTTCTACTAGCCTGCCATCTTAGGGTGATCTGCCCATTATAAGAGCAGCAGTAACTGCAGCCACCGTAGTTCCTGCCATGATACCGGCGACGGCATCATGGCCGTTAAGGGCAAGATAAGTCGCCAGTCCTATCGCACTTAGTGCAAACACTAAGCCGAATACCCTAGCTGCTGTTCGCTCCAGCAGCATAAACGTCTGCGCTCGCTCGGAGGTCTTACGCTCAGTGGCCGCGTTTTCCTCAGCCATACGCATGATGCGACCTGGGAAAGATGCGTCTATCTGTCGGTATCCCTCTAAAACTTGCGGTACAGGTAAAGGACCAGCATAAGTGCTCTGGACAACCTGCAAACCAGCCGCTTGAAGCCCCGGCAGGAAGGGCTGGCTAGTTGACTCGTTCTCTTTTGCCGGAATGAGAGGCTCTCTCCGTGGCGTAGGCGGGCTTGGTTCTGAGTTGCCTGTCAATTTCGCTGGTGGCCCACGTCAGAGATTTGCCTACCGAGTTCCAACTAGTCGCCGTCAAGTCTGACGCGGTGACGATTGGGTAAGAGGCCACTGGCCCAAGAAAGCCTAGTAACGTTCCTGAAATCGTACTAAGGACGTTAGAGCCTGTCATATGCTTACGCGACGAAGAGGGCTTTGGATCGCGGTTCATGGGTTGGATTCTGGCAGGGCGGATCGGGTCTAGCAAGTCAGTCGTCCGAGTGCGTGTTCTCACATCGCCGATCCACCCTAAGAACTATGTTACTTGGTCCTGTTTCGCCATCCATCTCAGAAATGCCCGCATGATCTGACGAGGCGTTTTAGGCCGAACGAGTTCCTTGATATGTGAGACGCCTGCCCTCGCCACCCCGGATCGCCCTGTTCGCCCGTTCTGTGTCATGCACGCCCAGCTTGACCCGGTTGTTGAAACGGAACGTGTATTCGTCCAGATAACGCTGGAAGTGCTGCTCCCCGCAGTGCTGATAGATGCCGGTGAAGCCGCGCTTGAACACACCGAAGAAACCCTCGACGCTGTTCGTGGTCACATCGTCGCGAGCGTATTCCTTGGCGGCGTGATGCACCGTCTCGTGGCTGGCGAAGTGGCCGGCAATGGGCGGGTAAAAGCGGCTTTCGTCAGTTTGTAGGCGGCTGGCCTTGTCGGCGTGGACGCGCAGCACTTCGCCGACATTCTTTGAGGTGACGGCCTTGCCGGTCATCGCGACCGCGCGGGCTTCGCCGCCGCGCTCGACCAAGGCGACCACGGCGCGCTTGTCGGCTGGGCCAGAACGACCCTTTTTCGTCGGCGATATTGTACTTCCCATACCCAGCCGGGAAAGTTAGGCTGTGTCAATCCGAGCGATTCGCCCGGACAGACGGGTGGTGTCCATATGGGAAATTCTTAGGTTTCATGCATACAGGTTCGTGGCAATCACGAACTCTCTGTCAAAGCTAAAAGGCGTTTCCGACGCATCGATTTCCGCTAAGGCTGGGGTGGTTGCTGATGTAAGCCCTATGCCTCAGTTTCAAGTGGACTTCAGTCTCGCCGTTTTGCAATCAATGCGAAGCGAATGTGAGGGATCGCTTTTGCATATTTCGGTTGACCAGATTGATCGAATGGCGGGCTTTCTCAGGTCGCGTCCTGTCTCTTGGAGAGAATACGTTGAGCTTCAATCCGACTTGACCCGTCGGATTGAGGACGAACTTAAACGAGGTACGTTCTATCAAATCAGGCCGGAAAAGGCTTCATTTTACGAGAGTGCCGACTTGCTTGGAGAAGCCGTAACAGATCGCTTCCCCGACATGGACCACGATCTCAGGGAGGCATTCAGGTGCTACGCCTGCGAACGCTACGACGCTTGCTGTTACCATCTTATGCTTGCGATGGAGCGTGTGCTCCGCGCATTGGCAAGTAGCATTGGTGTTACATATGCTCCGAACTGGGAAGCGTATCTGAAACCTATCAACAATTGGCTAAAGAATGTGGACAGAAGCAAGACGGACCAAAGGAGAAAAGAGGCGTTCTTGGGCGAAGCTGCGGCGCTACTCACTGCGGTAAAAATCGCCTGGAGGAATCCCGGCCTTCACATTGGGTCTCGCTACGATGAGACACAAACAAGGGAAATGCTCGATAGCGTTAGCGCATTCGTCAAATCGCTCGCGGCGGATTGGGTTGCCTAACTCGAATTTTTTTAGCTGGTGTATCTGCATTCTTAAGGTTCCCTTTGACCACAGCATCGAACACACGCTCGAACGCTTCCTGCGTCTCGTCGGTGCCGATCTCCCGAGCGGTTTCTACGAACCGTTCGGACTGCGGCTTTTCGTCCGTCTTTGGTTTGCGTGCTGGCATTTTGCCCTCCCTCAGATTTTGGATGCCGTCCAGATATCATCGAAACTCCAAGCCGTTTCGGCTCTTTCGACCACCGGCTTAGCCGGCTTCGGCTCTTTGGTCTTAGAGTAAGAAGAACGTCGGCGCGTTTCGGCTTGACCCGCATCAAATAGTCCGGTTTGCGCTCCCCAGCTATCCCAACCCGGCCGATTGGCTCGGGAGAAAAGCTCAAGGTAGGGGCCGTCAACGAGGTCCTCAATATGGCCGTGCATCTCATCGGGCTTCCGGCTGTGCTCCCGACGGTTTGAGATCACCAGCTTACGGACAGCCTTGCTCTTGCGCGATGGCTTGCCCCGCGTTGCCAACAAGCATTGCTCCACGTTGCCCCGCGTCCAGTAGCCCATGCCTGTAAAGAAGTCGTCTGGAGATATGCACAGCCCAGGCGCACTCTTGTTCAACTTAGCCCAATAAAAACCAATAGTTTTAAACTCAAAACCCCACGCCTTTATAAGATCGAGTGCAGCCGGGATCATAGGATCTCTTGCCCATAGAAGGAGCACGGCATTCTTCTCAGCTACGTCAGGAACGGGAAGCGCTTGGATGCCCTCCAAGGTCATGCAATCGTAGTGCGCTTCGGCACTGCGGCCATGGCCGTTGGCGCTGAAAGTCTCGAACGCCCATGGCGGGTCCGCGTAGATCAGCCCGTATTTCTTCGTCCCGATGGCGTGACCGAAAACCTTGACTGCCGACTGCATGGTCACTCCTCAACGCGGCCCATAGCCGGTCAACCTACTAAGTTCCGGGATGCTCATTAAACGACCACGCACCCGATGCACGACGCGATGGCAATTCGGGCACAGAGGCGCAACCCCTTTGAGGGCTGTCGTTAAGTCCTTCGTCTCTCCAATGCCCGCGCCGAGATAAAGCGGCCGGGTATGGTGGATGTCGATCAATCCCAGTCCAGCTTGGTCATACGTTTTGGTTCCTTCAAACCCACACCCAACGCATGTGATCTTACCGTCTGCATCTGAAAATTGCTCTCTTGCGATATCTGACAATTTGCGTGAGCGTGAATAAAGTGTCCCGCTATGCTTTTTGAGCGCACCTTCCTCAATCACAAGCTCTGCATAATCGGCCTCAGCAGCCTTCTGACGCTGCACATCAGCATAGCCCTGTTCCAACAAGTAATCAAACTTAAGAGCATTCCGACGGAAATATTTTACACCTTCTTCTGTGATGTAAAACACTGTCTGCTGTTGCCCTTTTTTGTACGTCGCGAGACCCTTTTTTACCAGAGTGTTGTGCGACACAAGGTTACGCACCTTTTGGCTAAAATGGTCGTCTCGACGCCCTTTGAGGATCACAACGTCAATGCCTGTCGGCTTCAACCGCTCGCGAAGGGCCGCAATCAATTCGGTGGTCTCTGTCCCATTAGCTTGGCCTCGCTCAATCAGCGTTTGTAAAGCAGGTAAAATGAGTTCCGATTCGCTGTATGCCATCGTCGCGCAGGTTACGGCGCAGCCATCCGCCCGAATAGCTATTCCAATGGGCAATCAATGGGTCGTCGGTGCGCGCGCAATCCTTGCTCACACCTCTACTTGCCTAGCAGTCGTTCGGTAGGTCAGGCGCTTACCGACGATGCCCTTCAACGCCGCATCGGCGCGGGCAACGTCGCTCACACCGAGCTTCGCGCGGTTGCTGTAGCGGAAATCGAACTCCGCCACGTAACGGTGCAGGTGCTTCTCGCTGCAATGCTGGTAGATGCCCTTCATGCCGCGTTTGAACACGCTGTAGAAGCCTTCGACGGTGTTAGTGTGAACGATGCCGCGCCCGTATTCCTCCGCACCGTGGCGCACGAAGTCATGCGCGGCGAAGTGCTTGCTCAGGTGAGCGTACTGCCCGGCCTCGTCGGTCATGACGTGCGATCCGGTCGCGACGTGCGCCTTGATGACCGGCAGCAGGTCCGCCGCAGCGGTTCCCGAGACATGGAAGGAACGCGACCCCTTGCCACGCTCGACCAGGGTCATGACCGCGTGCTTGTGGGCATAACCCCGACGAACGGGAGCGCCCGCCTTTTTGCCGATGAAGGTTTCGTCGATCTCGACGATGACACCTTCGCCGCCCATCGGCTCCATGCCCACAGTGTTCATCGCCTCACGGATGCGGTGCGACATAAACCATGCAGTTTTTAGGGTCACGCCCAAGGTGCGGTGAAGCTGGTTGCTGCTGATCCCCTTCTTGCTGGCGCAAAGCAGGTGCATCGCTTGTAGCCAAAGGTGCAGCTCGACGTGGCTGGCCTCGAACACGGTGCCGACCTTGACGGTGAACGGCTTGCGGCAGGCGTAGCACTTGTATAAGCCGATCCGGGTGCTCTTGCCGCCCATCTTGCCGATGCGCTCGACCGATCCGCAGTGCGGGCAAACCGGGCCATTCGGCCAGATGCGCGCCTCGACGAAGGCGTACGCGGCTTCTTCGTCGTGGAACTGCGGGGCGCTCAGAACAGATTGGGCCATCGGTATCTCTCCTATAACCGCAACCTACCTCCGACCGCTGGGTATGTCAAGTATAACGTCGCCTTTTCGTCGGCGTCGGAATGCGGCCACGACTGCGGGCAACTGGCACCTCAGTCTTGCCGTGGTACATCTCATCGGCTTCGACGATCTTGCCCTCGCCGCCGAGCGGGGCGGGGTTCGGGACGTTCATCGCCTCGCGAATACGCATAGCCATGAACCAAGCGCACTTATAAGTCACGCCGATGGTCCGGTGAAGCTGGTGAGCCGAATAGCCCTTTTTGCTCGCGGCCATAAGGTGAAACGCCAGCACCCACTTGTGCAGCGGAACGTGGCTGCGCTCCATCACCGTGCCGACCGTCACGGTGAAATGCTGGCGGCAGGCGTTGCACTGGCGAAGGCCGGGGCGCGTCGTCTTGCCCTTCAATTCAGTGATGCCCTCGACCGAGCCGCAGTGCGGGCAGGTTGCGCCGCTCGGCCAGCGCAGTGCCTCCAAGTGGGCGCGGGCGGCATCTTCGTCGTGGAACATCGGGTCGGTGAGGTTGGTCATGTCTGCGCCTTTTCAGTAAGTTGACCTTACCCTGCCGACGCTGGCTATGTCAAAGGGATAATTAAGAACATTTTCCTTGACCACATGGACCGTTTCCATGTATATGTTTCGCCATGATCGGCGGCTTGCGCGGCGAGGCCGATCGGATGTGGCGGAGGCGAGGTGGCAACAGACAGGTTGCCCAGCGACGCCCCGCCGTTGGAAACACCGCCGAGCCTCAGTGATTGGGCGCGGCAGGTGCTGGCGCCGTTAGAACCGGCCGCACACCATACGATGCTGCTCGACCGGCTGCGGCAGGTGGCGTCGGGCCGCATCGACCGGCTGATCGTGCTGATGCCGCCGGGCAGCGCCAAGTCCACCTATTGCAGCGTCGTGCTGCCGTCCTGGTGGCTGCAACGGCATCCCCAGCACAGCATCATCGCGGCCTGCCATACCGAGGCGCTGGCGCATCATTTCGGCCGCGCCGCGCGGGCGATGGTGGCCGAGCATGGCACGCCGCGCGGGCTGGCGCTGGTGCGCGACGACCGGGCGGCCGGGCGCTGGCGGACGGCCTCCGGCGGGCAGTATTTCGCGGCCGGGGTGCGTGGCCCGATCGTGGGACGGCGGGCCGACCTCGTACTGATCGACGATCCGATCAAGAGTTACGCCGAGGCCGAGAGCCACACGCTGCGCGACAGTTTATGGAACTGGTACCAGGGCGACCTGCTGCCGCGGCTGAAGCCGCGCGGGCGCATCGTGCTGGTGATGACCCGGTGGCACGAGGACGATCTGGGCGGCCGGCTGCTCGCCGGCGCCGAACCTTGGGAGGTGCTTCGCCTACCCGCCCTGGCGGAGGTAGGCGACCCGCTCGGGCGCGCCGCCGGAACGCCGCTGTGGCCCGAGTGGGAGGATGCCGAGTCGCTGGCGCGCAAGCGGCTCGCGGTTGGTGAGCGCGTTTGGCACGCGCAGTTCCAGCAGCAACCACGCCCGTCGCACGGGACGCTGTTCCGCCCGGCCGCTGTGGTCACGCTGGACGGTCCGCCATCCGCGAACCTGGCCGTGCGGGCATGGGACCTTGCGGCGACCGAAGCCGGGCACGGCGGCGATCCGGACTGGACCGTGGGCCTCAAGCTGGCCCGCGGCGAGGACGGACGGTTCTGCGTACTCGACGTGGTGCGGCTGCGCGGCGGCCCGTTCGCGGTCGAGCAGGCGATCATGGCGACCGCGACGATAGATGGACCGGAGGTGGCGATCGGCTTGCCGCAGGACCCCGGGCAGGCCGGCAAGCAGCAGGTCGCTTACCTGGTGGGGCGGCTCGCCGGCTGGCGGGTGGTCGCGGGTCCCGAGACCGGGAGCAAGCTCGTTCGGGCCGGTCCGGTCAGCGCGCAGGTCGAGGCCGGGCGGCTTGCCATGCTGCGGGCGCCATGGAACGCGGCGTTCATCGACGAGCTGCGAGACTTCCCGCACGGCCGCAAGGACGACCAGGTCGACGCCCTGGCGCGTGCCTTCGCCATGCTGACCGCAGCCGGCGGCGGCCCCAGGCGGCTGCAGGTGAACCTGCTGGGACGCTGAAGCAGCTTTCGCGACACCCGCCTTTCAGGATCAAAACATGTTCGAGACGATCTGCAACCTGATCGGCAACGATGCCGATTACGACGATCGCGTGCGTCGACTCGACATCTTCCGGCGGGTGCTCGACGGCCGGCTCTACGACGTGTTGCCGCACGAGTTCCACGAGGAGCGCGGCCCCGGCGGCGAGTACATCCCGCTGCGCCAACGCCGGCCGAGCGTGCGCTATCCCCTGGCGCGAATCGTGGTCGACGACTCATTGAGCCTGCTGTTCGGCGATGGGCATTTCCCGACTATCGAGTGCGCCGAACCCAGGGTGCGCAACGTGCTCGGCGATATGGTGCGCGACTCGGCGCTGAATGCCGCGATGCTTGAGGCGGCGCGCTCCGGCAGCGTCGGCAGCGTCGCGGTGTGGCTGCGAGTGCTGCGCGGCCGAGTGTTCTTCCGGGTGCTGGAGAGCCGGTTCCTGACTCCGGAATGGGACCCTCAGGAGCCTGACCGGTTGCTGCGCGTGACGGAGCGCTACAAGGTCGCCGGTCGCGTGCTGGCGAGCCGCGGCTACGACGAGTGCGATCCGCAGGCGCTGTATTGGTTCGAGCGGCGTTGGGATTGCGGCAGTGAATTTTGGTTCGTGCCGCAGCGCGTTGGAGTCCCGCCGGTCGAGCCGACGCCCGACCTCGTGCGCAGCGTGCGACATGGGCTTGGCTTCGTGCCGATCGTCTGGATCCGCAACCTGCCGGGCGGCGGCGACGGCCCCGACGGCGCCTGCACCTTCCAGTCGGCGATCGAGACCAACATCGAGATCGACTACCAACTCTCGCAGGCCGGGCGCGGGCTGAAATACTCGTCCGACCCGCTGCTGCTGATCCGCGAGCCGGCGGCGCCGGACGCCACCCTGGTGCGCGGCGGCGGCAACGCGCTGGTGGTGGGCGCCAACGGCGACGCCAAGCTGCTGGAGATCAACGGCACCGCGGCGCAGGCGGTGATCGACTACGTCCGCACGCTGCGTGAGCTGGCGCTCGAAGGCGTGCACGGCAACCGCGCCAACGCCGACCGGCTCTCGGCGGCGCAGAGCGGGCGGGCGCTGGAGCTGATGAACCAGGGCCTCGTGTGGCTGGCCGACCGGCTGCGGGTGAGCTACGGCGCCGGCCTGCTGCAACTTGCGGCGATGGTGGTGCAGGCGTCGCATCGGTTCCCGCTGCGGGTGCTGGGCGAGGCGGTGGCGCCGCTCGACACTGCCGCCCGCCTCACGCTGCGCTGGCCGCGCTGGACCGCGCCCAGCGCCGACGACCGCAGCCGCGATGCCTCGACCTTGCAGACGCTGACTGCATCCAAGCTGATCAGCCGGGAGACGGCGGTGAAGGCGATCGCTGACGTCTACGACATCGAGGACGTGCCGGCGGAACTGGCGCGCATCACGCGAGAGGAGAACGCATGACCGACGAACCGGCCCCCGATGACAGGGTGGCGGCGCTCGAACAGCAACTGTCGCTGTTGCAGGAGACGCACCGCACGGCACTGGTGCGCGCCGGGCTGCGCGCCGAGGCGGTGCGCGCCGGCATGGTCGACCTCGACGGCTTGCGGCTGCTGGACACCTCCGAAGTCAAGCTCGACGCGACCGGCGACGTGGTCGGCGCCGCTGGCCTGATGGCGGCGATGCGCAAGGCCAAGCCATGGCTTTTCGGGCTTGCCGGCCCGGCCGCGTCGTCGTCGC
>CAXUHK010000018.1:19575-37463 GCA_964250775.1 uncultured Acetobacteraceae bacterium | reverse complement strand
GCCGGCAGGTGCGGCTGGCGTTGGGCGTTTTGAGGGGGGGGGCCTTGCTCGGGGGCGTGCCGATGCGGGCGCGGGCCGCCGGCTTCCCGGACAGCCGGGGCGGCCCGGGCAACCCGCAGATCGCGGACGAGGTCAAGGCGGAGTTCCTGCACGCGTGGAACTGCTATAAGAAGTACGCGTTCGGCCACGACCAGGTGCTGACGCTCTCGGGCAAGCCGAACGATTACTTCTTCGGCGGCCGTCACACGGTCGGGTTGTCGATCATCGAGGCGCTCGACACGCTCTACGTCATGGGCCTCGACGGCGAGCTTCAGCTCGGCCTGGACTGGATCTACGCCAACCTCGATTTCGACATCGACGACAACTTCAACATATTCGACGGCATCATCAGGGTTGTCGGCGGCTTGCTCGCCGGCTACCTCGCGGTTCGCGACCCGCGGCTCCTGGCGCTCGCCAAGGACCTCGCCGACCGCATCATGCCGATCTTCACCAAGTCGCCGACCGGGATGCCGTACGCGGCGGTCAACCTGGCGACCGGCGCAGTCTCGGTCCCGGATGTCGTGCTGGCCGCGGTGGGCACCAACATCCTCGAGTTCGGCACCCTGTCGCGACTGACCGGCGACATGCGCTACTACGACGCGGCCAAGACCGCGTTGCGCGTGGCATTCAGCCATCGGTCCCCGCTCGACCTGATGGGCACCGCAATCAACGTCGAGACCGGCCAATGGAGCGCCGCCCCCAACAACGATGGCGGACCCAATCCGCCGAGCGACTCGTTCTACGAATACATGTATGGCGGCTACGCCCTGTTCGGCGACCGGGATTGCCTGTCCTGGTTCCACACGTTGAACGACGCGATGACCAAGTACATGGTCGAGCGCTACAACGGCCTAGTCTGGTACAAGACGGTGGACTTCCGCACCGGCGCGCTGGTCGGCCGCACGCAGTCGGAGCTGGCCTCGTTCTACGCGGAACTCCTGGCCGCCGGCGGCGACCTCGACCTCGGCGCCGCCTACTACCAATCCTGGACCCAGGTGCTGCAGCGCTATCCGGTGCTGCCGGGGGGCATCGACTACACGACCCTGACCGCGACCGGCTTGAGCAACGGGTTCTTCCCGGAATACGTCAACTCCTCGTTCGACTTGTATTGGCGCACCGGGGAGGATTTCTACGCCAACACGGCCTATCAGTATTTCGTCGGCTTGAGGGACAACGCCCGCACCGCCGAGGGCTACACCGTCATCGACGACGTGACCACCAAACCGATGAAGCAGGGCGACCTGTTCCCGGCTTACGGTTTCGCGGAGACCTTCAAGTACGTCTACCTGATCTTCGCCCGCACGCCGCGCTTCGACACGAAAGATTTCTACCTGTCGACCGAGGGCAAGATCCTGCGCGGCCTCCAGCCCAACGTCGCCGTTCCCGGTCAGTAGCGGCGGGATTGGTCCGCCAAGCTCGTCCGGCGCACGGCAACAGGCTGCCGCCGCGACCCGAACCTTACATACCATTAGGATGCGTCGATCATGACGAAGATGACTGTCAAAACGCCCATTTGGACGAGGCTCCTGGGCTCCGCGTTCGCCATCACGGCCGTCGGCGTCGTCACGGCCCATGTCGCGGCGGGGCAAGATCTCCCGGAGAACACTGTCGAGGTAAGCCCGGCGACCAACCCGTACTTCGCCGAGGCAACCGGAGGCATCGGCACGCTGCAATCCTGGTATGTCCCGAGTAGCGGCTTCTACCAGGCGACCGGCTGGTGGAACTCCGCCAACGCCATCACCGTCCTGGCGGACTTCTCCAAGCTCGGCGGCAGCAAGGCCTACCTCCCCGTCTTCCAGAACACGTTCACCCAGGCGCAGAAGCTCTACCCTGGATTCCTCAACCATTTCTATGACGACGAGGGCTGGTGGGCGCTGGCCTGGATCGATGCCTACGACGTGACCACCGACCCGAAATACCTGTCCATGGCGCAGTCGATCTTCGAGGACATGGCAGGCGGCTGGGACGCCACCACCTGCGGCGGCGGGATCTGGTGGAACAAGGATCGCGCCTACAAGAACGCGATCGCCAACGAGCTGTTCCTCTCGATCGCGGCGCAGCTCGCGGGCCGGATCGCCGATCCGGCGCGGCAAGCCCACTACGTCGCCTGGGCGCGAACGGAATGGCAGTGGTTCAGCCGGTCCGGCATGATCAACCAGGACCATTTGATCAACGACGGGCTGAACTCCTCCAATCCTGCGCATTGCGTGAACAACGGCCAAGCCGTGTGGTCGTACAACCAAGGCGTCGTGCTCGGCGGCTTGGTGGCGCTCCACGCCGCGGACCACGCCGATCCGAGCTTGCTGGCGGCGGCAGCGGGCATCGCCGATGCGGCCCTGCTGCACCTGACGGACGCGGACGGCGTGCTGCACGACCAGGGCGAGTCGCATGGCGGCCCCAACGGTGGCGGAGTGCAGTTCAAGGGTATCTTCGTGCGCAACCTGATGAGCCTGGACCGGCAGTTCCAGACGTCGCGCTACCACAGCGTCTTCACCGCGAACGCCGATAGCATCTGGAACAACGCCCGAGGCGACAACTATCAACTCGGCCAGCTCTGGGCCGGGCCATACGGCGGCGCGTCGGCGACCTCGCAGTCCTCGGCACTGGATGCGCTGATCGCCGCCGCCCAAGCCGTGGCTCCCTGACACGCCCGCGGCCGCCGATAGCGGATCCAAGGCGGCACATTTGCCCCTCTCGTGTTTGGCCGGCTAAGAGAGACCGCAGCGCAAATGCGGCCGATCCGGCTGAGCGGGCGGGCCAAGGGAGTGCCGTGTGTCCGCAAAGCAAACACCCGACGCGGACGGCCCGGCCATCACCGCCCGCCTCGACCGGCTGCCGGTCACGCGCCACGTCTGGACGCTGGTCCTGCTGCTGTCGCTGGGCGGCGCGTTCGAGTTCTACGACCTGTTCATGACCACCTACCTGCCCGCGGGCCTGGTGCGCGGCGGCATCTTCCACGCCAACGCGCACGGGCTGTTCGGGCTCTCCGACCAGGCGACGTTCGCGGCGGCGACGTTCGCGGGCCTGTTCCTCGGCACCGTCCTGTTCGCGCAGGTGGCCGACCGCGCCGGGCGCCGGGCGGTCTTCACCGGCTCGCTGCTGTGGTACACGTTCGCGACGTTGGTGATGGCGACGCGGCAGAGTGCGGTCGGCGTCGACGCCTGGCGGATGGTGGCGGGGGTCGGCATCGGCGTCGAGTTGGTGACGATCGACACCTACATCGCCGAACTGATGCCGGCGCGCGCCCGGGGGCGGGCGTTCGCCGCGAACCAGAGCGTGCAGTTCGCCGCCGTCCCGGTGGTGGCGTTCCTGTGCTGGCTGCTGGTGCCGCTCGACCCGCTCGGCGTCGCCGGCTGGCGCTGGGTGGTGGCGCTGGGCGCCGTGGCGGCGGTCATGGTCTGGGTGATCCGGCGCCAGGTGCCGGAATCGCCACGCTGGCTGGTCCAGCGCGGGCGGTTGGCCGAGGCCCACGCGGTCACGGCGCGGCTGGAGGCGCGGGTCGCCGCCGACCTCGGCGGCGCGCTGCCGCCGCCGGGGCCGGCGCTGCCGGAGATGGCCCGGCGCGGCCGTTTCCGGGAGATCTTCCGCAGCCCGTACGGGGGCCGGACGGCGATGCTGACTGTGTTCAACTTCTTCCAGGCCGTCGGCTTCTACGGTTTCGGCAACTGGGTGGCGACGCTGCTGACGGCGCAGGGCGCCAGCGTCACGAAAAGCTCGCTATACTCGGCCGTCATCGCGATCGCCTACCCGGTCGGCCCGCTGCTCTGCGTGGGCATCGCCGACCGCTTCGAGCGCAAGTGGCAGATCGTGGCCGCCGCGATCGGCACCGCGACGTTCGGCCTGGTCTTCTCGCAACTGACGCAGGCGGCATCGCTGATCCTGTTCGGCGTGCTGATCACCCTGTCGAACAACCTGCTGTCGTACGCCTATCACGGCTACCAGGCCGAGCTGTTCCCGACCCGCATCCGCGCCCAGGCGGTGGGCTTCGTGTATTCCTGGAGCCGCGCGTCGACGATCCTCACCAGCTTCATGATCGCCTTCGTGCTGCGCGATTTCGGCGCCACGGGGGTGTTCGTGTTCATCGCCGCCAGCATGGGCGTCGTGGTGCTGTCGATCGGCGTGTTCGGCCCGCGCACGCGGGGACTGGCGCTGGCGGAAATCTCGCGCTGACCCGCGTGCGTCACGGCAGCTCCACGACCCGCCCGGTGCGGATGCTCTCGTCGGCGGCCAGCACGATGCGCAGGCTGTTCACGGCGTCGGCCCAGTGGCCCGACAGGTCGCGCCCGTCGCGGATGGCGGCGAGCAGCCAGCGCTGCTCGCGCAGGCTGGTCTCGTCGTGGTCGGGCACGTCGTCGATCACGATGTCCTCGTCGTCCAGCAGCATCGCGTCGTTCGCGTCCAGCGCCGCGTGATGCACGCGCACCACGCTGGCGCGGGCGTGCGTGGCGATGTCCGACGAGACGGCGACGCGGGCGCCGGCGCGGTTGCGGCCGGCCTGTTCCGGCGAGAGGATCGTCACCGCGCCGCGTGGCCCGATCACGTCCTTGAGGAAGAACGCCGCCTCGCTCATCATCGGCCCCCAGCCGGCCTCGTACCAGCCGACCGAGCCGTCGTCGAACGTGACCTGGAGCTGGCCGTAGTTGTACATGCCGGGCGCCAACTCGTCGCTGAGCCGGGCACCGATGGCATGGACGCGCACCGGCCGGGCCGCGGTCATCAGGCACATCAGGTCGACGTAGTGCACCCCGCAATCGACGATCGGCGACAGGGATTTCAGCAAATTGCGGTGCCAGGTCCAGGCCGCGCCGATCGATTGCTGGTTCAGGTTCATCCGCATCACCAGCGGCTTGCCCAGGCTGCCCGCGACCTCGACCAGCTTGAGCCAGGCCGGGCTGTGGCGGCAGCTATAGCCCACGACCATCTGGCGGCCGGCGGCGCGGGCGGCCGCCACCACCCGTTCGGCGTCGGCCACGGTCTCGGCCAGCGGCTTCTCGACGAACACGTGCGCCCCCGCCGCGAACGCCCGGATCGCGACATCGGCGTGGGTGTCCGGCCAGGTGTTGATCGAGACCACATCCGGCCGCAATTCGGCCAGCGCCTCGCGGTAGTCGGCGAAGCGCGGCACGCCGGCCCAGCGCTCCGGCAGGTCGGTGCGCGACGCCACCGTGCGCGCGCACAGCCCGGCCAGATCGAAGCCGTCGATCCGCTCGTAGGCCCCTGCGTGGGTCAGCCCCATGTGGCCCAGTCCCACCACCAGCACCCGCAGCGTGTCGCCCATGCCGCCCTCCCCCAATGGACACCTGTTCAAACCGATGCCGACGCGGTTACAGTTAGCGCAACAAATCGGGTGGGGGAACGCGATGCGGCCTACGGGCAGGACGACCGGCGCGCTGCTGGCCTTGGCGGCGCTGGGCGCCGGCCACGGCGCTTCGGCGCA
This sequence comes from uncultured Acetobacteraceae bacterium, assembly GCA_964250775.1. Classification (GTDB taxonomy): domain Bacteria; phylum Pseudomonadota; class Alphaproteobacteria; order Acetobacterales; family Acetobacteraceae; genus CAVRQM01. The sequence goes on along the minus strand of CAXUHK010000018.1, from coordinate 31,987 downwards.
GACCAAGAAGTTCGTCGTGGGCGTGTCCAACACGCTGATCGGCAACGGCTGGCGCGAGGAGATGATCTGCTCGATCAAGGCCCAGGCCAAGGCGTCCGGCATCGTCTCCAAGGTCATCCTGGCCAACCGCAACGGCGGCCCGCCGGAGCAGATCGCCGACATGCGCAACCTGATCTCGGCCGGCGCCAACGCCATCATCGTCAACCCGTCGAGCCGCGACGCGCTGGACCCGGTCATCAAGCAGGCGGCGGCGCGCGGCATCGTCGTGGTCGCGGTCGACCAGCCGGTGTCGGCACCCGAAGCCTACATCCTGGACAACGACCAGGAAGCCTATGGCCGGCTCGGCGCCACGGCGCTGTTCGAGAGCCTGCACGGGAAGGGCAACGTGGTCGAGATGCGCGGCATCGACGGCGTGCCGGCCGACGCCGACCGCCACCGCGGCGTCGCGGCGGCACTCAAGCAGTACCCGAACATCAAGCTGGTCGCCACCACCTTCACCGGCTGGTCGCTGAACACCGCCGCCAAGCAGACGCACGACCTGATCGCCTCGGGCAAGCAGATCGACGGCATCTGGACCTCCGGCATGGACGGCGTGGTGGTCGACGCCTACCGCACGACGCACACCAAGTACGTGCCGGTGATCGGCGCCGACAACAACGGCTTCATCGGCCAGTTGGCGGAGCTGAAGGCGGACGGCTTCACCGGCGCCGCCGTGACCAACCCCGCCGCGGTCGGCGGCGCCGGCCTCGCGGTGGCGCTCGACGTGCTGCGGCACAAGCCGCACCCGCATCTGATCCAGCTCACCCCGGAGGTGTGGAGCAGCGGCACGGAAGCCGGCATGGCGAAGCTCACGAGCAACTACAGCGCCAAGCACGACCCGTATTACAGCGTCGCCATCGACATCAAGCCGTATACCACCTACACCGCCGCCGACATCCAAGCCTGCCAAGCGCCGTAGCGAGCGGATGAGCCAGGCCGCGCCGCTGCTCGACGCGCGCGATGTTGCCAAGCGGTTCGGCTCGGTGGTCGCCCTGCGCGCGGCGGCGCTGCAGGTCCGTCCGGGCGAGGTCCACGCGCTGATGGGCGCCAACGGCGCCGGCAAGAGCACGTTGGTGAAGATGCTGACTGGCGCGCTGCGACCCGACAGCGGCGCCATCGCTGTGCGCGGCGTGGCGCAATCGTTCCGCTCGCCGGCGCAGGCCCGCGCCGCCGGCCTGGTTTCGGTCTACCAGGACCCGGCGCTGGTGCCCGATCTCACGATCGCGCAGAATTTGCGCCTGACCGGGGCGCCGACGGACGTAGTGCGGCGCTGGATGGCGCAGTTCGGCTTCGCCCGGCTCGATGCCAGGACCGTGGTGCGCGAGCTGCCGCTGCCGACGCTGCGGCTGATCGACCTGGCGCGGGCGCTGGCGGCGGAGCCGGACATCCTGCTGCTGGACGAGATAACCGCCGCGTTGCCGACCGACCTCGCGCTGCACGTCTACGACGTGGCGCGGCAATGGCGCGAGCTGGGCCGCTCGGTCATCTTCATCTCGCACCGGCTGGCGGAGATCGCCGCACTGTGCGACCGCGCGACGGTGCTGCGCGACGGCGTGACCGTGGGCGTGGTCGAGCCGGCTTCGGGCGGCGAGGAGCGGATCGTGGGTCTGATGCTGGGCAACCTGCCCGAAGCCGCCGCGCGCCAGGACGCGGCACGGCCGCGCGGCGTCACGGCTGGGTCGCCGGCGCTCGAAGTGCAGTCGCTGGCCTGCGGCGAGCTGCTGCGCGACGTGTCGTTCGCCCTGCGGCCCGGCGAGGTGCTGGGCGTCTCGGCGCTGGAGGGCCAGGGCCAGGAGGAGTTGTTCGACTGCCTCGCCGGGCAGCGCCGCCCCGCCGGCGGGACGATCCTGGTCGAAGGCGCGCCGCAGCGGTTCGGCCACCCGGCCGACGCCATCCGCGCCGGCCTGGTGCTGGTGCCCGCCGACCGCCTGAACGCCTTGCTGGCGCAGCGCTCGGTGCGCGAGAACATCGCCCTGCCGCTGGTGCGCCGGTTGCGCGACTGGGGCGCGCTGCCGATGAGCGCCGAACGCGCGCGGGTCGACGACGCGACGCGGCGGCTGCGGATCGACACCCGCGCCGCCGCCGAGGTGCGGCGGCTGAGCGGCGGCAACCAGCAGAAGGTGGTGATCGCGCGCTGGCTGGCGCACGGCTTCAAGACGCTGCTCTGCTTCGACCCCACGCGCGGCATCGACATCGGCACCAAGCGGCAGATCTACGCGTTGGTCCGCGAGATCGCCGCGACGGGCGCCGCGGTGCTGCTGTTCACCTCCGAACTGGCCGAGATCCCGCTTGCCTGCGACCGGGTGATCGTGCTGTTCGGCGGCCGCGTGGTGGGCGAGATGCTCGCCGCCCATGCCGACGAGGCGACGTTGCTGCGCACCGCGCACGGCCTGGTGCCGCAAGCCGCCGCATGAACGCGGCACTGCGGGCTTTCCTGCGCCGCAACGCCGGCGCGGTCGCCATGCCGGCCCTGCTGGCGGCGTTCCTGGCGGCGACGGTCGCGATCCATCCCGAGTTCGGCGCGTTCGACGTGCAATCGCTGGCGCTGGGGGCGTTGCCGCTGGCGATGGCGGCGGCGGCGCAGACCGTCGTGGTGCTGTCCGGCGGCGTCGACCTGTCGGTCGGCTCCTTGATGGCGGTGGCCAACGTGCTGTCGGCCAGCACCATGGAGCACGCGGGCTTTGGCAGCGCGCTTCTGCTGGCACTTCTGGTGCTGGCCGTGGGCGTCGTGGCCGGCGCCGCGAACGGCCTGGTCCTGGTCGCCTCGCGCGTGCCCGACGTGGTGGTGACGCTGGCGACCGGCTTCATCTGGGGCGGCGTCGCCTTGCTGATCCGCGAGCAGCCGGGCGGCGGCGCGCCGCAGGGCTTCCTCGACCTCGCGACCGGGACGGCGTTCACCCCCTGGCTGCCGAACGCGGTGGTGCTGCTGGCCGTCGTGGTGGCGGCGGTCTGGCTGCCGGTGCGGGCGAGCCGCTTCGGGCTGGCGCTGTACGCCGTCGGCAGCGACCGGGTGGCGGCGTTCCGCAGCGGCGTCGATGTCGGGCGGGCGCGCTTCCTGGCCTACGTGCTGGGCGGGCTGTTCAGCGCGCTGGGCGGGCTGGCGCTGACCATGACCACCGGCATCGGCTCGGCGCTGTCCGGCACCTACTACACGCTGAGCGGCGTCGCGGCGGCGGTGATCGGCGGCGTCAGCCTGCTGGGCGGGCGCGGCGGCATGGTGGGTCCGGTGCTGGCGGCGTTCGTGCTGACGCTGATCCCGACCGACCTGATCTTCCTCGACATCGACCCGAACTACGGCCAGGTGATCCAGGGCACGCTGATCGTGTTGGTGGTGATGGCCGGCGGCCTCGCCACCCTGCTCAAGCGCCAGCCGTGAGCGCGTCCGCGACCCGGCCGGGGTTGATGGCGCTATTGCGCGACCATTCGATTGTCGTGCTGATTTTGCTGCTGGCGGCCCTGGTCGGCGGCATCGCGGCGGTGCGGCCGGGCACGGTGACGCCGGGCTGGGTGTCGAACACGCTGCTGTTCGCGGTGCCGCTCGGTTTGATCGCCGGCGGGCAGACGCTGGTGATGCTGACCGGCGGCATCGACCTCTCGGTGGCCGCCGTCGCCACCGGCTCGGCCTACCTGCTCACCGCCAACACCACCGAGCATGGGGCGGGCGCGGTTTTCCTCGGGCTGGCGCTGGGCCTCGGCGTCGGCCTGCTCAACGGCCTCGGCGTCGCCGTGTTCCGGGTGCAGCCGCTGGTGATGACGCTGGGCAGCGGGCTGATGACCGAAGGCGCGCTGGTGGTCTACAGCCAAAAGGTGATCGCCAACCTGCCGCGCGTGCCCGGCTTCATCCTGGCGCTGGGCAGCGGCAAGCTGTTCGGCCTGGTGCCGCTCGACCTGTTCCTGTGGGTCCCGGTGGCGGCGCTGCTGATCCTGGGGCTGCGGCGGTCCGGCATCGGCCGCCTGCTCTACGCCGTGGGCGACAACAGCCATGCCTGTCGGCTGGCCGGCGTGCGGGTGTGGCGGGTGCTGCTGACCGCCTACGTCGCCTGCGGCCTGCTCAGCGCCGTGGCCGGCCTGGTGCTGGTGGGCACCACCAACGCCGCCGACCTCAGCCTGGCCAACGTCTACCTGCTGCCGTCGGTGGCGGCGGCGATCATCGGCGGCACCTCGATCTTCGGCGGAAGTGGCGGCTACGCCGGGACAATCGTAGGCGCCATCATCCTGACGGTGCTGGACAGCCTGCTGACCTTGCTCGACGCGCCGGAGCCGCTGAAGCAGATCCTCTACGGCTCGATCATCCTGCTGCTCGCCGCCGCCTACACGCGGCTCACGGACTAGCCAGGCCGAGCATCCGCCGGCTGGCCGCGTCGTCGACCCCGGTGCCGGCGAAGTCGTCGAACGTCTTGGTGGTGGCCGTGATGATGTGCCGCGCGATGAACGGCGCGCCCTCGCGCGCCGCCTCCTCGGGGTCCTTGAGGCAGTCCTCCCACTCGTAGACCGCCCAGCCGGCGAAGTCGTGCTCGGTCAGCTTGGCGAACACGCCGGGGAAGTCCACCTGGCCGTCGCCCAGCGAGCGGTCGCGCGCGGCGCGCTTCAGCCAGGGCTGGTAGCCCGAATACATCCCCTGCCGCGCCGTCGGGTTGAACTCGGCGTCCTTGGCGTGGAACGAGCAGATGCGCTCGTGGTAGAGGTCGATGAAGCCGAGATAGTCCAGCCCCTGCTTGATGAAGTGGCTGGCATCGTAGTTGATCCGGCAGCGGGGGTGGCCGCCCACCGCGTCCAGGAACATCTCGAAGGTCACGCCGTCGAAGGTGTCCTCGGTCGGGTGGATCTCGAAGCCGACATCGACCCCGGCGGCGTCGTAGGCGTCGAGGATCGGCCGCCAGCGCCGGCCCAGCTCCGCGAACGCGATCTCGATCATGCCGGCCGGTCGCTGCGGGTAGGGATACAGGTACGGCCAGGCGAGCGAGCCGGTGAACGTCACCGTCTCGGTGAGGCCGAGGCGGCGCGAGACCTCGGCCGCCTTCGTCACTTGCCCCGCCGCCCAGGCCTGCCTTGCGGCCGGCTTGCCGCGCAACGCCGGGGGCGCGAAGCCATCCATCATCTCGTCATAGGCGGGATGCACCGCAACGAGCTGGCCCTGCAGGTGGGTCGAGAGCTCGGTGATGGCGAGGCCGTGGTCGGCGCACAATCCGCGCACCTCCTCGCAATATGCGGCGCTGGACGCGGCGCGGTCGAGGTCGAACACGCGCGGGTCGAGCGTCGGGATCTGGATGCCCTTGTAGCCCATGCCCGCCGCCCAGCCGGCCAGCCCGGCCAGGCTGTCGAACGGCGGCTCGGCGCCGATGAACTGCGCCAGGAACAGGCCCGGTCCCTTGATCGTCCTCATGCGCCCTCCTCCCCGATCCGTGCCGCCGCCTCGACCGCGCCCAGTTCGCGCAGCAGCGCGAGCGCGTGGGTCATGGCCCGGATCGCGACCTCATCGTGCCGCAAGTCCTGGCCGAAGATGGCATCGACGCGCAGCAGCGCCGCCACCAGCTCGTCCGGCTGCGAAGCGCCGACGGTGGCGGCGCGCAAGGCGGGCGCCAGCGCGTCCGGCAGGTCGTGCGCCGCGCCGCGCAGGTCGCGGCCGGAGGCGAACTGCATCCAGGCCGCGACCGCCAGCGCCAGGCGCGGGAACGGCGCGCCGGCCGCGATCCGCGCCCGCATCGGCGCCAGCAGGCGCTGGGCGATCTTCTGCGAACCGTCGGTCGCGATCTGCCAGGTGGTGTGCCGCAGCGCCGGGTTGGCGAGCCTGCGCAGCACCGAGCGCCGATAGGCGTCGAGGTCGGCCGGGACCGTCACGGTCGGCGCCGCCTCCCGCGCCATCAGGTCGCGCGCGAACGCATGGAACTGCGGCACCGCCATCGCGTCGGCGGTGTGGACGCAGCCGGCGAGCCAGCCGAGATACGCCAGCGCGCTCTGGCAGCCGTTCAGCAGCCGCATCTTCATCGCCTCGTACGGCGCCACGTCGGCCACGATCTCGGCGCCGACGCGCTCCCAGGGCGGGCGCGGGCCGTGGAAGGCGTCCTCGACGACCCATTGCCGGAACGGCTCGCACACCACCGGGGCGGCGTCGCGCAGGCCCAGCGCCGCCGCGACCTCATCCAGGTCGGCGTCGCGCGTCGCCGGCACGATGCGGTCGACCATGCTGGCGGGGAACGCCGCCTCGCGGTCGATCCAGGCGGCCAGGTCCGGGTCGTGCATCGCGGCCAGGCCGGTCGTCACCGCGCGCAGCACGCGGCCGTTACCCTGGACGTTGGCGCAGCTCCGCCGCGCCGGCGCGGCCCCGCCGATGGCGCGGCGCCGCGCCAGCGCGGCGACCAGCAGACCGGGGGCGGAGCGGGGCCGGTCCGGGTGCGTCGCATCGTGCAGGATGTCGGGATGCCCGGCGTCGAGCGCCCCGGTGGCCGGCACGTGGCACAGCCCCTTCTCGGTCACGGTCAGCGTCACCACCGCGATGGCCGGGTCGGCCAACGCCGCGACGCCGGCGGCGGCGCCCATCGCCACCCGTCGCATCGCGCCGAGTACGCGGACCGTCGTGTCCGAGCCGTCGCGCGCGACGCGCGCGTACAGCCCGCCCTGCGGCGCCAGCGTGGCGTCGAGGTCCGGCGGGCGCAGGTTGACGCCGACGATCCCCCAAGGGCCGGGAACGCTGGCCAGCAGGTCGTCGGCGTACTCGGCCTGGTGCGCCCGATGGAACGCGCCGACGCCGACATGCGCGTGGCCGACGCCGACCCGGCCAAGATCGTAGCCCGGCCGCTCGATCCCCGGCGGCAGGTGGCGCAGGGCCGTCGCCGACAGCCTCACGGCGGCGCGCCCGCGACCCATTGCTCGTGGTCGATCACCGAGCCGGTCATGATGCCCGAGTGGTCGCTGAGCAGGAAGGCGGCGAGGTTGGCCACGTCGTCGACCTTGACGAGCCGCCCGAACGGCATCGTCGCCTCGGCGGCGGCCAGCCAGTCCTCGCCGGCCGGGTGTTCGTGGCGCTGCACCTCGTGCTCGGCCGGCGTGTCGGCCCAGCCGAGGTTGATCGCGTTCACCCGGATGCGGTGCCGGCGCAGGCCGTGCGCGGCGTTGCGGGTCAGCGTCGCGAGCGCGCCCTTCGAGGCCGAATACACCGTGAGGTTCGGGCCACCGGCCAGGGCGTTCATCGACTGCACGTTGACGATGGCGCCTGGCCGGCCGGCATCGATCATCGCCTGCGCCGCCGCCTGCATGGTCAGGAACGGCGCCCTGGCGTTGAGCGCCATCATGCGGTCGAACAGCGCCGCGTCGGCGTCGAGCAGGCCGCCACGCTCGGTCGAGGCGGCGGAGTTCACCAGCCCGTCGATGCGGCCGAACGCGCGCAGGCAGGCGGCGACGACCTCGGCGCAGGCGGCGGGCTCGGACAGGTCGGCGGGCACGAACACGCATGGCGTGCCGATCGCCTCGACCTCGGCCCGTGTCGCCTGGCCGCGCGCGTCGTTGCGGCCGCACAGCACCAGCCCGGCGGCACCCCATCGCGCCAGCCGCCGCGCGGTCGCGGCGCCGATCCCCTGGGTGCTGCCGGTGACGACCGCCACCCGGCCACCGTAATCGCCTTGCAGCGGCGTCATTCGGGTTTCCTCCACGGCCGGGATCACAAATCACATCGCCGGGGCGCGCAAGGGCAATGTTCGGCTACGGCGCGACCATGGCCGCGAACTCGGCCGCGATCTCGCCGGGCGTGGCGATCCAGAGCCGGTCGCGGTGCCCGACGATGTGCTCCAGCGCCCGCGCCAGCGGCTTGAGCCGGAACGGCGCGCCCGAGATGAACGAGTGGATCACCACGCTCATCACCAGCGGCTGCCGTTCGGCGGCCGCCAACTGGACGTCGAACTCGTCGACGATCATGTCGGCGAACTCGCGGGCGCTGGCCTGGCGCCCGACGATGGTGGCGCTGTCGTTGAGTTCCAGCGCGTACGGCAGCGCCAGCAATGGCTTGGCACGGGTGTCGAGCCAGACCGGCTGGTCGTCGAGCCGCAGGTCGAGCACGTACCCGTAACCCGCCTCGCCGAGCAGGTCGAAGGTGCGCTCGGTCTGCGCCAGCCAGGGACTCGACCAGCCGCGCGGCGGCCTGCCCTCGTGCTGCCTGATGCGGTCGGCCACCGCCTTGAGGTAGGCCGCCTCGTCCGCCTCGCCGCGGCCCGCGAGGGTGTGCGAGTTGCTGAGTCCGTGGCCGACCATCTCGGCCCCGCTCCGCCTGGCGGCGTCGAGCAGGTCCGGCGCATGGTCGTAGACCGCGGTGTTGAGCAGGATCGCGGGGGCGATGCCGTGCCCGGCCAGCAGGTCGAGCAGGCGGAAGCCGCCGACGCGGTTGCCGTAGTCGCGCCAGGACGTGTTGACGAAGTCCGGGTGGCCGGCGCCGGCCAGGATGTCCTCCGTCAGCTCGCCGCCGAACGCGTACTCCTCGATGCCGAGCGCCACGTAGACGGCCAACCGGGCGCCGTTGCGCCAGGCGTAATCGGGCCGCCGCGTGATCGGCGAGTAGCCGTAGCGGCCATGCGTGGGCAGCATCAGCGATCCCTCCCGACCCAGCGGTCGACGCCGACGTCGCGGTCCGCCGCGCGGGCCACCATGGCGCGGTAGGCGGGCAGCCAGCGGTCGGCCTGGCGCCGCGCTTCCGCCAGCGCCGGCTGACGGCTTCGGAACAGCTCGCGCGCCTCGCGCAGCAGGTCGGCCTCGTCGACGGAGGTGACGCGCCCGCCGTCGAAGATCACCCGTCCCGCCACCATGGCCAGGCGCACCGAGGAGCCGTTCTCGCAGTAGACCAGTTGCCGGTGCAGGTCGTTGAGCGGGGTGAACGCCAGGGTGTCGAGGTCGAGCAGCGCCAGGTCGGCCAGGCGGCCCACCTCGACGGCGCCGAGATCGGCCCCGCGCCGCATCGCCTGCGCGCCGCCCGCCAGCAGGCAGCGCAGCACCTCGCCGGCGGTGGGCCAAGAGTGGCAATCGGAGCCGTCGACGTTGTGGATCAACCCCGCCATCTTGGCGACGCTCCAAAGGTTCACTGCGTCGTCGGCGATGGCCTCGTCGGAACCGAGACAGACGTTGATGCCGCGCTCCCGGATGCGCCGGAACGGCATCACGCCGGACCCGAGCCGCAGATTGCTGATCGGGTTGTGCGCGATGCTGGCGCCAGACGCCGCAATGAGGTCAAGGTCGTCGTCGTCGACCCAGATCGCGTGGACAACGTTCATGCGCCCGCTCAGCAGGCCGAGATCGGCGGTGTAGCGGACCAGGCTGCGGCCGGCGAAACGCGGCTGCTCGTCCTTCAGCACGCGTTGCAGCTTGGTCTCCAGCATGTGCGCGTACAGCGGCAGGTCGTGCGCGCGGCTCAGCGCGTCGAGCTCGGCGAAATACTCGGGCGTCACGCGCTGCGGCGCCGAGACCGACACCGCGGCGGACAGCCGCCCGCCTTCCCGCCCGTGCCAGGTCTCGATCAGCCGCCGTTGGGCGTCCAGCAGGTCGGCGCGGCCGAACGGCGGCGGCGCCGCCAGCTCGGCCTTCATGTCGGCGGGCAGCAGCTCGGCCAGGAACGGCAGCTTGTCGAGCTCGGGCAGTTCCGGCTGGTCGAGCGCCACGGTGGCGCGCATCCCGACATCGGCATAGGCCCGCATCACCGCGTCGACGATCTCGGGGCTCGGGTGCGGCACGAAGAAGGCGTCGTCCTGCACCGACGTCGTGCCGAGGCGGAGCATCTCCAGCGCCGCCAGCATGGTGCGCAGGTACGCCTCGCGCGGCGTCGGCTTCAGCGCCTCCAACGCCGGCGATTCGTACAGCATGAACAGTTCGAGCGGCAGGCCCGGCAGCGCGCCCTTCATGTGGTTGACCGGCGAGTGGAAGTGCGCGTTGACCAGGCCCGGCATCAACAAGTGATGGCCGCCGCCCTCGACGATCACGGCATCGGGCGGGGCCAGGCGGCCCAGGTCCGCCCCGATCGCGGCGATCCGCTCGCCCACCACCAGCACGTCGGCCGGGCCGGAATGGCCGGCCGGCGCCGTGAGCGAGAACACCAGGACGTCGCGGAACAGCGCGCTCATGGCAGCAGGCTTTCGGACGGTGGGGTAGCGTAGGTCGAGCGCTTCGAGGTGCGCAGCCCGGCCGCGACCAACCCCTCCGCGAGCTTCAGCCCCACCAGCACGCCGTCGATCACCGGCACGCCGAGCTGCCGCCGCAGCGGCGCCACCAGATCCGACAGTCCGGCGCAGCCCAGGATGATGGCTTCGGCGTGGTCGTGCTGCAACGCCAGCCGCGCCTCGGCCAGCAGCGCCGGCAGCATGGCCTCCGCCTCGCGCTCAAGGTCCAGCACCGCGACGTCGATGGCGCGGACCGTGCAGCGGTGGCCCAGCCCGGTCTCTTGCAGCACCCGCAGCGAGTGCGCGCGCGTCCGGCGCGGCAGGGTCACGATGCTGAAGCCGTGCGCCAGCGCCGCCGCCGCGTACAGCGCCGCCTCGGTCATGCCGACCACCGGGCCGCGCGCGACCTCGCGCGCCGCGTGGACGCCGGTGTCGCCGAAGCACGCGACCACGTAGGCGTCGATGCCGTCCCGCTCGCCCGCCGCGACCTCCCGCATCACGCCGATGGCAGCGACCGCCTCCTCGGCGTGGCTCTCGACCGAGGCGACGCCGCGCTCGGGATTTCCGGCCACGACCGTCGTGCCGGGGGCGGCGATCCCTGCCGCGGCGGCGCGCACGCGCTCCGTGAAGCTGGCCGTCGTGTTCGGGTTGACGATCTTGATGCGCACGGAACCTCCAGCTCACGCCATGGTCGGTCGGTGCAACCAGCACGCCGCCGCCTGCCCTGCCGCCACCGGCAGCAAGTCGGGGTCGCCGGTGCGGCAGACCGGCATGACATGCGGGCAGCGGGGATGGAAGCGGCAACCGGCGGGCGGGGCCGCGGGGGACGGCAGCTCGCCCGCCAGCGCCACCACGCCGCGCGAACGTTCGCGCGCGGGATCGGGCACCGGCACGGCGTCGAGCAGCGCCTGCGTGTAGGGGTGCGCCGGGTGCGCGAACACCGCTTCCGCCTCGCCCAATTCGACGATGCGGCCCAGGTACATCACTGCCACCCGGTTGGCGACATGGCGCACCACCGCGAGGTCGTGGCTCACGAACAGGTAGGTGAGCGCCAGCCGCGCCTGCAGCGCCTCGAACAGGTCGAGGATCTGCGCCTGCACCGAGACGTCCAGCGCCGACAGCGGCTCGTCGGCCACGACGAAGCGCGGGTTGCCGATCACCGCGCGGGCGATGGCGATGCGCTGGCGCTGGCCGCCGGAGAACTCGTGCGGGTAGCGGCGCGCCACCGCCGCGTCGAGGCCGACCACCCCCAGCATCTCGGCGACCCGCGCGCGCGCCTCGCGGCCTCTCGCCAGGCCATGCACGACCAGCGGCTCGGCCAGGGTCTCGCCCACCCTCATGCGCGGGTTCAGCGACGAGAACGGGTCCTGGAACACCATGCGCATGTCGGCGCGCCGGCGTCGCAGCGCCTCGGCCGGCAGGTCCGCGAGGTTGCCGCCCGCGAACAGCACCGCGCCGTCGGTCGCCTCCTCGAGCCGCAGCAGCGCCCGCCCGAGCGTCGACTTGCCGCAGCCGGATTCGCCCACCAGCGCCATCGTCTCGCCGGCGGCGATCCGCAGGTCCACGCCGTCGACCGCCCTGACCGTCCCGGCGCGGCCGAGCTTGTAATGCACCTTCAGCGCCACGGCTTCCGAGAGCGCGGTCATGCGCGCCAGCACGCCGCCGCCGCGTCCGGGCCGGTGGGCAGCAACGGCGGCGCCTGGTCACACCGCTCGAACCGCAGCGCGCAGCGCGGCGCGAAGGCGCATCCGGCGGCCGGGCGGTCGGGCCGCGGCGGCTGGCCCGGGATGGCCCGCGCCCGCTGGCCGCGCGGCTGGTCGAGCCGCGCCACGCTGGACAGCAGCCCGGCCGTGTACGGGTGGCGCGGGCGGGCGTAGAGCTGCGCCGCCGGCGCGTGCTCGACCACCTGGCCCGCGTACATCACCATCACGCGGTCGGCGATGCGGGCCAGCAGCGCCAGGTCGTGCGTGACCCAGACCAGGCCGAGGCCGGAACCGGCCTGGACGTCCTGGATCAGCCGCACGATCCCGGCCTGCACCGTGACGTCGAGCGCCGTGGTCGGCTCGTCGGCGATCAGCAGCCGGGGCCGCCCGGCCAGCACGGTCGCGATCATCACCCGCTGCCGCATCCCGCCGGAGAACTGGTGCGGGTACTGGCCGGCGCGGCGCCCCCGGTCCGGGCCCCCCCCCCGCGCCCCCCGGGCGGCGGCGGCCCCCCTGGCCAGCCCCCGCCCCCCCCCCCCC
>CAXUHK010000018.1:0-19565 GCA_964250775.1 uncultured Acetobacteraceae bacterium | reverse complement strand
GGGGGCCCGGCCGGCCTCCCGGCCCCAGCCGGGCGACGGCGGCCGCCTTCGCCTGCCCGCGCCCGAGCCCGCGATGCCGGCGCAGCACCTCGGCGATCTGGAAACCCGCCGTGTACAGCGGGTTCAGCGCCGCCAGCGGGTCCTGGAACACCATGCCGACGGTGCCGCCGCGCAGCGCGCGCATCCGGCTTTCGGGCGCCGCCGCGAGGTCCTCGCCCGCGACCGCGAGCCGCCTCGCCGCGACCCGCGCCGCGCCGCGGTCGTGCAGGCCCATGACCGCCAGCATGGTGGCGCTCTTGCCGGAGCCGGACTCGCCCACGACGCCCAGGCTCTCCCCGGCGGCGACCGAGAACGACACGTCGCGCACCGCATGGACCGCGCCGAAGCGGACATCCAGGCCCTCCACCCGCAGCAAATCCCCGCTCATGCCGAGTTGGCCGGGTCGAGCCGGTCGCGCAGCCAATCGCCCAGCAGGTTGGCGCCGAGCACGGTGAGCGCGATGGCGAGTCCGGGGAAGAACGCGATCCACCACGCCGATTGCAGGTAGCCGCGCCCCTCGTTCAGCATCGCCCCCCAGGACGGCACGCTGGGGTCGATGCCGACGCCCAGGAAGCTCAGCGCCGCCTGGGTCAGGATCGCCTGCGCGGTCGAGAAGCTGGCGACTACGATGATCGGCGCCGCCGTGTTGGGCAGCACGTACCGCCACAGCGTCCGCCCGGTCGGAACCCCCACCGAGCGCGCCGCAAGCACGTAGTCGCGCGCCCGGATCGCCAGCACCTGACCACGCACGACGCGGGCGTAGTTGACCCAGGTGGCGAGCGCCAGCACCACGACCACCGCCGCGAACCCGCCGCCCACCGTGCCCAGCAGGAAGATCGCCAGCAGCGTGAACGGGAACGCCAACTGCACGTTGACCAGCCAGGAGACCACGGCGTCGATCCGGCCGCCGAAATACCCGGCCAGCAACCCCAGCGCGCTGCCGAGCGCCATGCCGAGCAGCGCCGCGGCGGCGCCGACGCTGAGCGAGATGCGGCCGCCCCAGATCACCCGGCTCAGCACGTCGCGCCCCACGTTGTCGGTGCCGAGCAGGTGCGTGGGCCTGCCGCCCGCGACCCAGGCGGGAGGCGCCAGCCGCGCCCGGAGGTCGAGCTGCGACGGCCGCGCCGGCGCGATCCAGGGCGCCATGGCCGCCATCGCGACCGCCGCCGCGATCAACAGCGCGCCGAGCGCGCCCAGCCAGGGGACGCGCCTCATCGCAACGTCACGCGCGGGTCGATCCGGGTGTACAGCCAGTCGACGACCAGGTTGATGCTCACGAAGCACACCGCCACGACCAGCACGGCGCCTTGCAGCAGCGGGAAGTCGCGCTGCGCCACCGCCGTGATCGCCAGCCGTCCCAGCCCCGGCCAGGCAAAGATCGCCTCGATCACCACGGCGCTCGAGATCAGGTCGCCCAGCTCCAGGCCGGCCATCGTGACCAGCGGGATCAGCGCGTTGCGCAACGCGTGAACCCAGAGCACGCGGCCGCGCCACAGGCCCTTGGCGCGGGCGGCGCGGATGTAGTCGGCCTCCAGCGCCTCGACCATGCCGGACCGCAGCAGCCGCGCCAGCCGCGCGGCACTCTGCAGGCTCAACGTCACCGCCGGCAGCACGACCGACGCGGCGCCCTCCGAGCCCGACACCGGCAGCAGGCGCCAGCGCACCGCGAACACCACGATCAGCATCAGCCCGAGCCAGAACGGCGGCACCGCCAGGCCGATCATGGTGAAGCCCGTCACCGCGAGGTCGACCACGCCGCGCCGCCACAGCGCCGCCGCCATGCCGAGGCCCATGCCGAGCACGAGGGCGATCGCGAACGCCGCCAGCGCCAGCTCGAACGTGGCGCCGAGCCGGTTCGCCACCAGGCCGAGCACAGGCTGCCGATAGACGAACGAGGTGCCGAAATCGCCTTGCACGGCATGGAACAGGAACAGCGCGTACTGCACCGGCAGCGCGCGGTCGAGGCCGAGATGGGTGCGCAGCTCGGCCCGCGCCGCCTCGGTCGCGTTGGCGGGCACCAGCAGCGTCACCGGGTCGCCGGTGCTCTGCGCCACCAGGAAGGTGGCCAGGCTGACCCCCAGCAGGACCAGCAGCGCGGACAGCAGCCGCCGCGACAGGAAGCCGGAAATGCCGGCTCAGCCGGCGAGCTTCGCCCGGTATATCTCGACGTAATCGTCGGGGCGCACCTGGTAGTCCAGCCGGCCGCTCACGCCGTAGATCGCCGGCAAGTACCAAAGGTAGACCCAGGGGCATTCGTCCCAGATGAAGTCCTCGGCCGCGCGCAGGATCGGCTTGCGCTTGGCCTCGTCGAGCGTCACCGCGGCTTGCTTCACCAGCCTGTCGTATTCGGGGTTGTCGTAGCCGTTGGAGTTGTCCACGGCGTCGCTGGTCAGGATCACCAGCTCGACCGACGGGTTTATCAGCGACGCCCAGCCGTAGTAGTAGATGCCGGTGAACGCCTTCTGCTTCAGCATCTCCTCGAATCGCCCGGTCTCGTAGGCTTCGAGCTTGGGCGTCAGGCCGACAGCCTCCAGGTACGACGCTACCGCCTCCGACACCTCCTGCGCGCCGGGGTAGCGGCCGTACGCCACCTGCAGCGCGAAGCCCTCGTGGCCGGCCTCCTTGAGCAGGGCGCGGGCGCGGTCGGGATCGTAGGCGAACGGCTTCAGCGACGGGTCGTTGTTCGGCGGATTGACCAGCGAGGCCAGGCGCTTGGTCATGCCGCCCTGCAGCGTGTCGATCATGGTTTGCACGTCGACGGCGTGGTTGAGCGCCTGGCGCACCCGCTTGTCCTTGAGCGGCGCTATGCCGGTGAACGAGATGCCCATGTGCATCTTGCGCACGCCGTTCACCGCGGCGACGCGCGAGTTGGCCGATTTGGCGCCGGCGATGGCGTCCGGCGTGAGCCCGACCGCGACGTCGACGCTGCCCGCCTTCAATTCGTTGACGCGCGACGAGAGCTCCGGGATGTCGCGGAACACCACGTCCCTGATCGGCGGCGCGCCGGCCCAGTAGTCCCGGTTGGCGGTCAGCACCACGCGGTCGCCCTGCTTCCAGGACACGAACCTGTACGGCCCCGAGCCGACCGGGTTGGCGGAGACCACATCCGGCGCCGTGTCCTTGAGGTATTTCGGCGCGCCGACGAAGGCTTCCTCAAGCCAGTACAACATGTTGATGGTGGGCTGCGACGTCACCAGCTCCACGGTCATCGGATCGACCGCGACCACGCGGGCGAGGTTGACGCCCGGCCAGAGCTGGCTCTCGGCGTTGTACGGCGAGACGTTCATCCGGTTGAAGTTGAACACCACGGCCTCGGCGTCGAACGCCTCGCCGTTGTGGAACTTGACGCCGGGCCGCAGCTTGAACCGCCAGCGCAGCGCCTCGGGCTGTTCCCAGCTCAACGCCAGCCGCGGCTCGTGCGCGCCGTCGGCGTTGCGGCGGACCAGGCTGTCGAACACCGACCACACCACCGAGCCGATCGGGTGGTTGTTGCGGATCAGGTGCGGATCCAGCGTCGAGACGTCCTCCTCGGACGCGATCACCACCGGCTTGGCGTCGGCGGCGCGGCCGGCCCGCGCCAGGCCGGACAACGCGGCCAGCGCCAGCGCCGCTTGACCCAGATGGCGACGACCGACCGGTGCTGACATCATGCTGGCTTCCCTGCCCTATTTCGGGCGCGGACGCTGGCGCGCTTTCGCCGCAGGCGCAATGGCAATTCCGCCGTGGCCGTCTGCCGGGTTGTCGTGCCGCCGGCGGCGAAGAAACTCCTTGTCACCGCGCCGCGCGGTCGCCAGCCTCGGCGCGATGACGCAACCCACACCGATCCCGCTCCTCGCCGCCCACTCCCCGCTCGATGCCGAAGCGCGCGCGCTGCTGGCCGAGCTGTTCGAGCGCGAGGCCCGCCTGATGGACGCTCTGCCGACCGACGATCCGCTCGACGGCAAGCGACGCCGGCGGGTCGAGCTGACCCGGACCGAGATCCTCGGGCAACCGGACGCCATCCGCGAGACGCTGGCCGCCGAACGCGGCAACACCAGGACGGTCGCGCGGGCGCTGGCCGAGGCCGGCCTCGACCGCGTCGTCATGACCGGATGCGGCGACAGCCTCGCGGTGATGGTCGCGGCGCGGCTGTTGTTGGAGCGCGCCCTCGGGCTGCCGTGCGAGCCGGTCCAGGCGCTCGACTTCGCCTATTACACCAGCGGCACGGTCCGGCCGCGCACGCTGGTAATCACCCTGTCGTCGAGCGGCGCCACCACCCGGACGGTGGAGGCGGCGCTGGTGGCCCGCGCGCTGGGCGCCACGACGCTGGCGCTGAGCAACACGCCCGGTTCGGCGTTGCTGGCCCAATCCGACCATGGCCTGCTGGTGCGCGCGGAACGCAAAGGCTGGCCGACGCAGGCCAGCACGGCGGCGTTGGCGCTGCTGCTGCAGTTCGCCCTCGACCTCGCGGCGGCGCTGGGACGCGAGCCGCAGCGCGTCGCGGCCTGGCAGGCGGCGCTCGACGCGGTGCCGGAGCAGGTCGCCGGCGTCATCGCCGCCCAGGAGGCGACGGTGGCAGCGCTGGCCCGACGCGAGGCGTCGCGCGGCATCTACCTGTTCGCCGGCGGCGGCCCGTCCTACGCCTGCGCGCTGTTCGGCGCCGCCAAGACCAGGGAGTGCTCGCCGGACCACGCCATCGCCATCCCGCTCGAAGAGTTCCACCACTACAACTCGCAGAAGGCGGGCGACCCGCTGTTCATCATCGCCCCGAGCGGGCCGTCGGTGCCGCGCGCCCGCGACACCGCGTTCGAGGGCAAGCGCTGGGGCGGCACCGTCATCGGCGTCGTGACCGGGGCCGAGGCGGCGCTCGATGCGTACTCCGACACGGTGCTGCGCCTGCCCGCCGTGCCGGAGGAATTCTCGGCGCTGGTCTACGCCGTGCCGGTGCAACTGTTCGCCTTCCACCTGGCCATGGCCAAGTTCGCGGCCGCCGAGGCGGACTCGTCCTGAATGGCGCCGCCGCGTCTGGTTTGCCTGGGCAACCTTACGATCGACGACCTGGCGCTGCCCGACGGTCGACAGCGGCTGGGCTGCGTCGGCGGCGACGCGCTCTACGCCACGCTCGCGGCAAGGCTGTGGGAGGGTTCGGCCGAGATGGTCGCCCCGATCGGGGCCGATTTCCCGGCCGCGACCTTGGCCCGCATCGAGGCCCGCGGCCTGTCGCTCGCCGGACTGCGGCCGTGCGCGTCCGCCACGCTGCGCAACCGCGTCGCCTACGCGGCGGACGGCGGCCGGAGCTGGACGCTGTTCTCGACCGAGGACGATTTCCACGCGCTGTCGCCGCGTCCCGAGGACATTCCCGCCGGCTTCCGCGACGCCGAGGCGTTCATGGTCCTCGCCATGACGCTCGCGGCGCAGGAGGCGCTCGTCCGGCACCTCAGGAGCGCCACCGGCGCCATCGTGGCGCTCGACCCGCAGGAGGACTACATCGCCGGCAACCAGGCGGCGCTGCGGCGCCTGATCGCGCAGGCCGACATCTTCATGCCGAGCGCCGAGGAGGTGCGGCGGTTGCTCGGCCACGAGGACTGGCCGGCGGCGGCCAGGACGTTCGCGAGCTGGGGACCGGGCATCGTGGCGCTGAAGCTCGGCGACCAGGGCTGCATCGTCTACGACAAGGGCAGCGACGGCGAAACGCACATGCCGGCGTTCCCAGCCTCCGTGCTGGACACGACCGGGGCGGGCGACTGCTTTTGCGGCGGCTTCCTCGCCAGCTTCCTGCAAGACAGGCGCGACCTGGAGGCAGCCGCGCGCGCCGGCGCGGTCGCGGCGTCGTTCGGGGTCGAGGATTACGGCGCCGAGCGGATGTTCGGCGTCGCGGCGGACGAGGCGCGAGGCCGTTTCATCCGGATGTCGCGAGGCTCGGATGCCCGCGCGCCTCGCTTTCCGGCTTGACAGGCATTGCTGGCCAACCCCACTCTGTATCACAATTCATGACTGAATAATAATTCAGAGCTGGTGGGCAACGGCCATTACCGAGAGTTGCGAGCGGTCCATCGACGCCTCCGGCCTGGTGGCGGCGGTCCATGCAGCCGATGGCCGGGAGCGCGCGGTGTTGTTGCGGCGCATCGCGCGCGACGTCCGGGTGGCGATCCTCGACATGATCGGCCGCGCCAAGCTCGGCCATGTCGGCGGCGACTTCTCGGTCACGGACATCCTGGCCACGCTGTTCTTCGCCATCATGCGGCTCGATCCGGCGCAGCCCTCCTGGCCGGGGCGCGACCGCTTCATCCTCAGCAAGGGCCACTGCTCGGCGGCGCTCTACGCCGTGCTGGCGCAGCGCGGCTTCATCCCGCGCGACGAGCTGGCCAGCTTCATGGCCCCGCTGACGCGGCTGGGCGGCCATCCGAGCCGCAAGGTCCCCGGCGTCGAGGCCAACACCGGGCCGCTCGGGCACGGGCTGCCGATCGGCGTCGGCTGCGCCATCGCGGCGCGGCTGTCCGGCGCCGACTGGCGCAGCTTCGTGGTGCTGGGCGACGGCGAACTGCAGGAGGGCAGCAACTGGGAGGCGGCGATGACGGCTGGCCATCGCGGCCTGTCCAACCTCACGGCGATCGTCGACCGCAACCGGCTGCAGCAGGGCGCCGGCACCGAGGAGACCAACCGGCTGGAGCCGCTCGCCGACAAGTGGCGCAGCTTCGGCTGGGACGTGGCGGAGATCGATGGCCACGATTTCGGGCAGCTCTACACCACCCTCGCAGCCCCCGCTGGCAAGCGTCCGCTCTGCGTCATCGCGCGCACGCAAAAGGGGCGCGGCGCGTCGTTCATGCAGGATCGCGTCGAGTGGCACCACAAAGTACCCTCGCCCGAGCAGATCGCGCAGGTGCTGGCCGAGTTGGACCAGTCGTGACCGCCGAGACGTTCGACTGCCGGCCGGCGTTCTGCGACGAGCTGATGGCGCTGGCGCGGGAGGATGCACGGATCGTCGTGGTGTGCAACGATTCCGTGGGGTCGAGCAACCTCGGGCCGTTCCAGCGGGAATTTCCCGACCGCCTCGTCAACGTGGGCATCGCCGAGCAGGACATGGTGGGCGTGGCCGCCGGCCTGGCGAATGGCGGCATGGTGCCGTTCGTCTCCGCCGCCTCGCCGTTCCTGACCGCGCGGGCGATGGAGCAGATCAAGGCCGACATCGCCTACAGCCGCCACCACGTCGTGCTGTGCGGGCAAAGCCCCGGCGTGTCGTACGGCGAGCTGGGGCCGACGCACCATTCCATCGAGGACATCGCCTGGATGCGCGCTTTGGTGGACATGACCGTGATCGTCCCCGCCGACCCGCTGCAGACCCGCCAGGCGGTGCGCTGGGCGGCGGGGACGGACGGGCCGGTGTTCATGCGCGTCAACCGCTTCAAGGTCCGCGCCACCACGCCCGACGACATGCCGTTCGAGCCCGGCCGCGCGCTCACGCTACGCGACGGCGGCGACGTGGCGATCCTGGCCTGCGGCACCATGGTGTCGCGGGCGCTGGACGCGGCGCAGGCGTTGGCCTCGCGGGGCGTCGCGGCGCGGGTGCTGAACGTCGCCACCATCTCGCCGCTCGACGACGCGGCGGTGCTGCGCGCCGCCTCGGAGACCGGGCGCATCGTCACCGTCGAGGAGGCGCTGGCGCGCGGCGGCCTCGGCTCGGCGGTGGCCGAGCTGGTGGTGCGCCACCGCCCGGTGCCGATGCGCATCCTGGGCGTCCCCGGCTTCGCGCCGACCGGCAGCGCCGCCTTCCTGCTCGACCATTTCGGCCTCAACGCCGAGGGCATCGCGCGCGCGGCGCTGGAGCTGACGGGCTGATGCCCGGACCGCTGGTCCTCGCCATCGACCAGGGCACCAGCGCCACGAAATGCGCGTTGGTGGACGCGGCCGGCGCCATCGTCGGGCGCGGCGCCGCGGCGTTGGGCGAGGCGCATCCGCGGCCGGGCTGGGTCGAGCAGGATGCCGAGGAAATCTGGGCCAGCGTGCGGGCGGCGGTCGTGCGCTGCCTCGACGGCCACGATGCCGGGCGCGTGGCGGCGGTGGGGCTGTCCACGCAACGCGAATCCATGGCGCTGTGGGAGCGCAGCAGCGGCGCGCCGCTGGCGCCGTTGCTGAGCTGGCAGGACAGCCGCACGGCGGGCATGTGCGACGGGATGCGTTCGCAGGGGTGCGAGCCGATGGTCCGGGAGCGCAGCGGCCTGCCGCTCGACCCGATGTTCTCCGCCGCCAAGGCGCGCTGGCTGCTCGACGCGCACGATCCCGGCCGCGCGCGGGCGCGGGCCGGCGAACTGTGCCTCGGCACCGTCGATTCCTGGCTGCTGAGCCGGCTCGGGGGCGAGCACCTGATCGAGGCCGGCAACGCCTCACGGACGCAGTTGCTGAACGTCATCGACGCCGCATGGGACGACGGGCTGCTGGCGCTGTTCGACGTGCCGCGCGCCGCCCTGCCGCGCGTGGTCGCCTCGGACGGCCCGTTCCCGGCGGCGCGCGGCCTGGCGCCGCTGCCGGACGGCGTGCCGGTGCGCGCGGTGATGGGCGACAGCCACGCGGCGCTGTTCGCCCACGGCGCCCGCGCGCCGGGGCAGGTCAAGGCGACCTACGGCACCGGCTCCTCGGTGATGGGCCTGCTGGCGCGACCGGGCGACCTCGATCCGGGGCTGTGCCTGACGATCGCCTGGCAGTTGGGCGAGCGGGCGCAATTCGCCGCCGAGGGCAACATCCGCGCTTCCGGCTCGACGCTGCGCTGGCTGGGCGAGCTGTTCGGCCAGACGCCCGACGCGCTGGCCGAACTGGGCGCCCGCTCGGACAGCCGCGGCGTCGCCCTAGTGCCGGGGTTCACCGGCCTGGGCGCGCCGTGGTGGGACCGCAACGCGGTGGGGCTGATCGCCGGGCTGCGGCTCGACACCAGCCTGGCCGACCTGGCCCATGCGGCGCTGCAGGCGATCGTGCAGCAGGTCGCCGACGTGCTCGACGCGATGCGGCGCGGCGCCGACGTCACGGCGCTGTTCGCCGATGGCGGCCCGAGCCGCAGCGACGCGCTGATGCGGATGCAGGCGGACGCGCTCGGCGTCCCGGTGATCCGCGCGCGGGACGCCGAACTCTCGGCGCTGGGCGGGGCGCACCGGGCCGGGCTGGGCGCCGGCCGCTGGTCGTCGCACGGGCGGGCCGGGCTGGCGCGCCCGCGCAACGCATTCGAGCCGAGCGTCGACATGGCCGCCCGTGCGGCCGCGCGGGCGCAATGGGCCACGGCCGTGGCGCGGGCGCGCTCGTGAGCGACGTGCCGGCCGGCGATGTCGCGGCGGCTCCGGTGGCGGCGCCGGTGCGGGCGCTGCGCTGGCTGGCGACGGCGCAGGGGCCGCTGATCGGGCTGGCGCTGCTGTGCGTGGCGTTCTCGCTCTCCAGCCCGGTGTTCCTGTCGCTGCGCAACGCGCTCAACGTCATCGACCAGGTGACGGTGATCGGCATCCTGTCGGTCGGCATGACGGCGGTGATCGTGATCGGCGGCATCGACCTCTCGGTCGGCGCGGTGCTGGCGCTGTGCACCATGACGATGGGCTGGACGTTCCGCGATTCCGGGCTGCCGTTCGCGCTGTGCGCGGCGCTCGGGTTGGCGGCGGCAGGGCTGGCTGGGCTGGTCAACGGCCTGCTGGTGACGCGCGCCCGGCTGCCGGCGTTCATCGCCACGCTGACCATGATGTCGGAGGCGCGCGGCGTCGCCAACATCACCACCAACGGCGAGCAGGTGGTGGGCTTCCCGGACTGGTTCACCTCGCTCGCCACGGTGCGCCACGCCGGGTTCCTGTCGGTCACGGTGGCGCTGTTCCTGGCGCTGGCGCTGGCCGGCTTCGTGTTCCTGCGCTTCCGCTCCGGCGGGCGCGGCCTGTACGCGATCGGCGGCAGCGCCGAGGTGGCGCGGCTGGCCGGCATCCAGGTGCAATCGCTGACGGTGTGGGTCTACGTCGCCGCCGGGCTGCTGTCCGGCATCGCCGGCGTGGCGCTCGCCGCCCGGCTGGACTCGGCGCAGCCCAGCGACGGCCTCGGCTACGAGCTGGACGCCATCGCCGCCGTCGTGGTGGGCGGGGCCAGCCTGAGCGGCGGCGTCGGCGGCATCGGCGGCACGGTGATCGGCGTGCTCATCATCGGCGTGCTGCACAACGGCCTCAACCTCGTCGGCATCTCGCCCTTCGTGCAGCAGATCGTGGTGGGCGCGGTGATCGCCGTGGCGGTCACGTTCGACACGCTGCGGCGACGATAAGCCAGCAATCAGAACAAACCCCAAGGGAGAAAACGAATGCGCAAAACCACCGCCCTGGCGACCGCCTCGCTGTTAGCACTGGCCGTCCCGGCTTGGGCCGATACCGGCGTCGGCCTCGCGGTCGCGAACCTGCAGGCCAACTTCTTCAACCAGATCAAGCAGGCGGTCGAGGCGGAGGCACCCGCCAAGGGCGCCTCGGTCAGCACCGAGGACGCGCACGGCGACAGCGCCACGCAGGTAAGCCAGATCCAGGACCTCATCACCAAAGGCGTCAAGGCGCTGATCTACATCCCCGCCGGCGCGACCGCCGCCGGGGTGCCGGTGCGCGCGGCCGAAGCCGCCCACATCCCGGTCGTCGCGGTCGACCGCAACGCCGCCGACGCGCCGGCCGACACCTTCATCGCCACCGACAGCGTGGCGGCGGCGCACGCGCTGGGCGACTACGTGTGCAAGATCACCGGCGGCAAGGGCCAGGTCGCGGTGATCCAGGGCCAGATCGGCACCACGCCGGAGATGGACCGCGACCGCGGCTTCAACGCCGCCCTGGCCAACTGCCCCGGCCTCAAGGTGGTGGCCAAGCAGGCCAGCAAGGCGTGGCACCAGGACGAGGGCTTCGCCATCGCCCAGGACATGCTGCAGAGGAACCCCGACATCAGCGTGTTCTTCGGCCGCGCCGACGCCCTGGCGCTGGGGGCGGTGCAGGCGGTGAAGGTCGCCAACCTCGGCCACCCGGTCGTGGTGGTGGGCTTCGACGGCGACACCGCCGGGCTGCTCGCGGTGCAGAACGGCACGCTGGCCGCGACCATGACGCAGAAGACGCAGTTCATGGGCCGCCTGGCCCTGGACTCGGCGCTGCAACTCGCTTCCGGCAAGGAAGTGCCGAAGTTGCAGTTGCAGCCCGCCGAGTTGACCACGAAGGAGAACGTGGCGCCGTTCATCGCGCAGCATCCGTGAGCTCGCGGCTCTCCGTCGCCGGTATCGCGAAGTCGTTCAGCGGCACGCCGGTGCTGCACGGGATCGACTTCGAGGTCGGCGAGGGCGAGGTGGTGGCGCTGCTGGGCGAGAACGGCGCCGGCAAGTCGACGCTCTCGGCGATCGTCGCCGGGCTGATCCAGCCCGATGCCGGGCGCATGGCGTGGGAGGGCCGGCCGTACGCGCCGGCCGCTCCCGGCGCCGCGTTGGAGGCGGGCATCGGCCTGATCCACCAGGAGATGCGGCTGCTGCCGGAGCTGTCGATCGCCGAGAACGTGTTCGTGGGCCGGCTGCCGATGCGCGGCCAGCGGGTCGACCGCGCGCTGATGCACCGCCGGGCGCAGGAACAACTGCGGCGGTTGGGGCTGGACGTGCCGCCCACGCGGCTGGTGCGCACGCTGCGGGTGGCGGCGCAGCAGCAGGTCGAGATCGCCAAGGCGCTGACGCTGAACGCCCGGCTGCTGATCCTGGACGAGCCGACCGCGGCGCTCGGCGGCGCCGAGACCGAGCGCCTGTTCGCGCAGGTCGAGCGGCTGCGGCGGGAGGGCGTGTCGTTCGTCTACATCAGCCACCGCCTCGACGAGATCGCCCGCATCGCCGACCGCGTGCTGGTGCTGCGCGACGGCCACCTGGTCGCCCGCCACGAGACCGCGCAGGTGCCGGTCGGCACCCTGCTGCGCGACATGGTGGGGCGCAACATCGAGCGCATCTTCCCTGCCCTCGCCGCACCCACGGCGCGCGAGGTGCTGCGCGTCGAACGATTGGGTTCGGCCACGGGAGCGTTCCGCGACATCGGCTTTTCCGTCCATGCCGGCGAAATCCTCGGCGTCGCCGGCATCGTGGGCGCCGGGCGCACCGAGCTGGTGCGCGGCATCCTGGGCGCCGATCCCCTGGCCGCCGGCACGGTCGCGGTCGACGGCACGCCGGTTCCGCTGGGCGACCCGGCGGCGGCGATCCGGGCCGGCATCGTGCTGGTGCCGGAGGACCGCAAGGCGCAGGGCGTCATCCT
The DNA here is from genome assembly GCA_964250775.1 of uncultured Acetobacteraceae bacterium. Taxonomy (GTDB): domain Bacteria; phylum Pseudomonadota; class Alphaproteobacteria; order Acetobacterales; family Acetobacteraceae; genus CAVRQM01. The sequence continues at coordinate 7,293 of CAXUHK010000018.1, read as the reverse complement.
GGGACACACGCTGGCCGCCAACCTCGCGCTGGGCAACATGGACCGCCTGGCGCCGTCCGGCTGGGTCTCGCCCGGGCGGGTGCGCGGCTTCGCCGAGCGGCTGATCGCGCGCCTGGGCGTCAAGGGGCGCGCCGGGCAGCAGGCGCGCTACCTCTCCGGCGGCAACCAGCAGAAGCTGGTCATCGCCCGCTGGCTGGCGCGCGAGCCGAAGGTGTTCATCCTTGACGAGCCGACCCGCGGCATCGACATGGGCGCCCGCGCCGCGATCTACGCGCTGATCGCCGAGTTGGCGCGCGCCGGCATGGCGGTGCTGATCGTCAGCTCGGATTTGGAGGAAGTGCTGGGGCTGTCGCATCGCGTGCTGGTGCTGAGCCGCGGCCGGCAGATGGGCATCCTGGACGCGGACGCCGCCACCGGCGTCAGCGTGATGCAACTGGCGACGGCATAGGGAGAAGGCGCATGGACCTGTTCAGCCTGAGGGCGCGCGTCGCCTTGGTCACTGGTGCCGCCAGCGGCATCGGCCAGCGCATCGCGGTGGGGTTGGCCGAGGCCGGCGCGGATGTCGCCTGCCTCGACCGCGCGGCCGACGCCTTGGGCGAGACGACCGAGCGCATCGCGGCACTCGGGCGCAAGGCGCTGGCGCTGGCCGGCGACGTGACCGACGCGGCCGACCTCGCGCGCGCGGTGGCGGCGACCGAGGCGGGGCTGGGTCCGCTCGCCGTCGCGGTGAACTGCGCCGGCATCGCCAACGCCACCGCCGCCGAGGACATGGAGCAGGCGCAGTGGCAGCGCATGATCGACGTCAACCTGACCGGGGTGTTCCTGTCCTGCCAGGCCGAGGCGCGGGCCATGCTGCCGCGCCGGCGCGGCGCCATCGTCAACATCGCCTCGATGTCGGGCAGCATCGTCAACCGGGGCTTGCTGCAGGCGCACTACAACGCCTCCAAGGCCGGGGTGATCCACCTGTCGCGCAGCCTGGCGATGGAGTGGAGCGGGCGCGGCCTGCGGGTCAACGTCATCAGCCCCGGCTACACGCTGACGCCGATGAACCTGCGCCCCGAGGTGGCCGAGGCGCGCGCGGTGTTCGAGCGCGACACGCCGATGGGCCGCATGGCCGGCGTCGACGAGATGGTGGGGCCGGCGGTGTTCCTGTGCAGCGACGCCGCCTCGTTCGTGACCGGGCACGACCTCGTCGTCGATGGCGGTTTCGTCTGCTGGTAGCGCTCCGTGGCGCAGGCTGACGAGCTGCGCCTGGTCGCCCGCGTCGCCCGGATGTACTACATCGACCAGGCCCGCCAGTCAGACATCGCCGCCCGGCTGCACATCTCGCAAGCGAGCGTCTCGCGGCTGATCCAGCGCGCCCGCGACGACCATGTCGTGCAGATCAGCGTGGTGGCGCCGCGCGGCACCTTCCCCGAGTTGGAGGAGGAGCTGTGCCGGCGCTACGGCATCGGCGAGGCGATCGTCGCCGACTGCGCGGAGGACCGCGAGGAGCAGATCCTCGCCCGCATCGGCGAGGCGGCGGCGCACTACGTCGAGACCACGCTGCAGCCGGGCGAGGTCATCGGCATCTCGTCCTGGAGCGAATCGCTGCTGCGCATGGTCGACGGCATCCGGCCGCTGCGGCGCGTGGCGGCCGACAGCGTGGTGCAGATCCTGGGCGGCATGGGCAACCCGGCGGTGCAGGCGCACGCGACCACGCTGACCGGCCGCCTCGCCCGCCTGACGCACGCGACCGCCCGGCTGCTGCCGACGCAGGGGGTGGCGGGATCGGCCGCGGCGCGGGAGGCGCTGCTGGCCGATCCGTTCGTGCGCCAGACGCTCGATCAGTTCGCCCGCATCACCATGGCTCTGGTGGGCGTGGGCGCGGTCGAGCCGTCGAAGCTGCTGGCCGACAGCGGCAACGTGTTCACCGCGGCCGAGCTGGCCGAGCTGGCCGCCCTCGGGGCCGCCGGCGACATCTGCCTGCACTTCTTCGACGAGGACGGCCGGCCCATCGAGTCGCCGTTCGATGCGCGGGTGATTGGCATCATGCTGGAGCAACTGCGCCAAGTGCGCCGCGTGGTCGCGGTGGCGGGAGGCCGGCGCAAGCTGCGTGCGCTGCGCGGCGCGATGCGCAGCGGCCTGATCGACGTCCTCATCACCGACAGCTTCACCGCCAACGCCTTAGCCGGAGGCGAGCTGGCTTGAAGGCCAAGGTGGCGCTCGTCAAGCGTCGAGGCGCTCGTGGCGAACCTTGCCCCCCTGCACCACCAGCTTCAGGTTTCGCCCAGGATTGGCCAGCAGGGCCACTTCCTCCAGGGGGTTGCCCTCGACCACCACGAGGTCGGCGAGGGCGCCTTCGCTGACCACGCCGAGCTTGCCCTCCATGCCGATCAGCTTGGCCGCGACGGTGGTGGCGCTTGCCAGGATTTCACGCGATGGCAGCACGCGGGCGCGGATCGCGAACTCCTCGCACTGCCGCGCGTGCGACTCGCCCAGCAGGTCGGTCCCGTAGGCCATTTCGACCCCGGCCGCTCGCAACAGGCGCAGGCTGTCCATGCCGGAGGTCCGCACATCGGCGATCTTGGCGATGCTCTCCGGCGGCAGGCCGAGGCGCGGGCCGTCTTGCGCCAGCGCCTCGTAGATCACCAAGGTGGGAACCGCGACCGCGCCGGCCGCCGCCGCGAGGCCGGCCGCCTCGGCGTCGATGACGTTGCAGTGTTCCAGCGAGCGCACGCCGCAGGCAACCGCCCGCTTGATCGCCGGCGCGGTGTAGAGGTGCGCCGAAACGTAGGTCTGCGCGTCGGCCGCCTCCTCGACCACCGCCGTCATCTCGTCGACCGAGTAGCCGACCCAGGCCACCGGGTCGGTCGGGCTGCCGACCCCGCCATTGGCCATAATCTTGATGAAGCGCGCCCCCTGGCGCAGCTCCTGCCGGGCGGCGCGGCGGACCTCGTCGACGCCGTCGGCGACCCGGCCGAGGGCGCCGAAATTGCCGCCCCAACGGTATGGATCGTGCGTGTCGTGGCGCGGCCGGAAATCGGTGTGGCCGCCGGTCTTGGACAGCGCCTTTCCGCAGACGATCAGCCGCGGTCCCTCGGCCAATCCCTGCTCCACCGCCTCCGCCAGGGCATGGGGAGCGCCGCCGACGTCGCGCACCGTGGTGAAGCCGCGCCCCAACATGGCGCGCATGATCGGCAGGCTGCGCAGGATGGCGGTCGTGTCGGGCAACTGGGCGTTGGCGGACAAGTTCATCATGCTGGCCACGACGTGGACGTGGCAGTCGATCAGGCCGGGCATCAGCGTGCGGCCGCGCAAGTCGATGACGCGGCGGCCTTCGGCGGGCTTGGCATCGGCCTCCAGGTCACGGATCAGGCCGTCCTCGACCAGGACGTTGCCCTGGCGCGGCCCGGGCAGCGTGGCGTCGACGATGCGGGCATTCGCTAACAGGAGCTGCATTGGCCCATCTCATTCCAGCAGGGTGAAGAACCGCGGCATCTGCAACGTTCAGTCGGGACGCTGCGACCGGCCGGCGATCCGCGTGACCGCCGCCGCGAAGGCTTGCGGTTCTTCCATCATCAGGAAGTGGCCGACATCGTCGATCGTCTCGATGGCGAAGCGGTCCTGGTACTGCGTTGCCACCTCGGCCTTCAGGAACGGCCGGGCGTTGATGGTGCAGATCGGCACGGGGCATCGGCTTAGAGCGTCGTCGAGGTCCCATCGGAGGAGCTGCTCGATGGCGGGAATCGCGTGCTCGGGCCGCGCGCTGGCCATGATGTCCGCCACCTGGACGGCAAGCGCCGGATCGCCGGCCTGCCGCAGGTAGAGGGCGATCAGCCCCCGCACCGTCGTCGCGTAGTCGCTTCGGTAGGCCGCGAGCGCCGACCCGATGATCGCCTCGTCCACGCGGCCATAGAGTTCCAAGTAGGTGAAGGTGTCGCAGCCGATCACGGCAACGACCCGGTCGCGGCAAAGGCTGGCCGCCTCCAGCGCGACCGCGCCGCCCATCGAGTGCCCGACGAGTGTGACGCCGTCAAGCTCCAGGTGCTCGATCACTGCCCTGGCGTCGCGCGCGAACTCCGCCATCGTCCAACTGCGCACGCCGGCGGTCGAGGCGCCGAAACCGGGGAAGTCCAGCGACACCACGCGCCATCGATCCGTCAGGAACGGGATCGCCCGGTCCCACATCGTCTGGACGCACGCCCAGCCGGGCAGCAGCAGCAGGGCCGGCCCGGCACCGCCGAAATCGCGGTAGGCGATCGTCCCGCCGTCGAACGACGCGACGGTGCGAAGCGGCAGTTGTCCGACAGTCTCCATGCGGCCATCCCTCCGATTGTCGTTGCAGCGCGGGTGAGACCGGGCCTGCCGGCTATCTCACCTGGAAGCCGTGCGCCAACGGGTCGCGGTCGTCGACGAAGATCGTGTTGTGGCCGATCACGTGCGCCCAGCCCGCGACGCTGGGCAGGATCGCCGCGTGGCGGCCGACGCGGCTCGCGGCTTCGACCCTGCAATCGAACGTCGTGCCGATGATGCTCTCGTGGATGAACGCCTGCCCCACCGCCAGCCGGTCCCGGGCCACGAGCTGCGCCATGCGGGCCGACGAGCCGGTGCCGCACGGCGAGCGGTCGAGCGCCTTGTCGCCGTAGAACACGGCGTTGCGGGCGTGCGCTCGCGGGTCGCGCGGGCGGTCGCACCACATGACGTGGCTGACGCCGCCGATCCGCTCGTCCTCGGGATGCGTCGGCGCCAGCCCCGCCTTCACCAGCTTGGCCTGCGCCGCCCGGCGCACCAGCGGGCTGAGCCGGACGATCTCGCCGGCCGCCATGGCGTCGAGGCCGGGCCAGTTCGGCTGCGGCTCGACGATGGCGTAGTAGTTGCCGCCATACGCGACATCGATCGTGAGCGTGCCAATACCGGGAATTTCGAGCGTGACGTCGGCGGCGTGCAGGTAGCTCGCGACGTTGAACAACCGGACCTGATCGACCTTGTGGCCGCTGCCGGCGTACTCGACCGCGACCCGGCCGGCCGGCGTCTCGATCGCGAGCCGCCCCGTCTCGCGCGGCACCACCAGGCCCTCCTCGATGGCGGCGGTGACGGTGCCGATGGTGCCGTGGCCGCACATCGGCAGGCAGCCGCTGACCTCGATGAACAGCACGCCGATGTCGCAGTCCTCGCGCCATGGCGGATAGAGGATCGCGCCGGACATGACGTCGTGCCCGCGCGGCTCGAACATCAGCGCCCGGCGCACCCAGTCGTGCTCGCGCAGGAAGGTCTGGCGCCGCTCGGCCATGGGAACGTGCGCCAGCACGGGACCGCCGCCGGCGACCACCCGCACCGGGTTGCCGCAGGTGTGGGCGTCGACGCAGAAGAAGCTGTGGCGGGCCATGATGCCGGGCGCTACCAGAAGCCGGCCTGGAGCGCCGCCGCCTCGGCCTCCAGCAGCGGCCCTACCACCTCGACGCGCCGCTGCCCGGCCGCGAACACCGTACGGCATGGCAGGTCCAGGGTCGGGTTCTCGTCATGCGCCCCGGTCTGCCGCAACAGGCCGCGTTCGGACTGCCCGTAGACCAGGCGCCCGATGCCGGCCCAGTAGATCGCGCCGGCGCACATGGCGCACGGCTCCGCCGAGCTGTACAGGGTGCAGGAGCGCAGCAACGCCGGCCCGAATCGAACAGAGGCCGCCGAGGCCAGCAGCCGCTCGGCGTGCGCCATCACCTAGCGCACGCCGGGGTCGAAGCCGTTGCCCTGTTCCAGCAGCACCTCGCCGCCGGGTCCGGCGAGGACGGCGCCGAACGGATGGCGGCCGGACGCGCGCGACCGCCGCGCCACCGCGAACGCGGCGCGGAGCAGGCCGACATCCGCCAGCGACGCGCCCGCGATCAGGAATCGGGCATCATCCTGGCTACGAGCTGGTCCGCTGCTTAACATTTCGGCACCCGCTGCTCCGACGCGCATGTTTCCGAACGGCATGGCGCAAATGAGTATCACGTCCACGCGGAAAGTCATGCCAGACTGTCCGCCGGCTTGATCGCACCAGGAGATCCCCCGATGCTTCGTCGCCAATTCACGCGACTGGTTGCCTCCGGCGCGGCCCTGTCCGCGGCCCCGGCGATCATCCGGCGGGCGGCGGCCGCGGCGCCGCTCAAGGTCGGCTTCATCTACCTTGGCCCGGTCGGCGATTTCGGCTGGACCTACCAGAACGACATCGCGCGCAAGGCGGCGGCCGAGCATTACGGCGACAGGATCAAGACCACCTTCGTCGAGAGCGTGCCCGAAGGCCCGGATTCGGAGAAGGTGCTGAACGACCTTGCCAGCTCCGGCCACAGGCTGATCTTCGCGACGTCGTTCGGCTACATGAACTACGCGGTGCGCGCCGCCAAGCGGCACCCGACGGTGTTCTTCGAGCACGCCACCGGATACAAGCGGGCGCCCAACCTCGCCACGTACAACATCCGCTTCTACCAGGCGCGCTACGTGCAGGGCGTGATCGCGGGCAAGCTCAGCCGCGCCGGGCTGGCCGGCTATGTCGGCTCGGTGCCGGTGCCGGAGGTGGTGCAGGGACTCAACGCCTTCATGCTCGGGATGCGCTCGGTCAACCCGAAGGCGCGGCTCAAGTTCGTCATGATCAATTCCTGGTACGACCCGCCGAAGGAGGGCGACGCGGCCAAGGCGCTGATCGACCAGGGCTGCGACATCATCACCCAGCACACCGACTCGCCGGCGCCGCTGCAGGCGGCGGCCGGGCGCGGGGTGAAGGGGTTCGGCCAGTCCACCGACATGCGCAAGTTCGCGCCCGGGACCGAGCTGACCGCCAGCACCGACATCTGGGGGCCGTACTACATCAAGCGCATCGGCGACGTCCTGGGCGGCACCTGGACGAGCACCGACACCTGGGGCGGTTTCGCCGCCGGGATGCTCGCCATGTCGCCGTTCGAGAACATGCCCGAGGACGTCGCGGGCCTTGCCCGGCAGGCGGTCGCGGATGTCACGTCGGGCAGGAACAAGGTGTTCACCGGCCCGCTCACCGACCAGTCCGGCGCCGTGAAGGTCGCGGCCGGCGCCACCATGGACGACGGGGCGCTGAGCGGGATGCAGTGGCTGGTGCAGGGAATCGACGGGACGCTGACCTGACGGTTGTCATCCCGGGCGGCGTCGCGCTGCCCACGGCGCGGCCGCCCGGCCCGCTGCTGACCATGACCGGGATCAGCAAGCGGTATCCCGGATGCCTGGCCAACGACGGGGTCTCGCTCACGGTGGAGCGCAACCAGATCCACGCCCTGCTGGGCGAGAACGGCGCCGGCAAGAGCACGC
>CAXUHK010000017.1:5261-37704 GCA_964250775.1 uncultured Acetobacteraceae bacterium | reverse complement strand
CCTCGCCGGGGAACCGTCCGAATTTACCTGTCTCGCGTCAGGGGACCACTCCAGCGGCCGGAAGTTCACGGACAGCATGGACGCGATCAGTTGGAGGTCGTTTGGCGGACGGTCTTCCTTGTTCGTGCTTTATTGGGGTCACCACACGAAAGTGACGTTTACATACGCGGGCGAGAACAGGTGGCGAACGACCGGACCTGGTGGTTTTCGCCCCAACTGACTCGGGATGCGGAACGATGACGGTTGCCGGTCCGGTCATGTCCTTCATCCAGTCACGTTCCTCACGGCGGAGGCGGCCGCAGACCGGCCATCAACAGGTCGAACACACGACCGATCTGCCGGTGATCGATCGAGGCGGCGGCAGCGAATACCGACCCTGCGAGTATCACAGTGATGTCATCGGGTCGGACATCGCCGCTCATGCTGCCATCTCGCGACCCTGCAGCCAGGAATTTGGCGATCGTCGCGGTAATTCTCGTCCGGATCTCGGATCCCTCGCTGGAGCGAGGCGCAAGCGCGATCCGGAGTGCGTCATGCATCGCGTGCTTTGCGACGACAAACCTCGCGTAACTGTCCATCCACTGGCGCATCGCCTTAGCAGGCTTACGATCTGACAGAAGCTTATCAGCCTCGCTGTCGAGTGCATCCAATTCGCACCGGTATACCGCCTCGACCAGCGTCTCCTTTGACGGAAAGTGCCGATACAGCGTGCCGATCCCAACCCCCGCTGCCCGCGCGATCGCTTCCAGGGAGACCTTGGCAGCCTCCGCCGAAAACAGCTCACGCGCCTCGACGACGATCCGCTCGCGGTTCTTGATTCCATCGGCGCGTGGTCGGGGCGGCGTTGACAGGCGGAGTATCCTCCGGTTAGAGAATTTCAAACGGAGGACCCTCCGATAGGCCCTCATAGCATTGGGGATGCGCCGATGTCCCGCGATCCCGAAATATCCGCCATAGATGCCGACATCTCTTCCTTGAGCGCGCACGATGTGGCCCGGGTTGGCTTCGGCGCCATGCAGCTCGAGCGCCTGACCGATCGGCCGGCAGATGCTCTCGCCTTGCTTGCGCGGGCGATCGACCTGGGTGTCGACCATATCGATACGGCCCAATTCTACGGAAACGGCTTCGCCAACGATGTCATCCGCCGGGTTCTTGCCGGCGGGCGAAGGATCGTGGTCGCGACCAAGGTCGGCGCCGACCCTGATCCAGGCGCGAAACGTCCGATCAAGCCGGCCCAGCGTCCCGAGCAGATTCGAGCCAGCGTGGAGGACAATCTCCGCAACCTCGGTCTTGAGCGGCTTCCCGTCGTCAATCTGCGCCGCCTCGATATCGCGCCTGGATTAGTGGCCGAGGGCGATCAGATCGTCGACCTCGACGATCAGCTTGCCGTGATGATCGCCATGCGAGACGAGGGCAAGATCGGTGCGATCGGGTTGAGCGCGGCCGACCCGAAGAATCTCCGACGCGCTATTCCCGCCGGCATCGTGTGCGTCCAGAGCGCTTACAGCCTACTAAGTCGCCAATATGAGGGCATGCTCAATCTGTGTATCGAGCATGGGATCGCATGGGTGCCGTTCTTCCCGCTCGGGGGCGCCTATTTTCCCGGTTGGCCAAAAGTCACCGATCACACGAGGGTCATCGAGATCGCAGCGGAAATCGCGGTGACTCCGTCCCAGCTCGGGCTGGCTTGGCTGCTCGCACACCGGCGGAATATTCTGCTCATTCCAGGCACCACAAGCGTGCCTCATCTGCAGGAGAACATCGCTTCGGCAGCGCTGTCGCTCGGAGATGACATTCGCTCGGCGCTCGATGCCCTGGGCGCTGCAACGATCGAACCCATCAATGGAGAGGCCAGATGACCGACCACCCGACAGCGCAGCCTCTCATCAGCTCTGCGGTCACGTACACGCGCAAGGGCGGCTATGACGTCATTGCGGTCGCAGACCGCACTGTTCGCGCGCCTTCAGCCGGCGAGGTCCGCATCTCCGTGAAGGCGGCGGCGGTCAATCCGACCGACATCCTCCTTCGCGACCCGGCGCCTGGCGTTGAAAATTGGCCTATCGTGCCTGGCATGGATGCGGCAGGTGTCATTGAAACGGTCGGCGCGGATGTGTCGCGGCTTCACGTCGGCCAGAAAGTCATGGCGGTCGTCATGCCGCGACGACCGGAGGGCGGGGCACAGGCGCAGACGATCGTTGTGTCGGCTGCATCCGTCGTACCCATACCCGGGCGTGCCACCTTGGCGGAGGCCTCCACTCTGCCGATGAACGGCTTGACCGCGCTTCTCGCGTTGGAGATCGCCAACCTTGAAGAACGACAGGTTTTCGCCGTCAGTGGCGGGGCCGGATTACTGGCCCACTATGCCATAGCCCTTGCAAAACGGCAGGGGCTGAAAGTGATCGCCGACGCAAAGCCCGCCGAAACTGCACTGGTCCGCGGCTATGGTGCCGACGAAGTCGTCGAACGCAGTGAGGGCTTCGCCGCCGCGATCCGGCGCGTGGTCCCCGACGGCGTAGACGCGCTGCTCGACACGGCCGTGCTTGGCGAGAAAGCCTTCGGCGCGATCCGGGACGGCGGCACCTACTTGCCGGTACGCGGCTGGGGAGACACACCGGCCGAGCGCGAAATAGCGGTCAAGCCGGTGTTCGTTTACGCAGCGCTCGAACGCACCGAATGGCTTGAACTGCTGCGCGATGCGGTCGAAGCCGGAGATATCCAGCTCCGCGTCACGGGGGAGTATGCGATGGACCAGGTCGCGGACGCGCAACGGGCGCTTGACGCCGGCGGCCTCCGCGGTCGGCCGGTGATTGTTTTCTAGGGGGCCTCGCTGCTTCGTCACGTGGTGATACGGACCACGGTTGGTCAACGAACGTGATGCGGGAAGCAGCGTAAGCAACCACGGTATATCAGGATCGATGTGGGTAAGGGTGTATTATTCTGCCAAACCACCAATGGCCTGGGTGATACAGCTCTGGCTGAGCCGCTATATCGGCTCTCGACCCCTGTCCGCCATTCAAGCGTTACGCAGGAATCCTCGGTAGCTGCCGTTCAATTGTGATGGTGCGCCTAGGAATGCGGCGGATGCGGCCGAGCGGGTCTAAAACCCTTAAGCGTGTAAGCGGTAGTCCCGAGTACTCGGTGACGGAGTGTCGCCCACTCCGATCTGCAATTTTGAGCGACACTCGATAGGGTAAGGCGGTAGCATCGAAGCTAGCAGCCAGCGCTTCAAAATTGGCGACATCAGCACCATTGACGAGACAAAAGCCTGGCAAAACATTCGCGAACCGTGTCACGGCCTTGCGTAGATTTTCTGAACAAGCCCCGTGAACGATTCGCCCATGAAGGAAATCTACTTCTATAACTCCATCACCAGCGGCCGCTTCACCGAACACGTCGAGCGACCAAATGCCGATGACGAAGCACATTCCGCTCGCTAGCGAGTCGGCAATGTTATGGCCAATCGCACACAGATGGTCGTGCTTCATGGACTTATGTTGCCACCGCTGGCGTCCGATTTCCAGGAGATGCTTGCAAAAGCGGACCGTCGCTTGACCACCAAGAGCTGCCGCAGATGTACGGACTCTAGACGATGGTGGTTTGGCTTTCTGCCGGCAGGTCCTGCAATACAATGGGCAATAGTGTTTCAGCCGAGACCAAGTCATTGATTTCTCGGCCTGTGAAATTCGCCGTGGATAGGTCTTCAGGTCAAAACCATACATTTCTCGTGGCAACGCGTCCGAACCGGCTGCGGCGGCCTCCTCCGGCATGGTAGAACGAGGCCATGCCCCTGCCGCCCTCGCGGTTCAACACCGCCGCGCGCAACCTGCTCCGGCTCGAGTTCCTCCCCCGCTTTGGCCAGGCGCCCGCCGTCGCCGACGGCATTTGGCTGCGGGCCTGGCGTGGCGGCCCCCAGGCCGGACAGCCCAGGATCCCCGCCGCGGTCGCCAGCATGCTTGAGCGTGGACTGGGTGGAGATAGGTCCCGACAGCATCGGCTTCCGCGCCCGCTTCACCCCGGCCGGCATCGCCGCCCTGCGCCAACTCGCCCAGGACCGCCGCGCCCTCGACCCCAAGCAGTACGGCCACATCCTCGAGGACCTCGGGCTGCAACCCGCCGTCGCCGGGGGTCCCGGGGCAGCACGGTAGCGCTGGCCAGGCGGGTGACTTGTGCCGCAGCCACCCGGAAAGCTGTCTTTGCCCACCGGCTGCACCGGAGGGCGGCATCACGCCCAGCCATGGCAACCGCATCTGTCCGACAACCGGCTCAGGTTGCGGGCATTCGGCTCTACACCGCCGAGGGCGGCCATCTGGATTGAGACCGAGACCGAACTCCCGGCGCAGGCTGTCCGCTGCGTCGTAGACCGGGATCCTTTACAGCGGTATCGCCGCGCAAGTTCCGGCCGCCAGATCGACGCGCACCTCGCGGGCGATCAGCACAGGCCGGACTTCCCGCCCTTCCCGCTCCAGCCGGATCAGCCCCAATCTCGCGAGCTGCTGCAGAGAGCGGGACACGTTCGGCTGCGCGCGCCCGGTCAGCGTCACGAGATCGGCAATCGTCGCCGGCCGCTCCCGCAGCCGGACGCCGAGCAGGTCGAGGGCCTCGCGCGACAGCGCGGCCAGCAGGGGCGCCGCCGGCAGCGGAACGGCCCGCCGCTCCCCGCGTGCCACGCCACGCATCTCCTCGCGCAGCTCAGTCGGGCTCTTGCGTGCCATCATCGTCCTCCGGTTCCAAGACGACACCCACCCGATCGAGGCCGGGCGGCTGCCGAGCGGCGACCCGGACCTCTACTTTCGCGGCTTCTACTGCTGGAACAGCGAGGTCGGCTCCAAGACGCTGGGCATGGCGTCGTTCTTCCTGCGCGCGGTGTGCATGAACCGCAACATCTAAGGCGCCGAGGGCTTCGAGGAGATCAGCATCCGGCACAGCAAGTTCGCTGGCAACCGCTTCGCGCACGAGGCGGCGCCGGCGCTGGAGAGCTTCGCCAACTCGTCGCCCGTCCCGTTCATGGCCGGGATCAAGGCCGCGCGCGAGCGGATCGTGGCCCGTCACGACGACGATCGCCAAAGCTTCCTGCGCCGCCAGGGGTTCTCCAAGCCCGAGACGGCGAAGATCATCGCCACCGTGCTGGCCGAGGAGGGTCGCCCGCCGGAGTCGATCTTCGACTTCGTGCAGGGCATCACGGCACTGGCCCGGACCAGGCCGCACCAGGACGCGCGGCTGGAGCTGGAGGGCCGAGCTGCGAAGCTGCTGGCCGGCGTGCGCTGATCCGCGGGCGTGGGGGCGGCCCTCCGTCTCCGCGCCGACCCGGCTTCCGGTCATCCCGTGAAAAGAGTGAGAAGACTGCGCGGGTTTCGTGACGGGTCAGCAGGTCGAGAGAGGGTCTCCCGGCCGCCCGTCGCGGAGAACGGACATGGCTTCAGCCATCAACAAGATCACCCTGAGCGCCTCGCGCGACATCCCCTTCAACAAGCTGTTGCTGAGCGCCTGCAACGTGCGCCGGATCAAGGCGGGCGTCTCCATCCAGGAGCTCGCCGACGACATCGCCCGGCGCTCGCTGCTGCAGTCCCTCACCGTGCGGCCCGTGCTGGACGCCGACGGCCAGGAGACCGGGAGGTACGAGATCCCGGCCGGAGGTCGGCGCTACCGGGCGCTGGAGCTGCTGGTCGGGCAGAAGCGCCTGGCCAAGACGGCGCCGATCCCCTGCGTGGTCCGCACCGAGGGCATCGCCGAGGAGGACAGCCTGGCCGAGAACGTCCAGCGCGCGCCGCTGCACCCGCTCGACCAGTTCCGCGCCTTCCTGACCCTGCGCCAGCGCGGCCTGTCCGAGGGGGAGATCGCCGCCGCGTTCTTCGTCCCGGTCGCCGTGGTCAAGCAGCGGCTGCGGCTGGCGTCGGTGTCGCCCACGCTGCTGGACGTCTACGCCGAGGACGGCATGACGCTGGAGCAGCTCATGGCGTTCACAGTCAGCGCCGACCATGCCCGCCAGGCGCAGGTCTGGGACGCCGTGCAGCACGGCTACAACCGCGAGGCGTACCTGATCCGGCGCATGCTGACCGAGGGCGCGGTGCGGGCTGCCGACCGCCGCGCGCGGTTCGTCGGCGTTGACGCGTACGAGGCGGCTGGCGGCGTGGTCAGCCGTGACCTGTTCGCCCATGACGATGGCGGCTGGCTCGACGACGCGGCGTTGCTCGGCCAGCTCGCGACGGAGAAGCTCGCACGCGAGGCCAAGACGGTCGGCGTCGAGGGCTGGAAGTGGGTCGAGGCGGCACTCGACTTCCCCTATGGCCACACCATCGGCCTGGGCCGGGTCGACGGCGCACGGCCCGAGGTGTCGGACGCGGCGCAGGGGGCGCACGAGGGCGATGGCGACCTGCCCGACGAGGTGGACGCCCGCCTCACCGAGCTGGAGACAGCGATCGAAGCGTTCAACGACGCGCCGGTCGCCTACGATCCGACCGAAATCGCCCGCGCCGGCGCGTTCGTTTCGGTCGACGCCAACGGCGAGCTCCGGGTCGAGCGCGGCTTCGTCCGCCCGGAGGACGAGCCGCCGGTCGCGATTGCTCCGGTCGAGGGCGAGGCGACCTCGGCGGCGGAGCCGGTGGAACCGACTGAGCCAACCCGCGCGGCGATCACCGTTGGCGGCCAGCCGCTTCCCGACCCGGACGGCGGCGAAGGACGACGCGCCGCAGCCGCTGTCGGAGCGGCTGGTGACCGAACTCACGGCGCACCGGACCCTGGCGCTGCGCGACGCGGTGGCCGGCGACCGGGACACGGCGCACTTGGCCGTGCTGCACGCGCTCTGCCTGCCGACGTTCTACCGCTTCGGCCACGAGAGTTGCCTGGAGCTCAGCGCCAGGTCGGCCAGCTTCGCCACCCAGGCCCCCGGTTTGGCGGAGTCCGCGTCGGCCAAGGCAATCGACGCCCGCCACGAGGCCTGGGCCAAGCGGCTGCCGCGCGAGCCCGACGCGCTGTGGCCGGCGCTGGTGGCACTCGGGCCTGACGAGCGCCAGGCGCTGTTCGCCCACGCTGCCTCGCTTACCGTCAACGTCACCCGCAAGCTATTCAACCGGCGGCCGCAGGCGATCGCCCACGGCGAGGTGCTGGCCCAAGCGGTCGGGCTGGACATGGCACGAGCGGGCTGGCGGCCGACGGTCGACAACTATCTCGGCCGGGTGCCCAAGGCGCGCATCCTGGACGCGGTGCGCCAGGCCAAGGGCGAGATGGCGGCCCAGCTCATCGACCACCTGAGGAAGCCGGAGATGGCCAAGGAAGCCGAGCGGCTGCTGGCCGACGCCGGCTGGCTGCCGGAGCCGCTGGTCACGGGCATGGAGGTCGAGGCGTCCGACACTTCCGACGCTGTCGAGGCACTGCCGGACTTCCTCGCGGATGACGAGGAGCCGGTCGAGGGCGACGAGCCGGACCGGGCCTACGACCACGCCATCGCCGCCGAGTGATCCCTCGCGGGACGGCCGCGGCCGTCCCGCATCCTTCCCACCAGGAGACTTGTCATGACCGACACCACCCCGTCGTACGACGCCGCCGCGCTTTGGGCGGCTGTCGAAGCCCAGCACACCGCACGCACCCGCCTGGCCGATGAACTCGGCCCAACCAACAAGACGGCCATCCTTGCCGCGCTTGCGGTCGCCGGCATCACCATCGTCGTCGTTACCTTCGACGGCGCGGGCGATTCCGGCCAGATCGAGAGTGTGGACGCCCGCATCGGCGAGGTGGCGGCCGAACTGCCCGCCACCAGTGTCGAGATCGGTTCGCCGCTGTGGGACGGCTCGGGCGTCGAGACCCGCACGCTATCACTCCGGGACGCGATCGAGCAGGTCGCCTACGATTTGCTGGAAGACACCCACGATGGCTGGGAGATCAACGAGGGCGCGTTCGGCGAATTCATCTTCGAGGTCGCTGAGGGTGCGATTCGGCTCGATTACAATGAGCGCGTCGGGACGACCGAATACTCCTGCCACGAGTGGTGAGGAGGCGACGATGGGACATCCCTACCACCACGCCCTCTCCTCCGCCCGCAAGTGGGGCGGCACGGCGGAGGACTATCTCGATCTCCACCAGTGGTTCGACGAACCCTCGAAGCTGATCACCGCCGACTTCCGGCATCGGGCATTGCGCCACCATGCCTAAGGCATATTCGAGGCGGAGCGCTGCTTCGGGGTAACTCTGACGATCGGCACCGGACGGGTCGTGCCGGTGCGCCTGATCGGCGAGCGGCACGTGCGCGAGGACCTGGGCTTCATCCCGAGCTTCGCCGACTGGGTGCGCTGCATCCGGCCGGAACCCTGGATGGGGCGAGCGCAACCGATCCACCGCGATGTCGACCCGTTCGCGGCGACCGCCGCCTGACCCCCTTCGTCACCAATCTCATCCATCTGACGAGCCTGGCCATCGCGCCGGGCTTCGTCGTTTCCGGAGACCCGACATGGCGGACTACTTCACCCAGTTCAGCTGCATGTTCAACGTCGGCACGGCCGAAAACGCCACCCGCGCCGAGAAGATACGCCGGCAACAGGCCGAGGCGCTGGATGCGGCCGAGAGCACCGAACTCGGTTTTGACATGGAGCACGATCCCGATTGCGGCCCGGGCGCGCTGTGGATCAGCTCGGACGGCTTCGGCGAGCCCGAGCACGTCATCGCGTTCGTGCTCGCCTGCGCGGAGGCGTTCAACCTGACCGGCCGCTGGGGCTTCGTTTGGTCGCTGACCTGCTCGCGGCCACGCCTCGACGGCTTCGGCGGCGGTGCGCACGTGCTCGACCTTGGCGCGCGCAACAGCTTGGCATGGACCGACTGCTCGCACTGGCTTGGCGCGATGGTCGATCCGGCGACCGACCCCGACGCGGGCGTCGCCTTCGGCTGACCCGCCGACCCCACCCGTCCAATGCAGAAGCCCGGCTGTCGCGCCGGGCTTCGTCGTTTCAGGAGACCCGTTATGGGCTGGTTTTACATGCAATCGCTGGATGGCTTCTCCGGGCCACGCCAATACCTCGACAACCAGTTCACCTACGTTCGCGAGACGGTCCGCGCAACCGTGCTGCGCTCCGTGCTGGTCAGGATACGCACCTACTACGCCGCGGTCGAACAGCTTCAGCCTGACCGTGAGCGCGAGGTGTTCGGGATTGTCTGCCTGGTCCTCTACAACCCCCGCGACCGCGAGGGCTACATCTTTGGCTACAAGGAGATCGACGAGGCCATGGGCCCGTGCGAGGCCGAGTGCCCGGCTGCCATCCTCGACCTGCTCACCTCGACGGGGCATCCCCACGCGATCGCTTGGCGCAAGCGGTGCCGAGCCGCAGCCGCCCACCGCACGACACGGCCACGCCTGCGCCACGGCTGGACGCTGGTGTTCGACGAGCCGGTCACCTTCACCGACGGCGCCTCTCACGCGCGGCTACAGGTGGTGATCGACCCCAACTGTCCGCGTGCGGTGCGGCTGCGATCGCCAGGTGGCTCCCGGCTCTACCGGATCGGCAACCTCGACGCCCATCGCTTCAGGATCGAGCTGTCGGCCTGAGCCGTCCGGTACGCGTCCGAAGGGGTCGGCGCAGGAGCGCCGATTCCTTCGTCATGTCGGGCCTGTGAGAGGCAGAAATCCGCACTCTCGATGCGGTGCGCCCCGTCGCACGCCGCCGTCGCTCTCCGCCACCGACGTCGAGATCGGCTTACCGCTGTGGGACGGCCGGGCGTCGAGACCCGCGCGCTACCGCTCTAGAACGCGATCGAGCACCCGCATACAACCTGATCGAGCACACCCACGACGACTGGGAGATCAACGAGAGCTCATTCGCGGAGTTCACCATCGACGTCGCCAGAGGCGCGATCCGGCTTGACGACAAGAGCGGATCGGGAAGTCCGAAGCTTCCGGTGAAGCCGCCCTATGCCGAGCCGGCCATAGTCGGATGAGGCGCAGACTTCGAGCGTAGGGCAAGGAAGATTATCAGTCCAGCCGCAATGAGGATGGCAGCACTCAACCCGAAGGTGCCGACGACACCACTGTGATCGACGGTGAAACCACCCAACGAGGCGCCCGCCGTGATCGCGATCTGAATGCTCGCGACAATGAGGCCACCGCCGCTTTCAGTCTCGTACGGAACAGTCCGTGTGAGCCATGTCGTCCATGCAACCGGCACCGTACCGAAGCCGAAGCCCCAGGCCATGACCGCTGCCAAGGTCAAAGCAGCCGAGTGTCCCAGGACCGTCATGGCGATCGCAAGCACGCCCAACAGCAAGGGTGTGAGCGCGAGCGTCATGCGCAGGTTACGCGCGACCATCGCTCCGGCCAACGCTGTGCCGGCGAAATTGCCGATCCCGAACATCAGGAGAATGATCGAGACGCTACCGCCGCTCAAATGAGTGACCGTTTCCAGAAAGGGGCGCAAATAGGTGAAAAAGGCGAAATGGCCCGCGAACACCAGAGCTGCCCCGCACACCCCAAGTCGGACCTGCGGACGGGCGAGAAGCCGAAACGGGGCAGACAACCTGATGCGGCCGGACGACGGCATGGCCGGAAGACTGGCGATTTGCCAAGCGAGCGCGATCCCCGCCAGGACGCCCGTCAGTAGGAAGACGTCACGCCACCCGATCAAACCGCCCAGGAAGGATCCAAGCGGGGCGGCTGCGATGGTCGCGATGGAACCGCCGCCGAAAATGATGGAGAACGCCTTCGGCACCGAAGCTGCGGGAACAAGCCGCGTGGCGAGCACGGCCGACATCGCCCAGAAACCACCGACAGAGATGCCCAGAAGCAGGCGGCCGACCAGGAGCATCAGGAGGCTCGGCGCGAGGGCCACGACGAGGTTGGAGGCGACCTGCAACGCCGAGAGCCAGAGGAGGACCGTGCGGCGGTCCAGTCTCCTTGTGACCGCGGCCGTCAACAAGCTGCTTACGAGCGCTGCAACCGCAGTTGTGGTCAGAGCCTGCCCGGTCATGCCCTCGGAGATGCCGAGACCGCGCGCCATGGGCGTGAGAAGGCTGACCGGCAGCATCTCGGCTGCCGACAGTCCCGCTACGCCGAAGCCTGTGGCATAGACGGCATTCCAGGCGTCGCGCTGCGGCAGCTCCACCTTCATCCATGTCCCTTTATCACGATCAAAGCAGGGCACTGCAGGCCCGACGTGGCTCAGGCCCGTGTCAGAGCTTTTGCTTGCTGCCGGAGCTGCGTCTCGACGGCGGCCTTGTCGATGACCGACCATACAGTCGCGATCTTGCCGTCGGCGATCTTGTAGAAGACGTTTTCGCTGAAGTGGACCCGCTTGCCGTTGACGGGCAAGCCGAACAGCTCGCCCTTGGGCGCGCAATCGAAGGCAAGCCGGCTCGCGATGCACGGCGGGTCGGATACCAGCAGCTCTATGGTGAAGCGCAGGTCCGGAATGGCCGCGAAGTCACCCTGCAGCATCTCACGATAGCCTGCCAGCCCGACTGGCTGCCCGTTGCGTTCCACGTTGTCGGCGACATAGTCGCCAAGGCGTTGCCAGTCCTGCTGATTCAGGCAGCCTATGTAATTCCTATACAGGACGGATAGATCGTCTTTTGTCACGGTGTCACGCTCCGCTTGCCTGTTCGCCGTTGCTGGCCGTTTTCGATGGATTGCGAGCGGGACTGCCCTATCTTCACCGCCAGGATGAAGCCGGCCAGCGCCAATGTGAGGCCGTTGCCGAACCAGACCGCCGGAGCGGCACGCATGATGCCATAGAGCATCCACAGCCCAACTCCGACCTCCAGCATCAGCAGGGTCGGCAAGCTGAAATCATGCGCGCTGCGCGTTCTCCAGGTCTTCGCCACCTGCGGCAGATAGGCGAGCGTCGTCAGGACGCTGGCCGCAAGACCTATGATCTCTACGCCGTCCATGGCGACCTCGTCCGAATGTCCGCTTCACAAGCCGGGACATAGCGAGGTAGGCTGGCTTCAAGCAGTACTTACAATCAAGACATGTAGTATCATGAATGATAGTGCCGACCGCAGGGCGCGCCGGCGGAAAGCGAGCCGCACCGGTTGCGCGGTCGAGGCGACCCTTTCCGTCATCGGCGGCATCTGGAAGCCAGTGCTCCTGTTCCATTTGCTGGACGGCAAGCTGCGCTTCAACGCGCTATGCCGGCTCACCCCGTCGGCGACGGCGCGCATGATCACCTTGCAGTTGCGTGAACTCGAAGCCGACGGCGTAGTTAGGCGAACGGTTTATCCGGAAGTGCCGCCAAAGGTCGAATACGACTTGACTGATCTTGGCAGGTCGCTTGCGCCTGTGTTGTTAAGTATGCGCGACTGGGGCGAGCAGCTTGGAGCCTCCCCGGTTGTGGTTGACCGGTAGCCCGCGCCTCGAGGTGTCGTTGGCGTTCGCTTGGCGTGAAGCGTTCGGGCACGGTGCCGGCCGTCATATGGATCCGAAGGGTCCGGCGCGATAGCGCCGGCCCCTTTCCTCCTGTTACTAACCCGGCGGTCAAATACGTATCACGATGTCACGCTGCATAGCGGGCGGCTGGTGCCTGGAAGAAGGCGCGGCTCTTGGCCGGTCGTCCCTGTAGGGTGTGCATGTAGCAGAGCAGGCCAGATTTCATGGCGGCCTTGTCCTTGGGCGTGCGGCGTCGCGCCAGCGTCTGCTTGAGATCGTTGTGCATGAACTCGTCGGGGGTGTGGTCGGGCGCGTAAGGGGGCAGGTAGAACAACTCGGTCCGGTCGCGGTTGGCCTGCACCCAGGTGGTCACCAGCTTGGCCCGATGGACCCGCAGGTCGTCGACGGCGAGGAACGCCTTGCGAGGCGCGTCCTTGACCAGGCGGCGCAGGAAGCCGAGGAAAACGACGGCGTTCAGCGCGCCGGCATCGACCATGAAGCGCGGCGTGCCGAGGTTGGTCAGGGTTGGGAGCATCGACCAGGAAAAGCGTGTCGCGGGCCGCGTGACGACTGCCGTCGGGCCCGCGGGGGCGAAACCGCGTCCGTAGCTGGCCTGGTTGGAAAGGCCTGTCTCGTCGCCCCTGTCTCGTCGCCCCAATGGATTTCCGCGGCTTCCGCCTTGGCGCGCTCGACCGGGGGGTAGTCGCGACCCAGCCAGGCCTCCACCTCCGGCTCGCGGCGTTCGGTGGCTCGCTTTTGCGGGCGCCGCGCGGTGAAGCGCCAGTCGCGCGGATAGCTGCCGATGGTCGATTTCGACAGCCGCATGCCGGTCTGGCACTCGACCAGCACGCCGACCGCCTCGCGTGTCCACAGCGCGAACGGCAGATCCAGCCGATCCGGACATCGGTCGGCAATCCGGCGCTCGATCCCGATCTCCTGGCGAGGCGAGACCGCTTTCCGCTCGTCTGGTCGCCGACCACGCTGTCCGCCGGCCAGCGCGGCTTCCCCGGAGCGCTCAACGGCCGCGACCCAGGCGCCGACGAAACGCCGGTTCGCGCCGACCGCCGCCGCAGCCTCGATCCGCGTCTCGCCCGCTTCCACCATCCCCACCGCAACACGGCGCAACTCCGCCTGCGCCGCTACATCCAACCTACGAGAATCTCGACCGCCCACCATGACCAATCTCCACCCGCGGAGATCAATGATACCTATTCAACCGCCTGGTTAGTAACAGCACCCGTACGAGCGCCGCTAAGATCACCAAGCCGGGTCAAACCCGCCAGGCGATGCTCGCCGGATGGATACGGCAAATGCGCCCGTCGCCGAGGAACCGACTGAACACCTCCCAGCGCTTCAGCATGTGGTCCATCGCTTTCCCGACATCGGAGTGCCGGGACATCCTGCTGCGCGCGCCACGCATCCAGGTCTCGAGTTCCGTCACAAGCGGCACCACGTGGTCCCGACGCACTGCCAGGCGCTGCTCCACCGGAAGGCCGTTGATGGCGCGCTCGGCATCGAAGATCGCGTCGATCCGCCGCACCGCCTCTGTCGCGAGCGGAGCGCGCGCCAACTGCGCCAAGTCGAACAGCTTGCGCCGTCCATGTCCCTACGCTGCCCTTCCACGTGCTGCGCACGCGGAACCTTCGCCAGCTCCGCCCAGCATCCCGCCTCGGTCACCGGACCTGGCTTGCGCGCGGGGTGGTAGAGCTCGCCGAACCCGGCGTAGGCGTCGGCTTGCAGCACGCCGGTATACCCGGCCAGGTGCCGCTGCGGGTGCTCGCCGCGGCGATCGGGCGAGTAGAAGAACATCGCCGCCGGCGGGGCCGGTCCGGCAAAGGGCCGGTCGTCGCGCACATAGGTCCACAACCGCCCGGTGACGGTCTTGCCGTCGGCGAGGACCGGCACCGTGGTGTCGTCGCCATGCAGCCGCTCCGCCGCCATCACGTGGCCCGGATCAGCGTCACCAGGGGCCACAGGTTGGCCGTGCAGGCTCCAACCCAGTCGGCCAAGGTGGAGGTGTCGAGTCCGATCCCCTCGCGGGCAAAAGTGTCGCTTTGCCGGTTCAGCGGCAGGTGTTGGCCGAACTTCGCCTCCAGGATCGCCGCGATGCGGCGTTCGATAGTTTCTGGGCAGAGACAGGCAAAGGCCTGCGCCGGCCGGGTCTGACCGATGTGATGGGCGCGATCCTCAGGCTGCGGTGAGATTGAGCCCGTTCCCGCCGGCGCGCCTCGACAGCACCATCACCGAACGCGTGGGATCGCGTTGGAACGCGGCCACGCCGGATCGGGAGCAGCGCAACACCGCCCGCGTTCCCGACGCTCTGGTGCGCTACAAGGGGTTGCTCCGGGTCATGTTCGAGGTCGCCTCGCCTTCCGAACTGCAACGGCTCAAGGAGCGGGACGGCAAGCGCCAGGACGTGAAGGAGGTCGAGAGCGTGGCCGAGATCGTCGAGATCTACCAGCACGCGATGGCGGTCCATGTCCATAGCAGGATCGCGGGCGACCTATGGTCTTTCAGCTCGATCAACGGTGCGGACAAGAGCCTGGCCGTCGTCGATCCGCGCGATGGCAAGACGCGGTATCTGCGGGTGGTGGCCCTGGCCGACGGAGTCACCATCCATAACGCCTTCTTCGACCCAGATTTCGATGGAGTATTGCCATGAAGCTGCACTACTACCCGGACACCGACAGCCTCTACATCGAGCTGAAGCCACAGCCCGGCGCGGAGACGCGCGAAGTCGCGTCAGGCTTGAACGTCGATCTCGACTCCCGCGGCGAGGTCGTCGGCTTCGATGCCGACTTGGCGTCGCAGCGCCTTGATCTGACGATGCTGGAAACGGTTGCACTCCCACTTCGCACAACCTCCGCCGCCTGAACCGTATCGCCGAAACTTCAATGGTGGAACGCTTCTCCTCGCGCACGACACGGCCGGCAGCCCGGCCGGTCTGTCAGACGCTTGCTCCCACTGCCCACAGCAGCGTGGGAAGGTCGAGGCGGCGCAGGGCCGACACGGCCACGCCGTCGACCAGGTCGGCGAACAGTTCCCGCTTCTCCGCCAGGATCGTCGCGGTGCGTTCCTCGATAGTGTCCGGGCAGAGATAGGCGACGGTCCGCACCGGCCGGGTCTGGCCGATGCGGTGGGCGCGGTCCTCGGCCTGCGCCTCGACGGCGGGGTTCCACCAGCGGTCGAAATGGAACACCGCCGAGGCGGCGGCGAGGTTGAGCCCGATGCCGCCGGCGCGCAACGACAGCAGCATCACCGAACGGTCGGGGTCGCGCTCGAACGTCGCCACCGCCGTCTCACGGGCCGCCGCGGAAATGTCGCCCACCAGCACGACCGGACGCCAGGGGGCAAGACGGTGCGCCAGCATCGCCACACCGAACGGCTCGGCCACGAACTGGCTGAACACCAGCGCCTTCTCGCCGCCCGCGACCACCCGCGCCACGCGGCGGCGCAGGTCGTCGCCCTTCGCCGAGGCGCTGGTACGCGGACAGGCGTTGCAGACCTGCTTGAGCCGCAGGATCAGCTCCAGCACGTGGCTGACCGCGACATCGGCGCCGAGCGAGCGCAGCCAGATGCGGCCCTCCCGCTCGGCGCGGCCATAGGCGGCACGCTGCGCCGGGCCGAGCGTCACCTCGACCATGGCGCCGGCCTTCGGCGGCAGGTCCGGCAGCACCTCGGCACGGCGACGGCGCAGCTGCACCTCGCCGAGCGCCCGGCGCAGGCCATGCATCATCTCGCGTCGGTCGAGCCGGTCCGGAGTCAGGAAGTCGATGATTGAGGCGGCGTCGGCGGCGCGGTTCTCGACCGGCGTGCCGGTCAGCGCCCAGGCACGCCGGCGCTGCAACGACTTGGCCGCCATCGACAACTCGGTGCCATCGTTCTTGATCCGCTGCGCCTCGTCGAGCGCCATCACGTCCCACAGGCGGCGACCGGGACCGAACGGCGCCGGCAGGGTCCGGTCGCGGCACAGCGTCTCGTAGCCGACCAGGTAAACCTGCGCCGGCGAGCGCCAGCGCAGGACGCGCTCGGCTGGCGTGCCGGCGACGGTGGCGAGCGACAGCTCGGGCGCCCAGGCGCGCAACTGCGCCCGCCACTGCAGCAGCAGCCCCACCGGCGCCACCAACAGCGCCGAGCGCAGCTGGCCGCGATGGGCCAGGATGCGCAGCGCCGCGATCGCCTGGATGGTCTTGCCGAGCCCCATCTCGTCGGCCAGCAGGACCGCCTCCGACGTGAGCAGGCGCGCCACGCCGTCTCGCTGGAAGTCGTGCAGCGGCGAGCGCCAAGCCATCCCGAACGCCTCGTGCCGCTCCGCCGCTGGCAATGGCGCCAACCGCGCGCTCATGGCGGCGGGCCGCCGTCCGCCGCCGCTGGCGCCTCGTCCAGGTCGTGCGTCTCGCGGTAGTTCGCCGCGACAGTGCCGAGTTCGAGCGCCGTGGCGCGGCCCTGCAGCCGCAGCACGTCCCATTGCGTGATCCAGCCGCGGATGTGGTGGCGCATGGTGCGGTTGGCGCGGCGCTCGCCCACCGGCAGCGCAGGCGCCGACCAGTCGTAGCAGGTGGCATAGCCCTGCCGCAGCGTCTCGGCGTGGCGCAGCAGGTCGGCTTCGGCGGGTGGCTGCAACACCGGCGCCGTCTCGATCGCCCGCATCGCGGCCAGCGCCGCGTCGGCCTGCGCCGGCAGGCCCTTGAGGCGCAGCCGCTCGGGCAATCTCTCGTCGTCTGCGCGGCGGTTGATGACCTCGGAGGCGAAGTCGTCGGTGATCGCCGCCGCGACGTGCAGACCGGCCACGCGCGACGTCGCACCAAGCCCCAGCCAGCGCGCCAGCTCGGCATAGGCGCGGGCGCGCTGCAACGGCGCGTAGCGGCCGATCAGCTCCACCTCGTCGATCAGCACGCACCAGCCGGCGAAGCCTGCGGCGCGGAACAGCGCCGGCGCAAAGCGCGCGCGGGCGAGCGCCAGGGCCGCCTCGGTGACGCCACCCAGGTCGAACATGCCGCGGGCGCCGGCCTGGACCAGCGCCTGGCGCAGCGGCGGTCCGGGCAGCTTGCCGCCGGCCAGGAAACTCTCCATGCGCTGCAGCAGGTCAGGCGGCAACTGCCGCCGCAACAGGTGCAGCATGGCGGCGAAGATCGGCGCGAACCCGGCCTCCGGCGCGCTCGCCAGCGCTTTCAATCGCTCCAGCGCCTCCGGCCGTCGTTGCAGCTCGGCCAGAGCCACGGTCATGGCGTCATCGGCGTGGCTGGGCACCACAGTGTTGCGCAACGCCGCGGCGAACACCGCGAGTGGCGCCGAGAGCGGCGTCTCCTTGCTGACCGACACCGAGCTGACGACGAAATTCTGCCGCAGCGCCAGTTCGCGCAGGAAGCCGAGCAGATGCGACTTGCCGGCGCCGAAGCCGCCGGCGAACAGCGGTCCGGGCGCGGGCGTCCGGCTCCAGGCCTGGTTCAGGCCGGCCTCGAACCGCTCCTCGATGCTGTCCTCGACGCTGCCGAGCAGCAGCACCGCGGCCCGGTTGGGCACCCCGGCGCGCAACGCCTCGAACGCGGTGCGCAGCGTCAGGGTGTCAGGCTGGCCCAGGGATGGGGCGGCGCCGGTCATGCCGACAGGCGCACCAGCGGCGCCAGGGGATTGTCGCCGCCCTGCGGGCGCACGTCGTCCCAGACCCGCATCTGCAGCGCGGTGTACTGGCCCAGCGAGCGCCGCGGGTCGTCGCTCAGCAGCGCGTCGTCGGCCAGCGCCGCCACGAACAGGCCGGGGAACCGCTCGGCGTCGTCGATCAGTTGGCGCAGCACCTCGTAGCAGTCCATCACCGCCGCCGGCGTGTAGACCAGTCCCTCGGCGACCGCGCGGCGTTCGCGGTGCAACCGGCGGATGTCGAGCAGGAGCAGCACGCCGGTGCCACCGCATTGGCGCACCCAATGGCACAGCGACATCAGCACCGCGCGAGCGTTCTGCCGTCCGATGCGGCGACCGACCTGCGCCTGCCGCAACTGGCCGATCCCGCGCAGTGTCCTTTGCAGCCAACCCATCACCGCCTCCGCCAGCGCCGCGTCCTCCCCGGTCAGCCGCGCCTCGAGCAGGGGGATGACAGCGTGCCGGAAATCCATCATCAGCCGGCTGTCCTGCCAGATCTCGCGGCTGATCGCCTGGGTCCGGGCGCGGCGCAGCCGGGGCGCCGCCACGGGGTTGGCCTCGGCCAGCGCCGGCAGCAACCCCGGCTCGCCCGGCTCGGGCCAGCGATGGCGGGCGCCGGCCACCAGTCGTTCCAGCCGGGTCTGCAACAGCCGCTCCCAAGGCAGGGCAGCCGCGACGGCAAAGACGACGTTCTGCAGCATGTGCAGCCGCACCGTGGCGACATCGAGTTGCACGCACTCGAACCCGCGCGCGGCGGCCCGAT
Organism: uncultured Acetobacteraceae bacterium; assembly: GCA_964250775.1. Taxonomy (GTDB): domain Bacteria; phylum Pseudomonadota; class Alphaproteobacteria; order Acetobacterales; family Acetobacteraceae; genus CAVRQM01. The sequence goes on along the minus strand of CAXUHK010000017.1, from coordinate 18,964 downwards.
CGCGCAAGCCCCGGGTGACGTGGTCGAGCATGTCGGCTTCCGCCACCACGAAGCGCACCGCGCCACCGCCTTGAGGGATGAAGTCGTCGAGGTACTCGCGTGCCATGAGGTCGAGCCAGATGTCCGCCGCGACCGCCATGCCTGGTCAGCTCTCGGTGCCGGGGCGGAAGGCGATGCCGACGTAGACGTGCTCGGCGCCTTGCTCGTCGTACACGGTGAGGCGCTGGCGGCCCTTGCTGCCGGTCGACGCCGGCAGGCTGAAGCGGTGGCCGCGCCGGGTGAGGGTGTCGGGCGCCCGGTCGAGCCGCAGCAGGTCGACCGCGAACGCCTCGCGCGGGTAGTCCGCCGCGGCGCCCGGCCGCAGGGTCAGCAGATCGTAGACGTCGAGCAGCGGCGCCACCGCACCTGCCGGCGGCTCGTCGGCCCGCGATCCCGCCCGGGTGAGGTGAGTGGCGGCGCGGAACAGCATCTCGAGGAAGGCTTCGGCGTTGAACGCGCTGCGCTCCTGCGCCTGCTTCAGCAGCCCAGTCAGCACGCCCAGCCGTAGCTGGCGCTACAGCTTGCGGCCCATCCGCACTGCGGGGACGGCGGGCTCGAACTTGAGCAGCAGCGGGAAGGCGGTGATCCGGCCATCGCGCTCCACCAGCACCAGGCCACGCGCCTGCGCGGCTTGCTGCAGCTCGCGCAGGAAAGATCCGTCGCCGAACGCCGCCTCGACGTCGTAGCTGAAACTGGTACCGGCCGTCCGCAACGCCTCGACCAGCGGCTCGGCTGACGCCGGCAGTTGTTCCAGCCGGCGCGGCAGTCCCGCCACGATCCCCGCCGCCGCCTGCCGCCGCAGCGCCCGCACACCCGCCAACACCGCCTTGGCAGCGCGCTCGGCGCCGGCGAGCGCCGCGTCCAAGCTGGTCAATTCCTCGTCTAGCTGCGTCGGCATCGCGTCATCCGATCAACCAAGTAGAGAAACCTAGGCTGATCCGGACGATCGCGAAACGCGTCGGCCGAGGGAGGGCCGTGGCAACCAACCAAGGCCACGCGGTCGCGGGCCGAAACCGCGAGAGCAGGGCCGCAAGGCCGCTGTCAACCGGCCCTGCGGCGCAGAAAGGCCCGAAGTCACGGTCAGCCGGCAGGGATCACCGATGAGGAGGCGGCACGGCAGAGTCTGGCCAAGACGGCCACGGCTGCGAGCTTGGCGTGATGCGAGAGATGAAACGCGGTCAAGCCGAGGCAACCAAACCGAGATGCCCGGTCAGCCACCAGACCGGGAGCCATCGTATCGATCCGGAACTGAGCGACGGTCGACCACGGCGAACAAGTCGACGCACAATGCGTCGCTCGAGCGCATACCGCAATTTACGCAAGATACCAAACGGCCGCTCCGCGTAGCACCGGGCGGGGTCGGCCAGATGTTCACCTTCGTCGCAGCCTCGTCAACTCGCAAGACACGCGATGTTCCGCAGCCCGCTAAGCAATCCTAGTCCCGGTGTGGCTGCCGAAGAGATGGATCGCCGCCTCCTCGAAACCGATCCCGACAGGCTCGCCGACGGGCCGGATGAAGGTCTTGTCGGCCTTGACGGCCACGGTCGCCTCGCCGCAGCGGCAAGTCACCAGCACATGATCGCCCATCAACTCGGTGGCGTAGATTTCGCCCGCGATCTTGCCAAGACCGACGGAGGTGATGTGGCAGTCCTCTGGCCGGATGCCGGCCGTGGCAGCCTGCTCGGACGCGCGGCTCGCGGTGCCGAACGAGCCGGAGGCGGCCGAGAAGCGCCCGTCGGCGAGTTCGCCCGTGAGGAAGTTCATGGGTGGCGAGCCGATGAAGCCGGCAACGAACAGGTTGGCGGGCCGGTTGTAGATGGCACTTGGCGAGTCGAGCTGCTGCAGCACGCCGCGTTCGAGCAGCGCCACCCGGTGCGCCAGCGTCATCGCCTCGACCTGATCGTGCGTCACGTAGATGGTGGTGGTGTTGAGCTGCGTCTGCATGTGCTTGAGCTCGGCCCGCATGTAGCCCCGCAGCTTGGCGTCGAGGTTGGACAGCGGCTCGTCCATCAAGAACGCGGCCGGCCGGCGCACGATGGCGCGCGCCAGCGCGACCCGCTGGCGCTGGCCGCCCGATAGCTGGCGCGGGTAGCGATCCAGCAATTGGTCGAGCTGCACCTGGCGGGCCACGTCCCGGACAGCGGCCTCGATGGCGGCGCGCGGGTGCCTGCGCACGGTCAGCGGGTAGGCGATGTTGGCGAAGACGGTCTTGTGCGGGTAGAGCGCGTAGGATTGGAACACCATGGCGATATCGCGGTACTTCGGCAGCATGTGGGTGACGTCACGGTTGCCGATCAGCACGCGGCCCGCGGTCACGCTCTCCAGCCCGGCCACCATGCGCAGCGCCGTGGTCTTGCCCGAACCCGAGGCGCCCAGCAGCACGAGGAACTCGCCGTCCTCGACTTCGAAGCTGAGGCCGCGGACGACTTCGACAGGGCCGAAGGACTTGTGGACGTTGTCCAACCTGACGCGCATGACAGCTTGCTATCCCTTCACGGCCCCGGCGAGCAGGCCACGCGCGATGTGCTTCTGCAGGAAGGTGGCGACCACGATCACCGGCGCGATCATGATGACGATCAGCACCGACATGTACCACCACTGGGGACCGCGCGTGGTGTTCTGCGCCGACACCAGCACCGGCATGGTCTGGGCATGGGCGTTGGAAAGGAACAGCGCCAGCAGGTACTCGTTCCAGGCCAGGATCAGGATCAACAGGAAAGTCGCGGCAAGCCCGGAGCGCACCAGGGGCAGCGCTATGGTGAAGAAGACGCGGAACTTGGAAGCCCCGTCGATCTCGGCGCTTTCTTCGAGGTCGAGCGGGATGCCGGCGAAGAAGTCCCGGGTCAGCCACACCACGATCGGCAGGTTGACCGCCGTGTAGGTGGAGATCAGCGCGACCTGAGTGTCCAGCAACCTAAGTTGCTGAAACATGACGTAGATCGGCAGCACCCCCACGATGGGCGGCATGATGCGGTTCGAGATGATCCAGAACTCGATGTCGTTGTTGCCGACCGCCGCCTTGAACCTTCGTCCGAGCGTGGACAGCCCCAGGAGGAACAGGGCGATTGCCGCCACGACCGCGACCGGCCACGGCACCGCGAAGCGCGCCACCGCGCCGATGACCCCGAACACCAGCACCACGAACGTCAGCACGGCCGCGAGCTTCACCTGGAAGCGGATGCGCACCAGCGCATAGGCGGCGAGCGCGCCCACGAACACCGCCAGTATCGTGCTGGACAGGGCCACGACGATCGAATTGACATAGGGCCACAGCGTGTTGTTCTGCAGCAGCATGAAGCGCCAGGCATCGAGCGTGGGCTGGAAATCGAGGAACGGAAGATAGTACGGACCGCTATCGACCTGCACTTCGATCTTCAACGACGTGACGACGACCCAGTACAGCGGGAACAGCACCACCAGCGCCCAGAACAACAGGACCAGGTAGGTGACGGCCTTCGGCACCGGGGCCATGTCGTCCAGGCTCCGCGGCTCGAACAGCCGCCGCGCCAGCGGCCGCGCGTCGGGATGGCGGGTCACTGAAACCGTCGGGTGGGCCGGACCACGAAGTTGAAGAACGACACGCAGGTCACGGTCGATACGAACAGCAGGATGTAGCCGATCGCCGCCGACCCTCCGAGGTCCTGCGTCCGCCACGCGATGAAGGAGTGCAGCGTGAGCGATTCGGTGGCCAGCCCAGGTCCACCGGCGGTCAGCACGTTCGGCATGTCGATGATCTTGAACGCCTCGATCAGACGGATCAGCACCACCGTGGCGGCAGTCGGCGCGATGGCCGGCCAGGTGATGTCCCTGAAGATCTGCCACCCGTCGGCGCCATCGACATGGGCGGCCTCCACCTGGTCGCGCGGCTGGCCCTCCACGGCGGCGAGCAGGACGATGAACATGAACGGCGTCCACTGCCAACTGTCGCCGATCAGCACCATGAGCCGCGCCGACCAGGCTTGCGTGGCCCACGACCAGTTGCTGATCCCGAATGCCTGGCTGAGCGGTGCGAACGGACCCTTCTGCATGTCCGCCAACATGCGAAACATGTAGGCGACGCCAACCGGTGTCACCATAAGTGGCATGAAGAAGGTCACCCGGAACAGGTTGCGGCCACGGATCGGCTGGGCGCAGATCAGCGCGAGCCCGAGGCCGAGCAGGAACTGCGCCGACACGCCAACCACTACGTAGAGCAGCGTCGTGAGCAGCGTCCCCTCGACGCCGCCGGAAAAGCTCGTGCCGAGGCCCGCGAACAGCAGCGCCGCCGCGAGGCCCGCGGCGAGGAGGCGGCCGGCGAGGCCGACCAAGCTGAAACCGGCTCGGCAGAACCGCACCAGCCAGGCCGTCGCCAGTGCGGCGAATACGGCAAGAACCGTCCAGGCAAGCGCCCCCATCGGCTTGAAGGTGCCGACCAGGTGGTATTGCTGCACGCCGGTCAGCAGCCGCCTGAAGTTGTAGTTGCCCACGAAGGTGAGCGTAAAGCTGCCGCCGGCGAGCGCGAACCGCGACAGCGACAGGTAGGCCGAGACGACAAGCGGAAAGATGGCGAAGACCAACAGGATCAGCACCGCCGGGAGCACCATGATGCGCCCACTGTTGCGGTCGAGCCATTCGCCCGATCTGTGCTCGACGGCGGTGTCGATTGTCGTGATGGACATGGTTGGATCGGCAATCCGATGTGCAAAGGCGGCGAGCGCGCCGAGACGCGGCAACGACGGCGCGCGGCTCGCCTAGCGCTCAATGCCGAGCGTGCCCTGGTAGAACTTCCGCTGGCTGTCGGTGCCGATCTGCTCGTTGAGATCGGCCCATCCGTCCGCGATCGTCTTGATCGTGGCATCCTCGTCGATCTCGCCGGCCAGGAAGCGCGACACCGCCTCGTCGAGGACGACCTGCTGATACTTCTGGTTCTGCGGGATGCGCAGGTCGAGGATCATGTTGGGGCTGCTGAGGCTGTCCTTGATGGCGCCGAGATAGTAGCCGGCCGCCTTCTCGCTCATGCCGCCCTTCTTCCAGGCGTCGCCGTAGGTCAGCTGCGAGGTCCGGTAGGGATTGAAGCCGGTCGCGCCGATCGTCACGTCGACGCCCGACTGGGCCGGTTGCGACAGGTAGGAGAAGAAGGCGTAGGCCGCGTCCTTGGTTCGGGCGTTGGCCTTGGCGTTGACACCGCCGCTCCAGCCGCCGAAAGCAGCGTAGGGCGCGTGGTTGACGCCATCGATGGCGTTCGGGCAGCTATCCTTGGTGCAGGCCTGGAGCTTGCCGGTGTCCCAGTTCAGCACCTCCTTGGCGCCGGGGGTGAGCGTGGCGCCGGTCTTGTCGATGACCTTCGAGGTCTTGGGGTCGATGGCGAGCACGCCGACGTCGCCCCAGTCGAGGTTCAGGGCGCATTTGCCCGACACGAACAGCGGCCGGGTGTCGCTCACGTCCATGTTGGTCTCGTCCGGCGGCCCGTATTTCCCGGACTCCTTGAGGAAGCTCAAGCCTTTGCGGAAGGCCTCGTTGTCGACGAGCGGCTTCATGTCCCGCGTGTCGAAGAACGTGCCCTGGCTGGTGCCCTTGGCCTGGGTCATCGAGCCGACCACGTCGGTCACGAACCAGTAGCTCTGGGCGTTGCGCTTCTTGGCGATGCAGGAACCGTAGCCCTTCTGGCCGTCGCCGTTGAAATCCCGGCCGTTCAGCGCCTTGGCGACGGCGAGATACCCGTCCCAGTCGGTGGGTGGCTTCAGGCCGGCCTTCTCCAGCACATCGGTGCGGTAGTAGAGCATGTGGAAGTCGCCATCGAGCGGCACCAGATAGGTCTTGCCGCCGAAACTGGAGGAGAAGTTGCGGAAGAACGGCGCGATGTCGTTCCACTGGAGCGCCTTGTCTTGCGCGATCCGCGACCCGAGGTCCTCGAGGTAGCCGCCCGCCACGTAGTCGACCATCCATTGCGGGGCGAACACCGCGGCGTCGACCGAATTGGTGCCGCTGGCCCAGTCGGTCAGCACCTTCTGGTAGAGGTCGGAGAACGGCACCGCGATGACGTTGATCTTGGCGCCGGTCAGCTTCTCGAACTCCGGGGCTCGCCGCTGCAGCGGCTCCTGGATCGCGCCCGTCTGGGTCATGATGTTGACGGTCACGCCATCGAACTGACCAGCCGCCATCGCGGGGGCGACCGCGGAGGCGAACAACGTTGCCATGAGAACGCCAAGCCATGTTCGTATCGCCATCGCCAGTTCCCCCATGTCGGACGCGCGCTTTCGTCGCTGACCGAGCTTTGTGCGACCTTAAGGCCCAACGGGCCGCTACCACAATGATGCAATCGCCCGCGACGCGCCCCTCGTCAGCGCAGCAGCGCGTCCGGCGTCGCCGACATCCCATCGCGGGCGATGTCGGCCGCGGCCCGGTCGAACGCCGGATACCCGGCAAGGCACGTCCCGCGAACTTCCGTGATGGTTAGCGTCGCGATGCGGGTGTCGGGATGGGCCAATCGGGTAAGCACGGCCTGAGGGTTCGCCGGCGCGTGCAGGCGGGCCTCAAGCGTCGAGGGCGGTGCGACGGTCCGGGTTGCGATCCGTCAGGAATGCCTCCATCCGGGCCAGTTCCGCGCCGAGGGCGCGCTGGAAGGCTTGGCTCTGCGGGCACTCGCTGGCATAGCCCACACTCGCCCGCATCTTGCCCGCGACCAGGGACACGTTGGCCCAGCCGATGACCGCGTCGCCCCATAGCAGCGGCATGGCGTAATACCCGAACAGCCGTCGCGGCGCCGGCGTATACGCCTCGAACCGATACGCCCAGCCCCAGAGATGCTCGAAGCGGCGGCGGTCCCAGACCAGCGGGTCGAACGGCGCGAGGAAGCGGACATCCCGCGGCACCGGCCTGTGGCGCCAGTCGTCCGCCGACGCCGGCCACAGGTAAGTCTCTCCGTCGACGTCCTGGCACTCCAGCTCTCCCGTCCTGAGCAGGCCGGAGATCACCGGCGCCAGCGGGCCGAGGCCGCTGGTGTGGCGCCGCATCAAGGCGAGGACGCCGCGGAGGCTGACCACGGAAACCGGGGCGAGGAGGCGTGCGACCAGCAGGATCAGGCGGCGCGCGCGCTCGTCCGGCTGGAGCGCAGGCGGCGCCGGCGCCGCCTCGTAGACACGGACGCCGTCGCGCCGATGCGCCACCCGCAGCAAGCCGTAATGGCGCAGGCTTTCCAGCGCCCGCGTGCTCGCCTTGGAAAAGCCGCCCCAGCCGTTCAAGGCGCGGTCGCGACCGAAGTCCCGCTCCAGGTCCCTCGGGTGGGTGGGCCCATGGCTTCGCACGAACGCCAGCACGTCCGCCGCGATCCCGTTCGGGACATGCAGGCCGTGCTCGCCGTCCGGGTCGTGCCGGGGATGCAGCAGGCTCCTCGTCGCGCCGGGCATGAAGCCGTAGGCGTACAGGAAATCCTCCTCCAGGCGCAGCCGCTTGAAGCGGCGCTCGAGGTCTCCCGCGCGATAGCCCCTGGTCCGGTGCCGCAAGACGAGGTCCTGCGCCCGGGCCGGCGAGCGGATCGGGTCGGCCTGCACGAAGCCGAGCCTGCCCACGGCATCGGCGAGGGTCGTGGGCGGGAACAGGTTGGTCAGGCGCGCCTGCGCCCGCAACCGGTCAAGGGCAGCGCCGGTCATGGTGCGGCTTTCGGACCCGCCGCCTCCGAGTTCCAATTCAGCCATTCCTTCGATACGTTGCCTCGAACAAGATCACCGTCAACCGCTGTGACGCAACGGAGCCGCTGCCATGAAAGCCAATGACGTCCTCGACACAGTCGGCCACACGCCGCACATCCGCCTGTCGCGCATGTTCCCCGACGCGGAAGTCTGGGTGAAGTCCGAACGCGCCAACCCTGGCGGGTCGATCAAGGACCGCATCGCGCTGGCCATGGTCGAGGCGGCCGAGCGTGACGGCACGCTGCGGCCAGGCGGCACGATCATCGAGCCCACCTCGGGCAACACCGGGATCGGCCTGGCCATGGTGGCGGCCGTCAAGGGCTACAAGCTGGTCCTGGTCATGCCGGACTCGATGTCGGTCGAGCGCCGCCGGCTCATGCAGGCCTATGGCGCGACCTTCGACCTTACGCCGCGTGCGGGCGGCATGAAGGCGGCCATCGCGCGCGCGACGGAATTGGTGGCGGAGCATCCCGGCGCCTGGATGCCGCAGCAGTTCGAGAACCCCGCCAACATCGCCGTCCACGCCCGCGCCACCGCGCAGGAGATCCTGGCCGACTTCCCGGAGGGGATCGACGCGATCATCACCGGCGTGGGCACCGGTGGGCACATCACGGGATGCGCCGAGGTGCTCAAGCCGCTGTGGCCGCAATTGAAGGTTTTCGCGGTCGAGCCGGCCGCCTCGGCCGTGATCTCGGGCGGCTCGCCCGCGCCGCACCCGATCCAGGGCGTCGGCGCGGGGTTCGTTCCCGCGAACCTGCACACGGCGCTGCTGGACGGGGTGATCCAAGTAGAGGCCGAAGAGGCGCGCGAGTTCGCGCGGCGCTCGGCCCGGCAGGAGGGACTGCTGGTCGGCGTGTCGTCGGGCGCCACCCTGGCCGCCATCGCCAAGAAGCTGCCGGAGCTGGTCGAGGGCGCCCGGGTGCTGGGCTTCAACTACGACACCGGGGAGCGCTACCTGTCGGTGCCGGACTTCCTGCCATCCTGACCAGAGGTCGCGGACGGCGTCATCGCAGTGGGTCGTCGCCACGCTCTCATATGGGACGGGTCGTGATCTCCTCGCTCCCCAACTCGCGGCGCGGCGTGGGCATCGCGTCACCTTCGCGGACGCCAACCAAGGAGGCGCCGACGGTCGCGGGCGCGGCCGGCAGGGACGCCAGACCGCGCCGGGCGCACCACGCCTCGTGGCGGCTTTCCGCAAATCGAAGTCCGCGGGTCTGGCATCACGCTTCGTTGTAAGACCGCCTCCAGACCGGCCAAAGGCGATGACGCTGGGGATACATTCAGATCGGACGCGTTTGCTGGCAGCATCGTTGAGCAGAGCACGCGCGCCTCGGCCGACCTCGAACGTCGGCCTCGGGGCGCCACGGAGGTCGGGAGCCAGCGTTTCCTGGCACAAATCAACCAATTCAATCTGGTAGCCGAGCATACCGCCCATTATATGCGCCACACGATCATTTGCGATCGAACCAGGAGTGTTCTTCAACATGGCCAAGATCGAGACAGTCTCCACCCGTTCGCCGCGCGGCACCAAGCCGGTGAGCGAAGCCTTCTTCGCGGCACTCGCACGAATTCCCGCGGCGTCGCGTGCCGTGGTGGCGAAGGCGGCGCAGGCGATGATCCGAGACGAGATCAAGACCCAGCGTGATAAGGCCAAGGCTGCCGGCGCCAGGCAGAAGACGGTCAAGCCTGTGGCCGCCAAGGCACTTGCCACGGTGACGAAGGGTGCCGCGGCCAAACATCCCGCCGCGGCAAAGTCGTTGGCCAAGAAGACGGGTCCCACGAAGGCGGCCGGCACGAAGGCGAGCGCTCCGGCACCCAAGGCAAAGGCTCCGAAGGCTGCCACCTCCGTTCGGGCCAAGAAGGCTGTCGCTGACGCGCCCGAGGCAAAGCCGGCCGAGACGGCAGTGGTGGCATAGCCGTCTTCGTTGCCGGGCTTGGTCCCGCCGGCACGGGACGGTCACATCTCCAGTCCGAGGTTGAAAACGGAACTGAAAGGGAGCGTCGCCGACGAGGCCGGGTCAGCCTCGATCCGGCGGCGAGTTGACGCCACGTCGCACCAGGGCGAGCGGCGTTTCCGGATTGTGTCGGACCGAGATGTTTCCCCTGGATCGGCGTTCGGCAGGTCGCGGGCAGAGGGCCACGGATGGTCGAGGGTTCAAAGCTCGCGCCCCATGTAGATCGCCGAGGAGCTGGCATGGAGCCGCCGAAAGCCGAGCTTGGCGTAGAAGGGAAGCACACGGTCGTTCCTCGTGCTGACGCCGAGATGGACCGCGGGCGCGCCGGCGGCTCTCAAGGCGAGCAACTCCCTCTCGACCATGCGCCGCCCCCAGCCGTCGCGCCGCGCCTCCGGCCGTAGGTTGATGTGCATGTGGGCCGGGAACGCGCGCAGGCGGTCGTCCGGCGTCTCTGGCCGCGCCAGGCGCTCCAGGGCGGCAGCGTCGAGCTCCGCCTTGGGCGCGAAGCCGGCGTAACGGATGCGCAGCGCGGGCCACCAATGGCTCTCCAGGCGCGCCACGAACGCCCATGTGTCGGGGACGCCCACCACGTAGCCCAACACTTGGCCCGCCCCACGCAGGACGAAAGCGAAGCCCGGCTCGATGGTCGCGTAAGGCAGGACCCAGAATTGCCCGGGCAGCTCCGGGTCGCTGTACAGATGCGAAGCGTCGTTGCCCGCCGCCGCGGTCTTGAGGCAAATGTCGTAGAGCGCGGGCCGGTCTTCCTCCCGCGCCGGCTCGATGCGGCGATCTTCACGCGGCATGGTCGAATCCTCCCTTTGCATCGAAACAAGCCTGGAGTCGCGGACGGTCGCGATCCTTACGTATGCCTTGTGTTCCGCCACGATCGCACAAACGTAGCGCGGGTACGCTCAAACCTTGACGGTGTGGGACGTGTACACGCCCAAATCGCGGAACAAGGCGTTCCAGCGGATCGACGCCGAGTTCATGCAGCGCAACCCTGGCGTCGCCATCAACCGGACCGCCAAGACCCTAGCGGACACGCAGTTGACATTGAGGCTTGCCATCTCGGGCCATAACGGTCCGGTGGTGGCGGGCGTCAACCAGGGCGCCATCGTGAAGGAGCACGGCGTCGTCCCGCTCGACGGCTATGCCGAACGCTGTGGCTGGGCCAAGCGCTCCTCCGCCACCGTGCTCGACCGCAACCGATGGGCCGATCTGATACTTCGCGGACTTTTGCGCGGCGGTGTTCCTCGCGTTCCAGCAACGCTTCATCGCCGGGCTGACCAGCGGCTCGGGGAAGTGACCCCGGCTTCGACCCGCATGGCCACGCTCGGAGAATGCGCTTGCCCGCCGCATCCCGCGTGATCGATGATGATCGGATGGGCGAGATTTACGACGTGGCGATCGTCGGCGCCGGCGTGGTCGGCTGCGCGCTGTTCCGCGAGTTCGTGCTGGCCGGCCAGCGGACCGTGCTGATCGAGCGTGACGCCGACATCATCAACGGCGCCAGCAAGGCGAACAGCGCGCTGCTGCACACCGGGTTCGACGCGGTGCCGGGCAGCCTGGAAGCAGCCTGCGTGCGGCGCGGCCACGCGCGCTACGCGGCGCTGCACGATCGGCTCGGCCTGCCGCTGCTGCCCTGCGGCGCGCTGGTGGTCGCCTGGAGCGACGCTGAGCGCCAATCCCTGCCCGGCATCGCGGCACGAGCGGAGGCGAACGGCGTGGCTGTGGACCTGCTCGACGTCGCTTCGGTGCGTGCCCGCGAGCCGGGGGGGGGGGGGGCCCCGCCCGCCGGGGGGGGGGGGGGGGGGGGGGGGGGGGGGGGGGCGGGGGGGGGGGCTGTGGCCTTGGTCGACGTCGGTGCGGTGGGTGCCCGCTTGCGGGGCCTCGCCGCCGACCTGCAAGGGGGCGTGCTGGTCGCGGGCGAGGCGGTGATCGATGCCTGGTCGGCGCCGCTGGCGTACGCGTGGCAAGGCATCGCCAACGGCGGCGTGCTGCTCCGTGACACGGAAGTGACCGGCGGCAGCCTGCACGACGGCATCTGGCAGCTCGCGACCAACCGGCCGGGGCAGTCGATCGCGGCGCGGGTCGTCGTCAACTGCGCCGGCAATTACGGCGACCTGGTCGAGGCGATCGCCCGGCCGAGCCCGTTCGCGATCCGGCCGCGCAGGGGACAGTTCGTGGTCTACGACAAGCCCGCATACGCTCTGGTGCGCAGCATCGTGCTGCCGGTGCCGAACGAGCGCACCAAGGGCGTGGTGGTGGCCCGCACGGCCTACGGCAACCTGCTCGTGGGTCCGACGGCGGAGGACCAGGACGACCGGCGCGACGCCAGCGTCGAGACCGCATCGTTGCGGGCGCTGATCGCCGCCGGCGAGCGCATGGTCCCGGCCCTGGCCGGGCACAGCGTTACGACCAGCTATGCCGGGCTGCGGCCCGCGAGCCAGTTCAAGGACTACCAGATCGAGGCCTTGCCGACGCGGCGTTGGATCACGGTGGGCGGCATCCGCTCCACCGGCCTGACCGGGGCACTCGGCATCGCCGAGCACGCGGTCGGCTTGCATGGCGAGCATTTCGGCACGGCGAAGCCGTTGCCGGCCCCGGTCTGGCCGCGCGTGCCGAACCTCGCCGAGGCTTCCCCGCGCCCGTGGCAGTCGGCGCGCAGCGAGATCGTCTGCCATTGCGAGATGGTGACGCGGGGCGAGATCGAGGCGGCCTTCCAGCCACCGCTGCCGGCCGGCAGCCTCGGCGGGCTGAAGCGGCGCACCCGCTGCATGATGGGCCGCTGCCAGGGCTTCTACTGCACCCGCCGCGTCATGGAGATCGCCGCCCCGCATCTGCCCGGCCTCGTGCAGCGCCTGGTCGATGCCTGAGCAGCCGGAGTGGGACGTCATCGTCATCGGCGCCGGACCGGCCGGGCTGAGTGCCGCGCGCGCGCTGGTGGGCGGCGGGCTGACCCGCGTATTGGTGCTGGAGCGCAACCCGCTTGCCGGCGGGCTGCCGCGCTTCTGCGACCATCCCGGCTGGGGCGTCACCGACTTCCACCGCGTCTGGACCGGCCCCGCCTATGCGCGCGCGTTGGTGGCCGGGGCGGAGGGCGCCACGATCTGGACCGACGCGACCGTGGTGGCGCTCGCGGCCGGCGGGGACGTGCGCCTCAGCCTGCCGGACGGGCCACGGACCGTGCGCGGCCGCGCGGTCCGGCTCGCGCCCGGCCTCCGCGAGCTGCCGCGCGGGCCGCGCCTGGTCGGCGGCACGCGGCCCTGGGGCGTGACCACGACCGGCGCGTTCCAGGAACTCGTGGTCTCGGGCCTGCTGCCGTTCCGCCGGCCGGTGGTGGTCGGCAGCGAGCTGGTGGCGTTCTCGGCCCTGCTCACGGCGCGACGGGCCGGTATCCGGCCGGCGGCGATGATCGAGGCAACCGGCCGCATCACCGCACGCCATCCGGGCGGGCTGGTGGCGCGGTTCGGCTTCGGCGTCCCGGTGCTGACCGGCGCCACGCTCGACGCGATCGAGGGCGAGGAGCGGGTCGAGGCGGTGCGCGTGACGCATCGCGGGCGGCGACGCCGGCTCGCCTGCGACGGGGTCGTCTTCACCGGCCGCTTCGTGCCCGAGAGCTGGCTCGGCCGGGACGGCGCCTTCGCCATCGACCCCGGCACCGGCGGGCCGGTGATCGACACGCTGTTCCGCTGCACGCTGCCGGGACTGTTCGCGGCCGGCAACGTGCTGCGGCCGGTCGAGCATTCCGGCGTCGCGGCGCGCGAGGGCCGACTCGCGGCGGCGGCGATCCTGCGCAGCCTCAGCGCCGCCGGCCTGCCGTCCCCGAGCCTTGCCGTCACGGTGGCTGTCGCCGGTCACTTGAAATACCTGGTTCCGCAACGCGTGATCCCGGAGGGTCGGCAGGTCCGCCTCCACGGCCGGGCCGCCGTCGCCGGCCGCTTCCGCCTGCGCGTGCTCGCCGACGACGCGCCGGTCACGGGACGCCGGGTCCGTGTCTTGCCGGAGCGGCGCCTGGCCATCACCCTGCCCGCCGCGGCGC
>CAXUHK010000017.1:0-5251 GCA_964250775.1 uncultured Acetobacteraceae bacterium | reverse complement strand
GGGGGCGCGCGCCCCGGCCCCCGCCGGGGGGGGCGGCCGCCCCCCCCCCCCCCCCCCCCCCCCCCCCCCCCCGCCCCGCCCCTCGCGGACGGAAACGCGCGCGCGCGATACTTCTCGAGTGCTACGAGGCGCGGGGCCGCATGGCCGGCCGGAGCCTGCTGGCGACGCTGGAGTGAGCCGTCGCCTCGCGATCGACCAGGGCACCACGTCGACCAAGGCCTATCGCAGCGGCCCGGACGGGATCGCCGTCGCGGTGGGCGCGCGCGCCCATCGGCAGATCCATCCCCGGCCCGGCTGGGTGGAGCACGACCCGGCCGAACTGCTGGCGCACATCCGGGCACTGATCGAGGCCGCCGGCCCCTGTGACGTGGCAGGGCTCGCCAACCAGGGCGAGACGGTCGTGGCCTGGGACGCGCGGACCAAGCGGCCGCTGCACCACGCGATCGTCTGGCAGGACGAGCGCACCGCCGACGCGGTTGGGCGGCTGCGCGCCGAAGGGGCCGAGGCGCTGACCCTGGAGCTGGCCGGGTTGCCGCTCGACCCGTACTTCTCCGCCGCCAAGCTGCGTTGGCTGCTGGACCATGCCGAAGGCGCGCAGGCGCTGCGCCGCGCCGGCCGGCTGCGCCTCGGCACCACCGACGCGTTCTTCCTCGACGCGCTGACCGGCGTGTTCGCGACCGACGTCTCGACTGCCTCGCGGACCAGCCTGATGGACTTGCGGCGCTTGGCCTGGAGCGCTCCGCTCTGCGCCGCGTTCGGCGTGCCAATCGAGTGCCTGCCGGAGATCCGGCCCAGCGTCGGCGATTTCGGCCGGATCGCCGATGGCCCGCGCGTGGTGGCGAGCATGGTCGACCAGCAGGCGTCGCTGTACGGCCACCGCTGCGGGACTCCGGGCGACGTGAAGATCACCTTCGGCACCGGGGCGTTCGCGCTGGCGCTGGCCGGCGACCGGCCGCCGGACTGCGACGGCGGGCTGTTGCCGACCTGCGCCTGGCAGATCGGCGACGATGCCGCCCGCTACGCCTTGGAAGGCGGGGTGTTCACCGCCGGAGCGGCCCTCGACTGGGCGGGCCGGATGGGGTTGTTCGCCGGCCACGACGCGCTGGCGGCGCTGGACGGTTCGCCGGCGGCGGAGCGTGACCTGTTCTTCGTGCCGGCGCAGGCCGGCCTCGGCTGCCCGCACTGGGACCGGAGCGCCCGCGGCGCCTGGATCGGCCTCGGCCTCGACACGCCGCGCGAGGACCTCTGCCGCGCGGTGCTGGAGGGCATCGCGTTCCGCGCCGCCGAGATCGTGCGGGCGATGGCGCGGCCGGACGCGCCGGGCCTGCGCGTGTCGGTCGATGGCGGGCTGAGCCGCAACCGCTATTTTGCCGGGTTCCTCGCCGCCGCCATCGGCCGCCCGATCGAGGTCGCCGTGACACCGGACGTCACCGCGCTCGGACTGCTGGCGCTCTGCGCACAGGGGTTAGTGGGCGTGCGGGAGGTTGACCGCGCGGCCTGGCGCCGTGTCGAATGCGCGGCGCCGCTGCCCGACGCGCTGCACGCCCGATTTGCCGACGCCGTCAGCCGAACCCGCGGCTGGGCGACCGTACCCTGATCCGCAACCCCGGAGGAGCTGGGCCATGACTCCCGAGCCGCCCCCTACGCCAATCGACGATGACGTCGCCGTGCTGCACGGCATGGGCTACGCGCAGGAACTGTCCCGCCGGATGCGAGGCTTCTCGAACTTCGCCATCTCGTTCTCGATCATCTGCATCCTCGCGGGCGGGGTCACGTCGTTCCAGCTCGGCTACGCGACCCTGGGCGGCTTCAGCGTCGCGATCGGCTGGATCGTGGGCGCGGTGTTCGCGCTGGTCGTCGCCTGCTCGATGGCGCAGATCGCCTCGGCCTACCCGACCGCCGGCGGCCTGTACCACTGGTCGTCGATCCTGGGCGGGCGCGGCTGGGGCTGGGCCACGGCCTGGGTCAACCTGCTCGGCCTGATCTTCGTCATCGCCTCGGTCAATGTCGGCGCCTACCTGCTGTTCCAGCAGCTCTTGCTGACCAACATCGTTCACATGGACGTCTCCAAATGGGGGCTGACCGAGCAGGGGATCGCGGTCGCGCTGATCGCCGCCAGCCAGGCGCTGTTCAACCACTTCGGCATCCGGCTGACGACCCGGCTGACCGACTTCGCCGGCTACCTGATCCTGGTCACGGCGGCGGTGCTCACCGTGACCATGCTGTTCTCCATCGGCCACTTCGATTTCGGCCGGCTCACCACCATCACCAACTTCACCGGCGATCCGGGCGGCGGGGTGTTCCCGCGCACCGAGAACCTCGCCTACGCGTTCCTGCTGGCGCTGATCCTGCCGCTCTACACCATCACCGGCTTCGACGCCTCCGCGCACATCGCCGAGGAGACGATCGACGCGCGCCGCGCGGTGCCGCGCAGCATGATAACCGCCGTGGTCGTCTCGGCCCTGTTCGGCCTGGTAATGGTCTGCTCGTTCGTGCTCGCGATGTCCGATCCGGCCACCGCCGCCAAGGACGGCGCCAACGTGTTCTTCAACCTGCTGGCCGGCCTGCCGGTGCCGACGGCGTTGAAGGACTTGCTCTACGTGGCGATCGTCGTCGCCAACTATCTCTGCGCGCTGGCCGCCGTCACCTCGACCTCGCGCATGGTCTTCGCCTTCGCCCGCGACGGCGGCCTGCCGGCCTCGCGGGTATGGCGCCACGTCAGCCCGACCTGGCGCACCCCGGTCGCCGCGATCTGGCTGGTCGCCTTCCTGTCGTTCGCCGCGACCCTGTACTCCTCGGCGTTCGCGGCGCTGGCCGCCGGCTGCGCGGTGTTCCTCTACATCTCCTACGCCATGCCGGTCGCCGCCGGCATCTTCGCCGAGAACAGGAGCTGGACCGATTTCGGCCCGTTCCGCCTGGGCCTGCTGTCCAAGCCGTTCGCGGTCATAACCACGCTCGGCACGGTGGCGCTGCTCTGGATCGGCACGCGGCCGCCGAACGACATCCTCGACAACTACGCGATCGCCCTGCTGGTGCTGCTCGGGGTGGGCTGGTTCGCGATCGAGCGTCGCCGCTTCGCCGGGCCGCCCGTGGGCCAGGCGATCGCGACCCGGGCCGCGGAGATCGCGGCCGAGGAGCGGGCGGTCGCAGGGGTGTCGTCCGCCGCCGATTAGGCCGCGAGCAGGCCCAGCTTCACCTGGGTCAGCAGCGCCATCTCGTCATACACCGTCCAGTCGTCGACCACGCGGCGGTCGACCACGTGCAGGTGCGTCATGCCCATGACGAATAGTGGCTGCCCGGTGGGCGGTCCCAGGATGCCGTGGCCGAGATGATGGCCGTCGATGACCCAGCGCACCGCGACCTTCTCGCCGCCCTCGTCGCAGGCGTTGGAGCAGACGTGCTGCACGGCGAAGCCGGCGTCGGGTATCATCGCCACCAGCCGCAGCGTCTGCTGCAGCACCGCCGCCTGGCCGAACAGCTCGCGCATCGACGGGCCGTGCCATTGCGCGTTCGGCGCGTAGACGTCGCGCAGGATGCCGAACATACGCCGGTTATACGCCTCGTGCAGCCAGCGCAGGCACCATGCCTCGGTGTCGGTATGCGCCAGCGAGAGGTCGGCCGACTCGCTCGGCGGGTATTGGCCGAGCAGGCGGCGGTTCTCGGCGAGCCCGACCACGGCGGTGCCGGCATCGAACAGCTCCTGCGCCGCGCGCTGGGCGAAGGCGTGGCGGTCGATGCCGAGCTGCGCCACCATCGCCATGCCGTCGCGCACCAGCCACTCGCGAAAGATGCGGTTCTCGAATATCATGCAGTCGGCCACGGTGCGGTAGCTGAAGCGCCGGCCGGTCGGCTTGCCGTAGCCACTCGGTTCGGTGTTTCGGCCGGTGCTGGTGACGAGGTGCGAGGTGTAGAACCCGTCCACGTCGTCGCCGCGCCAGACCACCTGGGTCGCCATGCCGCGCCGGTCGGGCGTCTCGGCGATGCGCTGGACGGTGTCGCGCACCACGTCCTCGCGGCTGTACACGGCGCCCATGGCCGTGTACATGACGGCATTGTGGGTGTAGTGGCTGTAGATCAGGCCGACGTCGCGCTCGTCCCAGATACGATGGGTGCAGCGCACGATGTAGTCCACGATGTCGGTGTAGACCGGGTCGAAGCCGCGCATCCCCTGTGCCCGCGCCCGTTCGGTCGGCACCAAGTCGGTGAAATCCCGCCGCTCGACCTGCAGGACGCGCGCCTGCTCGCCGGCCCTGTCCGCATCTGCCATGATCGGTCCCGTCCTGTCCGCCCCGACCCTATCGCCCACGCAGGAGTTGCGTCCATGGTCACTCACATCAAAGCGCCCAAGCCGGCTTCGGTGGCCGATACGCAGGCCATCGAGGCCACGGTCGGCGGCATCATACGTCGCGTGCGCGAGGACGGCGACGCGGCGGTACGGGAGTTCGCCCGCCGGTTCGACGGCAGCGACCTGGAGCGGTTCGAGGTCGGCGCCGACGAACGGCGATCGGCGGTCGACGGCCTCGCGCCGCAAAGCCGCGCCGACACCGAGTTCGCCATCGCCAACGTGCGGACCTTCGCCATGGCGCAGCTGGCGACGATACTGCCGCTGGAGACGGAGCCGATGCCCGGCCTGCACCTCGGCCACCGCGTCATCCCGATCGCCCGGATCGGCTGCTACGTGCCGGGCGGGCGCTACCCGCTACTGTCGGCGCCGGTGATGACCATCGTGCCGGCCAAGGTCGCCGGTTGCGGCGAGGTGGTGGCCTGCCTGCCGCCCGGCGCGCATGTCGCGATGGTGGCCGGCTGCCACCTGGCGGGGGCCGACCGCATCTTCCGCATCGGCGGCGCGCAGGCCATCGCGGCGCTGGCGTTCGGCACCGAGAGCGTGCCGGCGGTCGACAAGATCGTGGGTCCCGGCAACGCCTTCGTCAACGAGGCCAAGCGCCAGGTGTTCGGCGCCGTCGGCATCGACCAGCTCGCCGGCCCCAGCGAGATCTACGTGGTGGCCGACGCGACCGGCAACCCCGAGACCATCGCCACCGACTTGCTGGCGCAGGCTGAGCACGATGTCCGCACCCGCGTCGGCCTCATCACCACCGACGAGCGCCTGGCGCGCGCGACGCTGGCCGAGGTCGAGCGCCAGTTGCGCGACCTGCCGACCGCCGACGTGGCGCGGCGCGCGTGGGAGGATTACGGCGAGGTGGCACTTTGCGCCGACGACGCGGCGATGCTGGCGTACTCGGACAGCATC
>CAXUHK010000016.1:0-38484 GCA_964250775.1 uncultured Acetobacteraceae bacterium | reverse complement strand
CGGTCAACCCGGATACAGCGTCGCGCCGCCGTCGACCCGCAGCACCTGGCCGTTGACGAACCGACTCCGGCTTCCGGCCAGGAACGCCACCGCATCGGCGATCTCGGCGGGTTCGGCATAGCGGTCCAGCGAGCGGCGGCTGGAGTCCATCTTCACCGGATCGACGGTGCGGGTCGCCTGGAACCGCGCGGTCTTGGACGGGCCGGGGCTGACCGCGTTGACCCGCACGCCATCAGCCATCACCTCGGCGGCGAGGCAGCGCGTGTAGTGCACCACGGCCGCCTTCAGCGTCGCATAGATGGCGCCGTTCGAGTAGCCGGCGTGGGCCGCCGACGAGCCGATGTTGACCACCGAGCCGCGCCCCGCGCGCACCATCGCCGGCACGAAGGCCTGGCATACCAGCATGGTGCCGATCAGGTTGTTGTCGGTCAGCGCCCGGATGTCCGCGATCGGGATGTCGAGGACGTTGTTCGGCTCCGGCTTGCCGCCCGAGGCGCCGATATCGCCGCCGGCGCAGTTGACCAGGATTTGCACCTCGCCCAATCCGGCCGCGATCTCCGCCTGCATCTTCAGCACCGCCGCCTGGTCGCCGATGTTGCCGGTGACGGAGGCGGTCCGCACGCCCAGCGCCTCTATCTCCTTGGCGACCTCGCCGAGGTTGGCCGCCTCGCCGTACTTGGCGGTGGCGTCCCAGCTCAGGTCGTGGACCGCGACGTCGGCGCCGAGCTCCGCCAGCCGGCGCGCGATGAAGTGGCCGAGCCCACGCCCCGAGCCGGTCACGAACGCCACCTGGCCTGCCAGCTCCTTGGTCATGCCGCTTCCTCCTGATCGTAAATCCCAAGCGCCGCCACGTTCGCGGCGCTGCGCCGGATCATCGCCAGCTCGTACTCCACCAACTCGCCATCCGCCCCGCGCTCCCAGGGCGTGCGGACGTCGGCGTCGTCGGGCAGGCGGTGGCGCCGCGTCGCCGCCAGGCAAGCCGCGAGGTCAGGGGCGCTCGCCGGCGGGTAGCCCCGCCACCACTCCTGCGTCAGTAGCCGCACGTGCCGGGCCTCCAGCGCGCCCGGCTCCAGCACCGCCGGCAACGTCAGGTGGTGCTCGCGCAGGATCGCCACCAGCTCCGCGAACGGCACCGCGCCGTCGCCGATGGCGCAGCGCACCAGCCGGAAGCCCTCGTCGCTCGCCTGCACGCGGTAGTCCTTGAGGTGGACCAGGCGCACGTATGGCGCCACCACGCGGGTGAAGGCCAGCGGCGCCTCGCCCACCGGGAAGCTGTTGCCGGTGTCGTAGACGACGCGCACCGAGGGGCCGAACTCCTCGCACAGCGCGACCAGTTCGCGGCTCGTGAAGTCCTGGTGGTTCTCGATGACGATGGTGACGCCGCGCTCTGCCGCGACGGGTGCGTACGCGGCCAGCTTCTCGCGCACTCCCGCCACCAGCTCCGGCCATCGCGGCCCGGCGGCGGCGCGGTCGCCGCACAGGATCGGCGTCAACGCGAAGCGGACCAGCTTCGCCCCGATGCCGTCGGCGGCGCGCAGGCAGCCCGCGAAATCGCCCTGCTGCAACCCGGAACTGACCACCGGGGTCATGCCCAGCATGACCAGGCGCGCTTGCAGCGCACGCAACGCGCCGTCATCGAGCGGGGTCAGCCAGGCTTCCGCGATCTCCAGCGTCTTGGCCCGCAGGTCCTCGGCCAGTTCGAGGAAGCCCTCCAGGCCGCGCCCGTCCGGGTTGGCGCGCGGCGTGCCGCGACCCTGCAGCCCGAGATGGTAGGTCAGGCCGTACGGGTTCAGTCCCACTCGCAGCATCGCTCTCTCCTCAGCGCAGCCCGCCGTCGACCACGAGGCA
The DNA here is from genome assembly GCA_964250775.1 of uncultured Acetobacteraceae bacterium. Taxonomy (GTDB): domain Bacteria; phylum Pseudomonadota; class Alphaproteobacteria; order Acetobacterales; family Acetobacteraceae; genus CAVRQM01. Next base: position 36,636 of record CAXUHK010000016.1, on the reverse strand, counting down.
CTGCTTTGTCGTCATGAAGCTGTCGTCGGCGGCCAGGAACAGGGCGGTGCGCGCGACGTGCTCGGCCAGCAGCCGGGTGTTCAGGCATTGCCGTGCCACGATCGCCGCCACGTCCGCCTCCGACAGCCACAGGCGGAGCTGGCGTTCGGTGATGACCGCGCCGGGCGCGACGGCGTTGACCCGGATGTTCTCCGGCCCGAACTCGCGCGCCAGGCTGTGCGTGAGGCCGATCACCGCCGCCTTGGCGCTACTGTAGGCGATCATGCTCGTGCCGCCACCCATCCAGGCGATCGAGCTGAAGTTGACGATCGAGCCGTGCCCCAGCTCGCGCATGTGCGGCCGCACCGCCTGCGCCGCGAAGAACTGGTGCCGCAGGTTCACCGCCATCGCGCGGTCCCAGTACTCCGGCGTCACGTCGTCGACCTCGTGGCGCTGGTCGTTGGCGGCGTTGTTGACCAGCACGGCAATGGGGCCGAGTTCCGCGCGCGTCCGCGCGATGGCGTCGCGCAGCGCCGCGATGTCCACCAGGTCGCAGGGGATGTACAACGGCGCGTGACGGCAGCCGGCGAGTTCGCCGAGCAGCGCCTTCGAGGCCGTCGCGTCGATGTCGACGAACGCCACGCGGGCGTCCTGGCGCGCGAAGCCTGCCACCATGGCGGCGCCGATGCCGCTGCCGCCGCCGGTGACGAACACCACGCGGTCGGCCAGGCTTGGGTATTTCGCGAAATCCATCATATCAGCGCTTGAGTTTCAGGGTCGAACAGGCACGCCTTCGCCATGTCGACCGCGAGCGACACGCGATCCGCGACCGCCGGCGCCAGATCCGGCTCGAACCGCGCCACCACCTCGCGCCCGCCGAGCCGCACCACCACCAGCGTCTCCGGCCCGGTCGGCTCGACCACCTCGACGGTGCCGTCGAGCAGGCCGAACTCCCGGCCCGGCTCCTGCGCGCGCTTCGAGTCGGCCAAGGTCTCCGGCCGCACGCCGAGCACGACGCGACGGCCGACCTGCCGCGCGGCCTCGGGAAAGGAGCGCGGCAGCGGCAGCCGCGCCGCCCCCTCGCCCTCGGTCAGCGCCAACGCAGGGCGGCCGTTGTCGGCCACGATCTCGGCTGGCATGAAGTTCATCGTGGGGGCGCCCATGAAGCCGGCCACGAACATGTTGGCCGGCCGCTCGTAGACGGCGCGCGGGCTATCGTATTGCTGCAAGCGCCCCTGGTGCATCACCGCGATGCGCGAGGCGAGCGTCATCGCCTCGACCTGGTCGTGGGTCACGAACACCGTGGTGTTGCCCAAGCCCGCGTGCAGCTTCTTCATCTCGGTGCGCATCTCGATGCGCAGCTTGGCGTCGAGGTTGGACAGCGGCTCGTCGAACAGGAACAGCGCCGGCTCGCGCACCAGCGCCCGCCCCATGGCGACACGCTGGCGCTGCCCGCCGGAGAGCTGCGCCGGCTTGCGTTCGAGCAGCTTCTCGATCTGCAACAGGGCGGCGACCCGCGCCACCGCCGCCTGCTGCCGCGCGCGCGGTCCGCCGCGCGACTCCATGCCGAAGGTGATGTTCTTTCGCACCGTCATGGTCGGATAGAGCGCGTAGGACTGGAACACCATGGCGATGTCGCGGTCCATCGGCTCGACGTCGTTGACCACCCGGCCGCCGATGCTGATCTCGCCGGAGCTGACGCTCTCCAACCCGGCGATCATCGCCAGCAGCGTCGACTTGCCGCAGCCGGACGGCCCCACCAGCACGACGAACTCGCCGGGCTCGACGTCGAGGTTGATGTCCTGCAGCACGGCGTGGGCGCCGAACCGCTTGCTGAGGCGGCGGATGCTGAGCGAGGCCATCTACTTCACCGCCCCTTGCGTCAGCCCGCGCACGAAGTAGCGGCCGCCTAACAGGTAGATCAGCAACGGCGGCAGCGCGCCGATCAGCACGGCGGCGCTCTCGACGTTGTACTCGTGCACCGACGTGCCGGCAGTCGCCAGCCCGATCAGCGCCGCCGTGATCGGCTGGTGCGCGCCGGAGGAGAAGGTGACGCCGAACAGGAAGTCGTTCCACACGCCGGTGAACTGCCAGATCACGGCGACGATCAGGATCGGCGGCGACAGCGGCAGCACGATGCGGCGGAAGATGCGCCAGAACCCGGCCCCGTCGATCCGCGCCGCGCGGATCAGCTCGTCGGGGATGTTGACGTAGAAGTTGCGGCAGAACAGCGTGGTGAAGCTCAGGCCCTGCACGCAATGCACCAGGATCAAGCCGGGGATGGTGTTGGTGAGCCCCAACTTGCCCAGCGTGATCGCCCACGGCAGCAGCACCAGTTGCCCCGGCATGAACACGCCCAGCGTCAGCAGCAGGAACAGCGCCTCCGAGCCTGGGAAGCGCCATTTCGACAGCACGTAGCCGTTGACCGCGCCGATCGCGGTCGAGACCAGCGTCGCGGGCACCGCGATCAGCAGCGAGTTCCAGAAGAACGGCGCGATGCCGGCGCAGCCGCCGCTGATGCAGTACGAGTTCCACACCACCGACCAGTGCGCCAGCGAGAAGCTGTACGGGACGCTGAGCAGACCGTGCCGGCCGAGGTCGGCCAGGCTGCGGAACGAGTTCGTCACCACGACGGCGAGCGGCAACAGGTAGTACAGCGCGAACACCGTCAGCACGGCATAGACGCCGATGCGTGCCCGATGCCGCCGCCAAGTGCCAGGCACCGGCCGGAGATCGAGCGCCATGCTAGACATTGGCACGTCGCCGCTGCCACGCGGTCCACAGCCCGTATGGCAGCAGCACCAGCAGCAGCGCCGCCATCATGGTGATCGCCGCCGCCGCGCCCTCGCCCAACTGGCCGCGCTGGAACATCAGGTCGTAGACGTAGATCGCCGGCATCGTGGTCGAGATGCCGGGGCCGCCCGACGTGAGCGCCAGCACCAGGTCGAACGTCTTGATCGCGAACTGCAGCAGGATCACCAGCACGGCCACGAAGATCGGCCGGATCGAGGGCAGGATGATGCGCAGGTAGATGCGCGACATGCGCGCCCCGTCGATCCGCGCCGCCTTGACCAGATCGGGGTCGGCCGCGCGCAGCCCGGCCAGGAACAGCGCCATCGCGAAGCCCGAGGCGTGCCACACGCCCACGATGGCGACGACGTAGATCGCGAGGTCGCGCTGCGTGATCCAGTCGAACGAGAACCCGACCCAGCCGAGGTCGTGCATGAGCTGCTGCACGCCGGTCGTGGGATTGAAGATCCAGCGCCACACCGTCCCCGTCACCACGAACGAGATCGCCAGCGGGTAGAGGAAGATCGAGCGCCAGATCGCCTCCGCCCGCACCCGCTGGTCGATCAGGATCGCCAGCGCCAGGCCAAGCAACATCGCGCCCACGACGTAGACCGCGCCGAACAGGAACAGGTTGGCCGAGGCCACGCGCCAGCGATGGTTGCTCCACAGATGCGCGTACTGGTGGAAGCCCGCGAAACTGTAATCCGGCAACAACCTCGAGCTGGACAGCGAGATCCACACCGTCCACAGCGAGAACGCCACCACGTAGACCAGCGACGCCGCCACCGACGGCGCCAGCACGAGTTGCGGCAGCAAGCGTTGCCAGCGCGGGCGGCTGGCGTGGCGGGGAGCCGCGAGGCTGGCCGGAACCGCCTCGCCGTAGCGGGTCGCGCTGGTCACATCTGGGCTTCGACGGCGTCGCCGAGCTTGCTCGCCGCGTCCTGCGCCGACATCTTGGGGTTGTTCACGAACTCGGTGATGACCTCCATCATGGCGCCGCGGAATTTCTGCAAGATCGCCATGTTCTGCGACATGCTGAGCACCACGGTGCCGGCCTTGATGCTGTCGTTCAGGGCTTGTTGCGAAATCTGCTGGCACGGGTTGAAGCCCTGGCTCAGATCGACGTCGAGCCTGGCCGGGATCGAGCCCTTGGCTTGGTTGAAGATGCGCTGGAAGTCCTTGCTCATGATGAGGTGCGCCAGCAGGTCCTGGCCGGCCACGTAGTCGGGGTCCTTCTGCTTGAAGAACACCACCGAGTCGCTGTTGACGATGAAGCCGGGCTTGGCGTCCTGCGAAGGCGTCTGCGCGCAGAGGTAGTCGCTGCCGTACTTGAAGCCTTCGGCGTTGAACGTGCCGATCGCCCAGTCGCCCATGAAGAAGAAGCCGGCCTTGCCGTTCAGCATCAGGTTGGCCGCGGCATCCCACTCGCGCCCGGCCATGCCCGGATCGGTCCAGCCGATGATCTTGCGCAGCTCGGCGAACGCCGCGACCATGTCCGGGCCACGCAGCGCGTCCATGTCCATGCCGACCAAGGCCTTGCGGTACAGGTCGAGGTTCATGCCGTAGACGACGTTCTCGAACAGCGTGGCGTCGATCCAGTCCTGGCTGCCGTGCGCGACCGGGATCAGGCCCGCCGCCTTCAGCTTCTCGGCATCGGCGTTGAACTCGGCCCAGTTCTTCGGCATCGCCGCGATGCCGGCCTTGTCGAGCGCCTTCTTGCTCCCCCACAGCCAGTTGATCCGGTGGATGTTCATGGGCGCCGCGACCCAGGTGCCCTTCGGCTTCATCACCGATACAAGCTGCGGCACGACCAGCGTGTCCCAATGCTCGTGGTTGGCGATCGGGTCGAGGTCGGCGGTGGCGCCGGTGCCGGCCCACTCGGCGATCTCCGGCCCCTTGAGCTGCACCGCCGGCGGCGGGTCGCCGGAGACCACGTCGGCGCGCAGCTTGGCGATGGTGTTGGCGGTGTGGCCGGCGATTGAGGTCGCGGTCCACTTCCCGCCGGCGGCGGTGAACATGTCGCCGAGCTTGGCGATGGCGGTGGCGTCGGAGCCGGTGCCCCATTGCGACAGCAGGTTGGTCTTGGGCTGCCCGGCCAGCGCCGTGCCGGCCATGAACGGCAGCAAGCAGGCCACGAACGCCGCAATCGGTCGGTACGCCATCGTTTCTGTCCCTCGCTCCCTGCTCTGCGGCAGATGGGAAAACACTCGCACGGAGCTTCCGGCCCGGCAAGCCGCCAGGCTACGCGCCCTCGTTTGTGGGGAACAGCAGGCCGACCCGCAAGCCTGGCGCGGCGTTGCCGATGCGCAGCGTGGCGCGATGCAGGTCGGCGACGGCCGCGACCAGGCTCAGGCCCAACCCGTTGCCCGGCGTGGTGCGGCTACGCTCGCCGCGGTAGAAGCGACGTGCCAGGCGCGGCAGGTCCGCCGGAGCGACACCCGGGCCGTCGTCCTCGACCGCGAGGCAGGTGCCTTCCCGGCTCGCCGACAGGGACAACTCGATCCGCGTGCCCGGCGGCGTGTGGCGCAACGCGTTCTCCACCAGGTTGGCGGCGGCCTGCGTCAGGAGCTCCTGGTCGCCCTGGATGACGAGGCCGGCCGCCACCGCGCAGGTCAGCGTGTGGCCGGCGTCCTCGGCGTCCGGGCGGTAGGCGTCGGCGACCGCCTCGGCGACCGCGCTCAGGTCCACGCGCCCGAACCCGGCGCGCGGCGACGCGCCCTCGACCTGCGCGATCCGCAGCAGCGCCGAGAAGGTGTCGAGCAGCCCGGCGGCCTCGCGCAACGCGGCGTCAACCGCCGCCTCGTAGTCGGGCGCCGAGCGCGCGTGCGTCCGGGCGCGCTCGAGCCGTTGGCACAGCCGCGACAGCGGCGTGCGCAGGTCGTGGGCGATGTCGCTGCCGACCTGCTGCAGGCTGTCCATCAGGACCGCGATGCGGTCGAGCATCCGGTTGAGCGTGGCGGCGAGCCGGTCCAGCTCGTCGCCGGTGCCGCGCACCGGCACGCGGCGCGCCAGGTCGCCGCCGGTGATCGCCTCGGCGGTGCGCGAGATCGCGTCGACCCGCGACAGGAACGCCCGGCTGAGCAGCGCGCCGCCGCCGATGCCCAGCAGCGCCGCGAGGCCGACGGTCCACAGGAACGCGGTGGCCCCCGCCTCCTCGACCTCGCCCACCCGGCTCAGATCGTCGCCGACCGCGAGCAGCAGCCCGCCACCCAGGTCCGACACCAGGGCGCGCACCCGTTCCGGCCGGTTGCCGTCCTCGGTGGCCTGGGGCACGTCGACCGTGACCCAGCCGGGCACGCGCGAGGCGCCGCGCATCTCGCCCGCCAAATGCGCGCCGCGCGCGTCCTGCACCAGGTAGTCGAGCGCGGTCACGCCACGGCCGCGCGAGCGCACCACCGCGAGCAGGTGGTCCAGGCCGCCGGCGCGGAACTCGGTTCGCAGGAAGCCCGATTCGGCCTCGATCCGCACCGCCATCTGGTCCTCGAGCGCGGAGCGCGCCGCGAGGAACACGGCAGCGCCCAGCACGCAGGCCGAGACGGCGAACATGGCGACATACAGCGCCGCGAACCGGAAGCTCGCGGTGCGCAGCAGCCGGAGCAGCCCATGGCCAGGGAACGACCAGTTAGGGATTGGCGGCACGCAGCGCGTAGCCGGAGCCGCGGACGGTGTGGATCAGCTCCGGCTCGGCGCCGCCGCGGCTGATCTTGCCGCGCAGGCGGCTGATATGGGTCTCGACGATGTTGGTGCGCGGGTCGAAGTGGAAGTCCCACACCCCTTCCAGCAGCATGGTCCGCGTCACCACCCGGTCGGCGTGGCGGACCAGGAACTCCAACAGCCGGAACTCGCGCGGCTGCAGCTCGACCCGCTCTCCCGCGCGCGTCACCGTGCGCTTCAGCAAGTCCAGCTCCAGGTCGGCCACGCGCAGCGAGGTGGGCACGTCGGACAGCGGCGGCCGGCGGTGCAGCGCGTGCAAGCGGGCCAGCAGCTCGGCGAAGGCGAACGGCTTGACCATGTAGTCGTCGCCACCCGCCTCCAGGCCCAACACCCGGTCGCCGACGCCGCGCAGTGCTGTCAGGAACAGCACCGGCGCCTTGACGCCGGCGCCGCGCAGGGTGCGGACCAGGCCGATGCCGTCGATGCCGGGCAGCATCCGGTCCACCACCAGCACGTCGTGGCTGCCGCCTCCGGCCATCATCAGGCCGTCCTGGCCGTCCGCCGCGTGATCCGCGAGGTGGCCGTGCTCGTGCAGGCCACGCAGGATGAACGCGGCGGTCTCGACATCGTCCTCGATCACCAGCACCCGCATCGCCATGCCCCCTTGTCCCGTCCTAGCCGGCCGCGAGCGGGGCGTCACCGGCGCGGCAACGCCCCTTCGGCGATCAGTCGTTGGTCTCGCCGTCCCCGCCGCCATCGCGGGTCTCGGTCACTTGGCCGGTCTGGCCGTCCACCATGACGGTCTTGACACCCTGCGGCCCGGCGATCTCGACTGAAATGCGGGTGGCGCCGCCCTGCCGCGATATGTCGGCGCCGACCGCACGGCCCCCCCCCTTCCCCTCGGCGGTCGCGATCGCCTGTTGCAACGTCACTTTCATGCCGGCCGCCGCGGCGGTGTCCCGGCTGTCCTGGTCATGGCTCTGCGCCTGGGCGATGCCGCCCAACGCGACCAATGCCGCCATCGCGACGGGAAGCGTACGCTTGGAGTTCATGGCTTGGTGTCCTCGTTTGCTGTCCAGCGGCGGCGGGATGCCGTCCGCCGCGAATGACGATGGGCGTGAACCCATTGGGCGGCCCGGGACGGCGCGATACGGTTCCCCAACGCAAGCGCCCGTCAGGCTTTTCCGCTCGCCGCGTCCATGGTCGAGAGCAGCTCGGCCAGCGACGCCTTGCAGGCGGCAGCGTCGGGCGCGCTGGCGCGCAGGGCGGTGAGCGCGCGGTCGATCGACTTGTCGACGGCGTGCCAGGTCGCCGCCGCGCGCGGCTTCAGCGACGGCTCGGACTCGTCCCACATCACTTCGAGGTCCTTGATGCGGGTCTTCGCGCCCGCCAGGTCGCCCTTGTCCACCAGGCCGGCGGTGTCCGCGACGATGGCGCGGTAGGGCGAGAGGTCGCCCAGCTTGCCGGCCGCCTCGGCGGTGACGGCTGCGCCGGGGAGCGGCACGACCCCTGCGGCCGGCAATCCCACGGCGGCGGCCAGGAGCGCCGCGCGGAGGAGCTGGTTCATGGCATGACCTTTTCAGCGCCGACCTGCGGCGTCTTGCGGAGGGTGAGGCTCAGGAAGGTGACGAGGGAGACGATGACGGCCAGGAACACCACGCTCGTGCCGACGGTGCCGAGGCCGAAGCCGCCGTTCGGCCGCGACTGCGACAGCAGGTCGCCGAGCGACGCGCCCAACGGGCGGGTCAGGATGTAGGCGAGCCAGAAGGTGAGCACCGCGTCGCCGCCCATCCGGTAGGCGAGGTAGATCGCGGCGATCATGGCGCCGAACGCCAGCACGCCCACGGTGAAGCCCAGGCCCAGCGCCTCGGTCGCGAGGTCGCCGGCGGCGGTGCCGAGCGCGAAGGTGAACAGAATCGCCGCCCAGTAGAACAGCTCGCGCCGCGTGGTCATGATGCTGTGGATGGAGAGCGTGCGCTCGACCGCATACCAGGCGGCAAACGTGGCTGCCAGGACCACCGCGAAGGCGGCGGTGCTGGAATAGAGGCTGATCCCAAGCCGGTCGGTCAGCGCGTCGGTGATCTGGGTGCCGACCACGCTGACCAGCACGACGGTGAGCCAGTAGACCCAGGGCACGTATTGCCGCGCCCGCAACTGGACGAGCAGCGCCGCCACCAGCAGCGCGGCCATGATGCCGCCCGTCATGGCGGTGCCGAGGCCCACATGCACCGTCAGGTAGTCGGCGCCGGTCTCGCCCACGGTGGTCGCCATGATCTTGATGATCCAGAAGGCGAGCGTCACCTCCGGCACCTTGTTCAGCATGCGGCGCATCGGTGTGTCGGCCTGCGGCGCCATCGGTCGGTCCTTCCTCGTCGGGTGGGCGGGCAGCATCGCCGGATGAGCCTTGGGGCAGCTTGGCCGCCGCTATACGGATCGCCAATGTCGGGCTCCGCTCGATGACAGGCGCACCGTTTCGCTGTAGCTGGCCCGCGATGCTGTCCTGGAACACGGCCCTGTTCTTGTCGCTCAACCTGGCCACCCAGCCGGGCGCCGCATGGCTGGGCGTGCTCGAACTGCTCGCCAACGCCCCGGTGCCGCTGGCGCCGGCGCTGCTCGCCTCGCTTTGGGTGTGGGGACGTCCCGAGCGCCGCGCCGCGTTGATCGCCACCGGCGCGGGGCTGTTGGCCGGACAGGGCACCAACCTCCTGCTCGGCTCGGCCTGGTTCGAGCCGCGGCCGTTCATGGTCGGCATCGGGCACACCTGGCTCGCCCACGTCGCGGATAACGGCTTCCCCAGCGACCACGCGACCCTGGCGTGGAGCCTCGGCCTGGGCTTGGCGCTGACCGGCGCGTCCCGGGGCTGGGGCGCGGCGGCCTGCCTGGCGGGCCTGCTGACCGGGTGGGCGCGGGTCGCCCTCGGCGTGCATTTCCCGCTCGACGTGCTGGCGTCGGCGCCGGTGGGCCTGCTCGCTGCCTGTCTCGCATGGGCGCTGCTGCCGTTCGTGCGACATTGGGTGGCGCCTCCGGCCGAGCGGTTCTACCGCGCGGCGCTATCCTTGCCCCAGCGCCGCGCGCAGGCGTGGCCACTGGTCCGGGCGGGGGATGCCGAAGCGCAGATAGCCCGGCCGGTCGTCGAACCGCCGGACGAAAATCCCGGCACGGCCGAGGCGCTCGAACAGCCCGGCCGGCGCTTGGGCCAGGCGGAAAAGCCGCGTGCCGCCGACCACCCGGCATCCGGCGGCGGCCAGCGCCGCGTCTAGCGCGGCCGCGTCCCGCTGCAGCCGCGTGCCCGTCCGCGCCAGCCAGCCGCTGTCGGCCAATGCCTCGCAGCCGACCGCGAGGGCCGGGCCGCCGACCGCCCACGGTCCCACGGCGTCGCGGATAGTCGCCGCCGTCCGCGGCATCGCGAGCGCGAAGCCGAGCCGCAGCCCGGCCAACCCGAACGCCTTGCCGAACGAGCGCAGCACGACCACGCCGGAGTGACGCAGACGTGGCGCGAAGCCCGCGCCCCCGAAATCGCTGAATGCCTCGTCGATCACCAGCAGCCGGTTGCGTTCGGCGAGCGCCAGCAGGACGGCCGGGGGCACCCCCGCGCCGTCGGGGTTGTTCGGGTTGCAGAGCACGGCGGCGGCGCCCAGTTCCTCGACCCTGCGCACCTCGCGCACGGCGGCGCCGGCCTGCCGCCAGGACCGGGCATGTTCCGCGTAGGTCGGGCCGAGCACCGACACGCTTGCCTGCGGCAAGACGCGGGGCAACAGGCTGATGAGGAGCTGGGTGCCCGGCGCCGCGACCACCATCGCCGGATCGGCCACGCCGTAGGCGCGTGCGGCTATCGTTTGCAACTCCCGCAATGCCGCCGGTTCCGGCAGCCGAGTGAACGACTCGGGGCGCGGCGGGGCGAACGGGTACGGCACCGGGTTGATGCCGGTCGATAGGTCGATGAACGGCTCGGGCGCGCCGGGGAAGTGGCGGCGCGCCTCGCCGAGATCGCCGCCATGCGCTACCGCTGCCGCCATGTCGCCGTCGGTCCTGGCTCTCGATGCCCGGTTCGGGCTGGTCGCCTGCGCCCTGGCGGCGGAGGCGACGCTGGGTTACCCGGATGCGGCGTTCCGCGCCATCCGGCATCCGGTGAGCTGGATCGGCGCGCTGATCGCAGGCCTCGACCGCGCGCTGAACCGCGGCTGGCGCCGCGTCGGCGGCGTACTCGCCGAGGGTGTGCTGGTGGTCGTGTCGGCCTCGGCGGCCGTGGCGCTGCAAGCCACCCTGCTGGCCTTGCCGCCGTGGCTCGCCTGGCCGCTGCTGACGCTCGCGGCCAGTTCGCTGTTGGCGCAGCGCAGCCTGCACGCCCACGTCGCCATGGTGGAGCAGGCGCTACGCCACGACCTGGACAGCGCGCGCAGGGCGGTGGCCCACATCGTCGGCCGCAACCCGCGGACGTTGGACGCGGCCGCCGTGGCGCGCGCCGCGATCGAGAGCCTGGCCGAGAACTTCTCCGACGCCGTGGTGGCGCCGGCGCTGTGGGGCCTGGTGGCGGGCCTGCCGGGCGTCGTCGCATACAAGGCGGTCAACACCGCCGACAGCATGGTCGGCCACCGCACCCCGCGCCACGAGGCGTATGGCTGGGCGGCGGCGCGGCTGGACGACCTGGCGAACCTGCCAGCGTCGCGGCTGGCCGTGCTGTGGCTGGCGCTGGCCGCGTGCCTGCATCGCGGCGCCTCGCCCCGTGGCGCGCTGCGGGCGGTGTGGCGCGACGCAGGCCGGCACCGCTCGCCCAACGCCGGCTGGCCGGAGGCCGCCCTGGCCGGGGCGCTCGGCCTGCGGCTGGCGGGGCCTCGCGTATACGGCGAGACCCTAGTCGACGATGCCTGGATGGGCGACGGTCGCGGCGGTGCCAGCCCGGACGATATACGCCGGGCGCTGGCGCTCTACCGTACCGCCTGCGCGCTGCAGCTCGCCGCCATCGCCGCCGCCTCGGCGCTCATTGCGCGAGGCTGAAGGCCTGTCCCTGAACGTCGACCGAGCAGCTGCTCTCGACCCTGAGGAGACATTCGTGTCCGTGTCGCTGATCGCCAGCACGCCCCGTGCGCTGCTCTCGATGTGATTAGCTTGGCTGGGGGATGCGGGCGATCGCCTTGATCTCAAAGTCGAAGCCCGCGAGCCAAGTCACCCCTACCGCAGTCCAGTTTGGATAGGGCGGCGCGCCAATCATCCTGTCGCGAACTGCCATCATTGTCTCGAACTGCGTTTCCGGGGCGGTGTGGAAGGTGGTCACATCCACAACGTCGTCAAAGCTGGCACCGGCCGCCGCCAGCACGGCGTTCAGTCGGTCGAAGGCCAGCTGGACCTGCTTCGTGAAATCCGGCTCGGGTGAGCCGTCCTCGCGGCTGCCGACCTGGCCGGACACAAACAGCAAGTCGCCGGACCGGATCGCCGCGGAGTAATGGTGCTTCTCGTAGAGCGCCTGCCGGCCGGGGGGGAATACCGCGGTGCGCTGGGCCATGCTTGTCTCCTTCAACGTCAGGTCGGGATGCCTTTGCAAGCAGCGAGGCGCAGTTCATATACGCCTCGTATGCGAAGATGTCGTGACATACGAGGCGTATGTCAACTCCTGTGCGCGGCATATGCAGAAGATCGGGGGGCCTGATGGCCGCAGGGCAGCGCGCGCGGATGATGGAAGAGACCCGGGCCAGGCTCATTCGGGCCGCGCGGACGGCCTTTGCCGAAAAGGGCTACGCGGCGGCCTCGATGGACGAGCTGACGGCCGCGGCCGGCCTCACGCGGGGCGCGCTTTATCACAACTTCGGTGACAAGAAGGGCCTGCTGCAGGCGGTGATCGAGCAACTTGACGCGGAGATGGTGGCAAAGGCGCGGGCCGTGCGAGATCGGGCGGAGACGCCCTGGCTCGGCTTCTTGGAAGAGGGGGTGGCCTATATCGGGCTGGCGCTGGAGCCGGAGATCCAGCGGATCATGCTGCTGGACGGCCCGTCCGTGCTCGGTGACCCTTCGCAATGGCCTGGGCAGAACGCCTGTCTTCGCACGACGACGGAGACGCTTCAGGTGTTGATCAACATGGGGACGGTGCGGCCGGTGGACGCGGAGGCCGCGGCACGATTGATCAACGGAGCCGCGCTCGACGCCGCACTTTGGGTCGCGGCCTCCGACGATCCCCGCGCCGTCCTCGCTAAGGCCGTGGAGGCATTCCGCTGCCTTGCGTCCGGTCTGCTGAAAACTGACCATTGGGGGGATCGCTTGTCCGCTTTGCCACCCGACGCAGACACCGCTCGGCAACCTCTTCGGGAACCGTTCAGAGACTGATGCCGAGCAGCCGGTCCAGGTCCATGTGCGCCTCCAGATGCGCGGCAAGCCGATCCAGCGTGGCGTCCACCTCGGCGTTGTGGCGGCGATCGAACGGCACCGCCCCGAGCCGCGTCAGCCAGGCGGCGCGGCGCGCGTCCTCGGCGAACAACCCGTGCAAATAGGAGCCAGTGACCAGCCCGTCGGCCGAGCCGCCCCGTTCGGCATCCGGCCCGGTGGTGCGGCCTACGTGCATCTCGTAGCCGCCATCGGTCTCGACCAGCCGCTTGTCGCCGGTCAGCACGGTCGCCACGTCGAGCATCCCGAGCCCGGCGACCGTCTCCGCCGCGCCCTCGATCCCATCCGGGTCGGCGACGCTGCGGCCCAGCATCTGATAGCCGCCGCAGATGCCGAGGATGCGCCCGCCGCGCCGGCGATGCGCCAAGAGGTCGATGTCCCAGCCGGTCGCGCGCAGCGCCGCGAGGTCGGCGATCGTCGCCTTCGACCCCGGCAGGATCACCAGGTCGCAGGGCGCCGGCAACGGCCTGCCGAACGGCACCATGACGAGATCGACGTCCGGCTCGGCCGCCAGCGGGTCGAGGTCGTCGAAATTGGCGATGCACGGCAGCACCGGCACCGCGATCCGCAGCCGCGCTCCCGGCTTGCGGCCGCCCATGTCAAGGTCGGCGGCGTCCTCGGCCGGCAGCAGGCGCGCCTCGGCGAAGTGCGGCACCAGGCCCAGCGCCGGCCAGCCGGTGTGGCGCGCGATGGTTGCCATGCCGGCATCGAACAGCGAGAGATCGCCGCGCATCCGGTTGACGACGAAGCCGCGTACCAGCGCCGCGTCCTCCGGGTGGATCACCGCGCGCGTGCCGACCAGGCTCGCGATGACGCCGCCACGGTCGATGTCGCCCACGATCACCACCGGCGTCCCGGTGGCGCGGGCGAAGCCCATGTTGGCGATGTCGCCCTGGCGGAGATTGACCTCCGAGGCGCTGCCGGCGCCCTCGACCAGCACGATGTCGGCTTCGGCGCGCATTCGCGCGAAGCTGTCGAGCACGTACGGCAGCAGCGACGGCTTCATCGCCTGGTACTCGCGCGCCCGCGCGGTCGCGTGGACCCGGCCCTGCACCACGACCTGCGAGCCGGTCTCGCTCTGCGGCTTCAGCAGCACCGGGTTCATGTGGACCGACGGAACGACCCCGGCGGCGCGCGCCTGCAGCGCCTGGGCACGGCCGATCTCGCCCCCTTCGGCGGTGACGGCGGCGTTGTTGCTCATGTTCTGCGGCTTGAACGGCCGCGCCGCGAGGCCGCGCCGCAGGCAAGCCCGCGCCAGCCCTGCCACCAGCAGCGACTTGCCGACGCTGGACCCGGTGCCCTGCAGCATGAGAGCGCGCGCGGTCAGAACTCGATCCCCTCCTGCGCCTTCACGCCGGCCGCGAAATGATGCTTCACCGGCGTCATCTCGGTCACGAGGTCGGCGGCCTCGACCAGCGCCGGGCGGGCGTTGCGGCCGGTGACGACGACGTGCAGCGCCTCTGGACGCGCCCGCAGCGCCGCGACCACCTCGGCTTCGGGCAGGTAGTCGTAGCGCAGCGCGATGTTGAGTTCGTCCAGCACCAGCAAGCCCAGGCCCGGCCGCCGCATCAGCTCGATCGCCTTGTCCCATGCCCGGCTCGCGGCGGCGATGTCCCTGTCACGGTCCTGCGTCTCCCAGGTGAAGCCCTCGCCCATGGTGTGCCACTCGACCAGGTCGTCGAACCGGGCAAGGGCGTGGCGCTCGCCGGTCGACCAGGCGCCCTTGATGAACTGCACCACGGCGCAGCGCCGGCCGCGCCCGACCATGCGCAGCAGCAGCCCGAACGCCGCCGTGGTCTTGCCCTTGCCGGCCCCGGTATGGACCATCAGCAGGCCCTTCTCGACCGTCTTGCCGGCCACCTCGGCGTCCTGCACCGCCTTGCGCCGTGCCATCCGGGCGGCGTGGCGGGCGGCGGCGTCGGTCATGGCGTGCCCTTCACCGTCAGCGGCAGCCCCGCCACCAGCAACGCCACATGGTCGGCGGCTGCGGCGAGCGCCTGGTGGAGCCGCCCGGCGCGGTCGCGGAACTCGCGCGCCAGGGCGTTGTCCGGCACGATGCCGAGGCCCACCTCATTCGACACCAGAACCGTGGGCGCGGAGCGCTCCGACAGGCCGGCCAGCAACGCCGCTTGCGCCCTGTCGGCATCGTGGCCGCCCAGCATGAGGTTGCTGAGCCACAAGGTCAGGCAATCGACCAGCGCCGGAGCGTCGGTGCGCAAAGCCCCTGGCAGGTCGAGCGGGGCCTCGACGGTGCGCCAGCCGGCGTCGCGCCCCGCCCGGTGCGCCTCGATGCGGGCGCGCATCTCGGCGTCGAACGCCTGCGCGGTCGCGACATAGACCCAGGGCGGCGGCAGGCGCGTCAGCATCGCCTCGGCATGGCGGCTCTTGCCCGACCGGGCGCCGCCCAACACCAGGCTCAGGCGCGGAGGATGGTTTCGCGGCATCGAATCCATGGCGGAAGGTGGCCCGGGTCGGCTCAGATGCGACTGCTCCTGCGACTACTGTTCGCCGCCTTGCCCTACTCGCGCGAAGGCCACGAGACAATTGCCGGGCGCAGCCCCTTCGAGAAGTGTTCGAGTGCGACACCGTACCGAGTGGCCCTGCCTGAACTCCCGGTTTGCATGATCCGGCTCGCCGCCAACGATTCGGTACACGTCGCCGAGCACATGCCCGAGGCCGACCGGCGCCCGCACATCGACGGCCTGTTGCGGGAGGCAGACGTAAACAGTCGCCATATCGTAGCTCTAGAATGGTTCGTCCGCTCCGCCAAGTGCCTCGACACGCTTAAACACATCGCGACACTACCTTGCGGATGTGTAACAATCCTGCGCATGACCATCGCGCGCATCCGCAGCTACGCCTTTGCCGGCATCGAGGCCATCCCGGTCGAGGTGCAGGTGCAGATCTCCTCCGGCCTGCCCGCCTTCCTGGTCGTGGGACTGCCGGACAAGGCGGTCGGCGAGGCGCGCGAGCGGGTGCGCGCCGCCATGACTGCGATGGGGCTGTCGCTGCCGCCGCGCCGCGTGCTCATCAACCTCGCCCCGGCCGACCTGCTGAAGGAAGGCAGCCATTTCGACCTGCCGATCGCCCTCGCCGTGCTGGCCGCCATGGCGGTGATCGGGCACGACGACCTGGCCGAGTTCGCCGCCCTGGGCGAACTCTCGCTGGACGGCGGGCTGAACCCGGTCGCGGGCGTGCTGCCGGCGGCGATGGCGGCGAGCGGGGCCGACCTCGGCCTGATCTCCCCCGCGCGCCTGGGCGGCGAGGCGGGGGGGGCCGGGCGCATCCCCATCCTCGCCGCCCCCGACCTGCTCAGCCTGGTCAACCATTTCCGCGGCTCGCAGGTGCTGAGCCCGCCGGAGCCGGGCGGCGTCGCGGTGCCGGACTCCTGCCCCGACATGAGCGAGGTGCGCGGCATGGAGACCGCCAAGCGGGCGCTCGAAGTGGCCGCCGCCGGTGCCCACAATTTGCTGCTGATCGGCCCGCCCGGCGCCGGCAAGTCGATGCTGGCGACGCGGCTGCCGGCGCTGCTGCCCGACCTGCTGCCGCGCGAGGCGCTGGAGGTCAGCATGATCCACAGCGTCGCCGGGATGCTCGACGGCGGCCGGCTGGTGCAGCGCCCGCCGTACCGCGAGCCGCACCACAGCGCCAGCCAGGCGGCGCTGACCGGCGGCGGGCAGCGGGCGCGGCCGGGCGAGGTGTCGCTCGCCCATCGCGGCGTGCTGTTCCTCGACGAGCTGCCGGAGTTCCCGCGCGTGGCGCTGGAGGCGCTGCGGCAGCCGATGGAGAGCGGGCGCACCACGGTGGCGCGGGCCGCCGCGCACATCACCTACCCGGCGCGGTTCCAATTGGTCGCGGCGATGAACCCGTGCCGCTGCGGCCACCTGGGCGACGCCTCGCGCGAGTGCGGCCGGGCGCCGCGCTGCGGCGAGGACTACCAGGGCCGCATCTCCGGCCCGCTGCTCGACCGCATCGACATGAGCGTCACGGTGCAGCCGGTCGCCCCGGCCGAGCTGTCCCGCGCGCCCACCGGCGACAGCAGCGCCGTCGTGGCGGGCCGGGTCGCGGCGGCGCGCGCGGCGCAGTTGTCACGGCCGGGCGAGGTGCCCAACAGCGAGGCCGATGTCGGCGCTCTGGCGTTGCAGGCGGAGGCGCGCGCGCTGGCCGAGCAGGCGGCGGAGAAGCTGCGCCTGTCGCCGCGCGGCTACGCCCGCACCCTGCGGGTGGCGCGCAGCATCGCCGACCTCGCGGGCGCGGACGCGATCCGGCGGCAGGACGTGGCCGAGGCGCTGGCGTTCCGCCACCGGATGCCGGGACGCGTCGGATAGGGGTCAGGCCGCCAGTTCGCGGTGGCGCAGCAGTGCTGCGGTGCTCGGCGGCCGGCCACGGAAGCCGACGTAGAGCTGCATCGGGTCCTGGGTGTCGCCGGCGCTCAGCACCGCGCGCAACCGCGCCGCCAGCGCCGGCTCGAACGGGTCGCCGGCCTCGGTGAACGCCTCGAACCCGTCGGCATCCAGCACCTCCGCCCACAGGTACGAGTAGTAGCCCGCAGCGTAGCCGCCGCCCGCGAACAGGTGCTGGAAATGCGCCGGGCGGTGGCGGATGTCGATCTCGCTCGGCATCCCGATGTCGGCCAGGAACTCGCGCTCGAACGCCTCGAGGTCGAGGCTTCCCGGTGACGGATGGGTGTGCAGGGCCAGGTCGATCAGCGCCGAGGCGGTGTATTCCACCGTGGCCGCTCCCTGGCCGAAGCCGCGCGCCGCCAGCAACCGCGCGCTCAGCGCCTCCGGGATCGGCTCGCCGTCGTCGTGGCGCAACGCGAACCGACGCAGCGTCTCGGGCAGCGACAGCCAGTGCTCGTAGACTTGGGACGGGAACTCGACGAAATCCCGCCGCACCGAAGTGCCGGACTGCGCCGGATAGCGCACCTGGCTCAGCAGGCCGTGCAGCGCGTGGCCGAACTCGTGGAACAGCGTGCGGGCGTCGTCGAAGCTCAGCAGCGTCGGCTCCGCCCCGCTTGCACCACCACGCGCGAAATTGTTGTTGTTGACGATGATCGGCGACACCGGCGCGTCCATGCGCTCCTGGTCGCGGTAGCTGCTCATCCAGGCGCCGGAGCGCTTGTCCGGGCGGGCGTAGTTGTCCGCCAGGAACAAGCCGACATGACCCTGCGCGTCGGCCACCTCGTAGGCCCGCACGTCGGCGTGGTAGGCCGGCAGGTCCGGCAGCGGCTTGAACGTCAGGCCGAACAGCCGGCTCGCGGTGTCGAACGCGGCGGCCTGGATGTTCTCCAGCACGAAGTACGGCTTCAGTTCCGCCTCGTCGAGCGCGTACTCGGCGCGGCGCACCTGCTCGGCGTAGTAGCGCCAGTCCCACGGCCTGAGCGCGTCGTTGAAGCCGGCGCCGCGGGCGGCGGCCAGCAGGCGGTCGCGTTCGGCCGCCAGCTTGCGCTTGGCCGGCTCCCACACCTCCTGCAGCAGCCGACCGGCCGCCTCGGGTGTCGCGGCCATGCTGTCGGCGAAGCGGAACGCGGCGAAGTCCGGATAGCCGAGCAGCCGCGCCCGCTCCGCCCGCAGCGCCAGGATTTCCGGGATCAGCGCCCGGTTGTCGTGGGCGCCGGGATGCGTGCCGCGCGCGACCCAGGCGCGGTACGCCGCTTCGCGCAGGTCGCGGCGGTCCGAGAAGGTCAGGAACGGCTCGATCGACGAGCGCGACAGCGTGACCGCCCATCCCGCGACGCCGCGCTCCGCCGCCGCCTGCGCCGCGCCGGCGCGCACGAACTCCGGCAGCCCGTCGAGGTCCGCCTCGGCCAGCGTGAGCTGCCACTCGCGCTCGTCGTGCAGCACGTTCTGGCCGAACTGCGTGTGCAGCACCGCGAGTCGCTGCGAGATCCCGCTCATCCGCGCGCGTTCGGCCTCGCCCAGCGCCGCGCCGCTGCGCACGAAACCGAGATGCAGCCGCTCCAGCAGGCGCCTCTGGTCGGGGTCCAGGTCCAGCGTGTCGCGCATCGCGTGCAGCGCGTCGATGCGGCGGAACAGCGCGGGATCGAGCGAGATGCGCATGGCGTGCTCCGCCAGCCTGGGCGACATCTCGGTGTCGACCGCGAGCAGCGCATCGCCGCCCTGGCTCGCGACGAGGTTCGAGAACACATTGCCGACCCGCTCCAGCAGCCGCCCGCTGCGCTGCAGCGCCTCGACGGTGTTGGCGAAGTCGGGCGGCGCCGGGTCGGCCCCGATCGCGGTGACTTCCGCGAGGTGCGCCTGCATCGCCTGTGCGAACGCCGGGGCGAAATGCTCCGGCCAGATGCGGTCGAACGGCGGCACGCCGAACGGGGTGGTCCAGGATGCCAGGAGGGGGTTGCTGTCGTTGTCCATGGCGTCAGCGGGGCAGAACCGGGCGCGATGGTCAACCCGTCGTGGTAGACTTTTACCCACGGCAACGTAAGTACGTCAGGCACTACCGCACGAGGACACCCCATGCCCGACACCGCCATCGCCTCCCCGCCGGCGGTCGACCTCGTCGGCCGGATCGAGACGCGCGGCATCGACTTCATCCCCGAGGGCGAGCGGCACTCCCGGCCATCCGAACTGGCCTGGGTGTTCTTCGGCACCCAGATCGCCTATGGCTCTCTGGTGGTGGGCGCGCTGCCGGTGGCGTTCGGGCTGAACTGGTGGCACGCGTTCACCGCGATCGTGGTCGGCACCGTATTGGGCTCGCTCGCGGTCGCGGGCATGGCGATGCTGGGGCCGCGCACCGGCACCAACGGCACGGTCAGCAGCGCCGCGTTCTTCGGCATCCGCGGCCGCTATGTCGGCTCGTTCGTGACCCAGGCGATCGACCTCGGCTACTTCGCCCTGGTGCTGTGGGTCAGCACGCCGCCGGTGCTGCAGGCCCTGCACATGCTGTTCGGCTGGCCCACCACCGGGCCGATCCTGACGGTGGGCCTGATCCTGATGGCCGTCGTGACGCTGGGGTTCGGCATCTTCGGCCACGCCACCCTCGTCGCCTGCGAGAAGTTCACCTCGGTCGCCAGCATGGCCTGCATCGCGCTGCTGGTGTACTTCACCGCGACGCACTGGAACCCGCCGCACGGGGCGCCCAAGCTGCAGCTCGAAGGCTTCTGGGCGACCTGGGCGCTGGCGACCACGACGCAGCTCTCGAACGCCATCAGCTTCGCCCCGTTCGCCGGCGACTACGCGCGCTACTCGCCGTATGCGAGCCCGCCGCGCGCCATGGCCGGCTGGTCGCTGCTCGGCATGGTCGCGGGCGGCATCGTGGCGCTGACCTGCGGCGAGGTGATCGCGCTGGGCGTGCAGGACGCCTACGCCGTGACCGGCTCGATGATCGAGAACGTGCCGCTGCTGCTGCTGGCGCCTATCGTGCTGCTGGGCCTGGTCGGCAATGTCAGCAACGGCGGCATGATCGTCTACAACGGGACGCTCGACCTGCACGCGATCCTGTGGCGGATGCGAAGGGCGCAGGTGGGCTTGGTGTTCGGCGCGGTCGGCATCGCGGTCGGCTATGTCGGCTTGGTGGTGTTCAGCCTGGCCGACCTGATCGTGGCGCTGTGCTCGATCGTGACCATCCTGGTGACGCCGTGGATCATGATCAACATCATCGGCTGGTTCCAGCACCGTGGCCGGTTCAGCCCGCGCGACCTGCAGGCGTTCGCCGGCCACGCCGACCTCGGCATCTACTGGTACTCGGGCGGCTTCAACGGCGGCGCGGTGCTGGCCTGGGCGGTGGGCGTCGTGGTCGGGCTGCTGTTCTGCACCACCAGCGTGTTCACCGGGCCGCTGGTCGGCTTGGCGCACGGCGTCGATCTCAGCTTCATCAGCTCGGCGGTCGTCGCCTCTGTGGTCTATCTCGCCGTAGGCCGGGTCAGCGCCGCGCCGGCTGCGTTCGGAAAGGGGAACGCATGATGCGAGGCGCGACCGCGCTGGCTTCCTTGCTGGTTGCCGGCATCTCCGGAGCGGCCGCCGCAGCTCCGGCCGTGACGGTGCTGCTTGGCCAAGGCGTCCAAATCTACGATTGCGTCAACACGGCCGGGGCTTACGCTTGGCGGCTCAAGGCGCCCGAGGCGGTCCTGACGGACGTCGCCGGCCATAGGGTCGGCCGCCACTTCGCGGGGCCGAGCTGGCAGGCCGAGGACGGCGGCACCGTGCTAGGCGAGGCGCTGGCCACGAGCCAAGCACCCCTGGCGGGCGCGATCCCCTGGCTCGTGCTGCACGCCAAGGCGCACCCGACAGGCGGCCTGTTCGCCGGCGTGGCCTACGTCGTGCGCAGCGACACCAAGGGCGGCGTCGCTCCGCCTAGGGGGTGCGACGCGGCCCATGCCGGCGCCGAGACGCGGGTCGGCTATAGCGCGCGACCTACACCTTCTTCCGCGGCTAGGCCGGCACGCCGAACTGCGCCTCGTGCAGCCGGCGATAGACGCCGCCGGCCGCGATCAGCTCATGGTGGCGGCCCTGCTCGGCGACGCCGGTTGCGTCCACCACCACGATCCGGTCGGCGGCCTGGACCGTCGCCAGCCGGTGCGCGATGACCAGCGTGGTGCGCCCGCGCGCCAGCTCGGCCAGGGATGCCTGGATGGCGCGCTCGGTCTCGGTGTCGAGCGCGGAGGTGGCCTCGTCCAGGATCAGGATCGGCGGGTTCTTCAGGAACATGCGGGCGATCGCCAGCCGCTGCTTCTGGCCACCCGACAGCTTGACCCCGCGCTCGCCGACCAGCGTGTCGAGCCCGGCCGGCAGTTGCGCGATGGTCGCCTCCAGTTGCGCGCGCCGGGCGGCCTCGTGGATCTGCGCCTCCGTGGCGTCGAGCCGGCCATAGGCGATGTTTTCGCGCAGCGTGCCGCCGAACAGGAACACGTCCTGCTGCACGATGCCGATCTGGCTGCGCAGCGAGCGCAGCGTCATGGCGCGGATGTCGATGCCGTCGATGGTGATGCGCCCGCCCTGCGCGTCGTAGAAGCGGGGCAGCAGCGAGCACAGCGTGGTCTTACCCGCCCCCGACGGCCCCACGAACGCCACCGTCTGCCCGGCCTCGATCGCGAGGTCGACATGGCGCAGCACCGTGGCCCCCGCCCCGTAGCCAAAGGTGACGCCCTCGTAGCGGATGTCGCCGCGCAGGCCGGGCGCGGCGGCGGCCCCGGTCCTGTCCACCACGTCCGGCTCGGTATCGAGCAGTTCGGTGTAGCGGCGGAAGCCGGCGATGCCCTTGGGGTAGGTCTCCATGACCGAGTTGATCTTCTCGACCGGGCGGAAGAACACGCCGATCAGCAGCAGGAAACTGACGAAGCCGCCGTTGGACAGGCCGCCGTGCAGCACGAACCAGGTGCCGGCGACCATGACCACGATCTGCGTGAGGCGCATACTCATGTAGCTGAGCGAGGTGCTGGCGGCCATGATGCGGTAGGCTTCGAGCTTGGTCTGCCGGTAACGCTGGTTGTCCTGCGCGAACAGGGCGCGCTCGTGGTCCTCGTTCGCGAACGCCTGCACGACGCGCATCCCGCCGACGTTCTCCTCGATGCGGACGTTGAACTGGCCGACGCGGTTGAACAGCGCCCGGAAGCTGCGCGTCATGCGGCTGCCGTAGCGGCTGGCCAGCACGGCGCTGGCCGGCACCACCAGCGCGGTCAGCAGCGCCAGGCGGGCGTTGACCGTGGCCATCAGCGCGAACGCGCCGGCGAAGGTCATCACCGCGATGAACAGGTCCTCCGGCCCGTGGTGCGCCACCTCGCCCACCTCCTCCAGGTCCTTGGTCACGCGCGCGACCAGGTGGCCGGTCTTCTCGTTGTCGTAGAAGCGGAACGAGAGCTTCTGCAAATGGTCGAAGGCGCGGCGACGCATCTCGGTCTCGATGTTGATGCCGAGCATGTGCCCCCAGTAGGTCACGACCACCATCAGCCCGGTGTTGACCAGGTAGATCGCGAGCAGGGCGGCGGAGGCCGCCAGGATCAGCCCCCAATCCTGCCCCGGCAGCAGCCGGTCGATGAACGCGCGCACCGCCATCGGGAAGCCGAGTTCGAGCAGGCCGGAGAGCACGGCGCAGCCGAAGTCGAGCGCGAACAGGCGCCAGTGCGGGCGGTAATAGGCGAAGAAGCGCATCATGTCCGGGGATCGGTCCGTTCGGAGGTGGTGGCGGTGCCATAGCATACCCGTGCTATGGTGCGGTCATGAGCGTTGTAATGCAGAAGCCCATGACGCTGGAGCAGTTCCTGGCCTGGGAGGAACGGCAAGAGGCGCGATACGAGTTCGATGGCACGCTGCCATGGGCGATGGCCGGCGGCACCGCCGCGCACGCCGCGATTCAGGTTAACCTTATCACAGCCCTGCGAAACCATCTGCGCGGTAGGCCGTGCCGGCCGTTCGGCAGCGAATTGAAGGTGGCGGTAGCCGGGCGCGTCCGCTACCCGGACGCATTCGTGGTCTGCACACCCGTCCCGCCGCGCGAGAAGGTGGTCGGCGACCCCACCGTCGTATTTGAAATCCTGAGCGACGGGAGCGCCAATGATGACCTCGTGGTCAAGAACCGCGAATACCGGGACACCGCCTCCGTGCGCCGCTACGTCGTCCTGCAGCAAACCCATGCCGGCGCGGTGGTGTTCGCGCGCAAGGGCGAGGACTGGGTGACGGAGCTGGTATCCGGGGCGGCGGCGGTGCTGCGGATGCCGGAGATCGGCATCGACATCGCCTTGCCGGAGTTGTACGCCGATGTCGACCTTGAAGCGATAAGTTGATCCGGGGCGAGGCATCGAACGAGGATGAAAGCCGCATGATCAGGTTGATCCCGCGTCCCGGCCTGCTGAGCAGCGTGGTCGTGGCGGTGTCGGTCGCGAGCGGTGTCGCGTTCGGTGTCACGGCGATGTCGGCCGCCCTCGCGTTGCGCATGGCGGCGCGGCGGATCGGAGGCAAGCGATGATCCTGCTGTACCTGCCGTTGCTGGCGCTGATCCATTTCACGTCGGGCACGGCGCTGGGCGGCATGGCGGTGCTGTCCGCCAAGGCGCTTGCGGACATATGCCGCGAGGCCAAGGCTCGCTGAACGGCGCTACGCCGGCGGGCGCTGCCGCTGGATGATGCGCGCCATCGCAGCGTGGTCGGCGGTGGCGCTGTCGTAGAGCCGCGCCAGGTCGGCCTTCATCGCGGTGCGGGAGTCACCGTCCAGATAGATCATGTGGCCCGATGGGTAATACTGGACCGTCAGGTTCCGGCGCACCGAGGCGTCCGTGAGCGGCATGTTCCGCAGATCGAGCGTGGTCTGGAAGAACGGGGTCACGGAATCGTAGTAGCCGTTGGCCGACAGCACCTTGAGGTCGACGTTCAGGCTCATCGTCGCGGCGAGGTCGCCGGCGGTGTACAGCACCACGTTGCCTTGCGGGTCGACGCCCTTCTGGGCGCCCGTAGGGTCGGTGTGGTGGAAGTCCCAGTTGGCGAACGCCTGGTCGTTGAGGTCGGTGAACGCCGAAGTCGAGGTGAAGCGCAGGTCGTCGTTCAGGTAGCTGTTCCACATCGCGGTGTAGACGCCGTTCACCGCAGTCATGGTCGGGTCGTTGCCGCCCGATTTCGGGTCGATCCGCCCGGCGATGCCGCTGTCGATGCCGGTCGCCCGGCCGTCATAGGAGCCGAGCGCCAAGCCCCGGTCGGCCAGCAATGTGACTAGGAACGCCGAGGTGCCGAGCTGGTTGGCCGCCGCTACGTTGAGCGACCAGCTCGTCAGCGTCGTCTCGTCAATGCCGATTTCCTGGCTGAGTTGCTTGACCGTCGCCGGATCGGCCTTAGGGAACGCTTGCAGCGCCGCCGCATAGGGGCCGGCCGCGAACGCCTCGGCCGCCTCGGCATAGGAAGGCAGGTCCGAGGGCGGCGGCTGCACCGCGACCTTGTGGTGGTACCAGGCGTCCGCCGCCCAGGTCGGCAGCAGGCCGATCGGGTTGCCGGCCTGCGAATAGTCCAGGATCGAGGATTGCAGCGTGAGGCCGTTCAGCTCCACCCCGTCCTCGTGCAGCAGGTACGCGAGAACGGCGGTGCGCGGCGTGCCGTAGCTCTCGCCGAACAGGAACTTGGGCGAGTTCCAGCGGCCGTTGGCGGTGAGGTAGCGCTTGATGAACTGCCTCAAGGCGCCCGCGTCCTGGTCCACGCCCCAGAAATCCTTGTTCACCTTGGGGGCGATCGCGGCCGAGTAGCCGGTGCCGACCGGGTTGATGAACACCAGGTCGCTGCGGTCGAGCAAGGAGTCGGGGTTGGTCTCGATCGTGTACGGCGGCGGCGGCGTGAAGCTCGGCAGCGCCGTGCGGATGCGCATCGGCGCGAACGAGCCGAGCAGCAGGTAGACCGACGACGAGCCCGGGCCGCCATTGTAGAAGAACGTCACCGGACGGGTGCGACGCTCGGCGTCGTCCTTGGTGAACGCCACGTAGAAGATCTTTGCCTCGGGCTTCGAGCTGCTCGGGTCAACCGCGACGAGGTGCCCGACCGTCGCGGTGTATTTGATGCTCTGGCCGCCGACCACGACCTCGTGCCGGGTCACGGCGGCGCCCTCGGTCGCGTCGGTCACGTTGTCCTGCGGCCCGTTGCCGTAGGCCACCGGGTCGGAGAACGGCTGGTCCTGCTCGGCGGCGCGCACCGGCTGGATCGCGGGATCGAGCGTGGTCGGATCGTGGGCCATAACTGCTCTCCTGTTGCTACGGATCAGCTTGTGGCGGGGGCGGTCAGCGCGTCGGCCAGCGCTTGCCCGCGCGGGGTGCCGAGGCCGGTGCAGGCGTTCCAGCCGGGTCCCGCGTCGTAACCCAGGCGCGAGCCGGACGCGCGGTTGGAGCCCTGCGTCACCTCTGAGAACAGCCCGGCTTGGCCATAGACCGCCGGCAGGAAGAAGCCGACCGGGCGCGCCGCCTTCTGGTTGATGCGCGCCAGCAGCCCGGCCCAGAGCGGGGAGACGGCGCTGGTGCCGGCGGCGAGCGTCCCCTGCCCTGCGACCACGATGGCGTAGCCGCTCTCCGGCCCGGCGTTGCCGGCGACGTCGGGCACGCCGCGCCCGCGCCTGGCCCCGTTGACGCTGGGCG
Organism: uncultured Acetobacteraceae bacterium; assembly: GCA_964250775.1. Lineage (GTDB taxonomy): Bacteria > Pseudomonadota > Alphaproteobacteria > Acetobacterales > Acetobacteraceae > CAVRQM01. Next base: position 10,785 of record CAXUHK010000016.1, on the reverse strand, counting down.
GCAGGGTGGTTCCGGCCTGGAACGGCGGCGGCTCGAACAGGTCGCTGATGCCGCCGCCGGTGCCGCTGCGCCCGTCGTTCCACACTTTCTGGCCGGAGATCGCGTCGCCCGCGACGCTGGTGACGGTGCCGCCGCAGCCGATCGCCCACGGGCTCGCGGCCGGGAAGTCGACATGCGCCTGGCCGTCCGGGATGCCGTCGGTGGCGAGGCTGTCGCCGGAGGCCGCGAACACCGAGACGCCGAGGCTGGCGGCGTCCTGCAGGATCGAGTTCATCGTCTGCACCGCCTGCGCGGTCCAGTTGGCCTCGGCGCTGCCCCAACTGATCGAGATCACCGAGGGTTTGCGGGCGCTGTCCTGCGCCGCCGCCGAGATCGCGTTGGCGAAACCGGCGTCGGTGTTGCTCGCGAAATAGACCGCGATCCGGGCGCCGGGCGCCATGCCGCCCGCGACCTGGATGTCGAGCGCCACCTCGCCGTCGGCGCCGCCGCCGGTGGGCTCGTTGGCCCCGCCGTCGACCGGCACCGCCTCGACCTGCGGCGCCTTCAAGCCCATGGCGGCGAACGCGGTCGCGGTGTCGGAGTCGAGGTAGCCGCCGTCCAATTCGATCAGGGCGATGGTCTGGCCGCTGCCGTCGAGGCCGGCGGGGAAGTCGTACAGGGTCGCGAAGCGGTTGGGCAGGATGCCCTGCTGGTCCGCCGCCGCCGGGCGCTGCACCAGCAGCGGACGCGCCGCGGGCCTGGTGTCGAGGCCGAGCACCGACTCCACGACGTCGGCCAGTTGCTGCGGCAGGTGCAGCATCCCGGAGCGGGCGCGGAAACGCTGCTGGGCCATCTCGTAGCCGTGCAGCTCGGTGCGGAACGCCCGCTCCATGTGGCTCACCGTGCCGGAGAGCTGCACCAGCCGTCGCGCCGGATCGGCGGACTTGACCGCGAGGCCGTTGGCCACGGCGAACTCGGCGACCAGGCCGATGTCGTCGCGGTACGCCTGCTCGCGGTGGTGGCGCATGGCGGCGCGCGGCTCGGCGGTCCCGACGCGCGGCTCGGCCCCGTGGCGGGGCTTGAGGTAGACGCTGACTTCGATGGTCTCGTCCGGAGCCGTGGGAGCGAGCCGGGTGGCGCCAGCGGGCGCCGACCGCTCGCTGGGGGTGAACTGCACGTAGTTGCCGAACTTGTCCGACACGTTGGCATCTCCGCTAATAGAAGTTAACACCGTAGAACAAAACAGCAACTTCGACAAGCCGTTGCGGCGTCGATTCCGCCCGCTCACACTTGCTTGATCGTGGCATGGAACCTGCTCTAATCGGGCCGAACCCCGGGGGACCAGCCATGGCCGACGAATTCCTGCTGCACCGCCGCGAGTTGCCCGGTTTGGCGGCAGCGTTGCTGGCGTTGGGCGCGGTCCGTCCGGCGCAAGCGGCGGCGTCGGGGCAACTGGTCGACGCGTTCACGCAGGAGGCGGTGAACTTCAACCCGCTGCTCTATGTGAACACCGGCGTCGAGACCGCGGTCGAGTTCACCGTGTTCGACTCGTTGTGGCAGCTCGACCCTAATGGCAAGTTCCTGCCCAACCTGGCGGTCGAAATCCCCACGCAGGCGAATGGCGGCATCAGCGCCGATGGCCGCGTCTGGACCATCAAGCTGCGGCCCGACGTGGTGTGGCACGACGGCGCGCCGTTCACCTCGGCCGACGTAGTGTTCACGCTGCAAACCTTGATGAACCCGAAGGTCGCGGTGCGCAGCCGCAACGGCCACGACCACGTCGCGAAATACGAGGCGACGGACGGCCACACTATCCGCATCACGCTGAAGGACGACTACGCGCCCTACCTGGTGTCGTGGCAGAAGACCAGCATCGTGCCCAAGCACATCCTGGAGCACGAGGCGGACATCAACACCGCCGCGTTCAACACCAACCCGGTCGGCACCGGGCCGTACGTGTTCAAGAACCGGGTCGCCGGCAGCCACATCGAGTTCGCGCCGAACCCGAAATACCATCGGGGCGCTCCGAAGCTCACCAGCCTGATCCAGAAATACGTGCCCGACCAGCAGACGCTGTACGCGCAATACCAGACCGGCGAGGTCGACGTGTTCGACGTGATCCAGGGCATCCCGCCGCTGCTCTACAGCCGCGCCAAGGCGCTGCCCGGCACCTCGATCCAGCTCACCGCGCAGCCGTTCGTCGAGTTCATCTACTTCAATTGCGGCAAGCCGCAGTTCAGCGACAAGCGGGTGCGCCAGGCGCTGACCATGGCGGTCGACAAGAAGAGCTGGTCGCAGGCGGTCTACTACGGCCTCCCGGCGCCGACGCTGAGTTGGCTGCCGCCGGGCCACTGGGCGTACAACGGTGCCCTGAAGGATCCCGGCTTCGACCCGAAGCGCGCGGCCAGCCTGCTCGACGCCGCCGGCTGGACCGTGGCCGGCGACGGCGTGCGCGCCAAGGACGGGGTGCGGCTCGCCTTCACCATGTCGACCACCGCCGGCAACAAGAGCCGCGAGCAGGCGCAGCAACTGGTGCAGCAGAACTGGAAGAAGATCGGCGTCGCCATGACGATCAAGAACATGCCGGCCTCGGTGGTGTGGGGCGACTACACGGTGAGGAGCCAGTTCGACACGCTGATGGTGGCGTGGGATCCGCTGCTGTACCCCGATCCCGACTACACCGACCGCATCCACAGCAAGCTGATCCCGGCCAAGACCGGCACCGGCTCCAACTACGTGCAGTACGAGAACCCCGAGGTCGACGCGCTGACCGACAAGGCGGCCGCCACCATCGGTGTAGAGGAACGCCGCGCGCTGTATCACAAGCTCCAGGAGATCCTGCTGGAAGACGTGCCGTTCGCGCCGATCTTCGCCTACGAGGTGCCGGTCGGCATCCGCAGCCGGGTCCGAGGCTACCAGGCCAACCCGTACACCGCCTGCAACTCGTGGAACGTCGGGGAGTGGCAGGCGACCTGATGGCGTCATGGGGCGCCTGGCGCTCAATCGGTTGGGTCAGGCGTGCCTGCTGCTGGTCGGGGTGTCGATCATCGGCTTCGGCCTGATGCACCTGGCCCCGGGCGGGCCGCTCGCGGTCTACACCATGAACCCGACGGTGACGGCGCAGGACATCGAGCGGGTCAAGCATCAGTTCGGCCTCGACCAGCCGGTCTATGTCCAATACCTGAAATGGGCCGGCGGCATGGTGTCCGGCCGCTGGGGCTACAGCTTCTTCGGCGGCGAGCCGGTCGTCCGCGTCGTGCTGGGCAGGGTGCCGGCGACGTTGCAGCTGATGGGCAGCAGCATGGCGCTGGCGCTAGTCGGAGGGGTCGCCATCGGCACGCTGGCGGCGCTGCGGCGCAACACCGTGTTCGACTACGCGACGGCGGCGGCGGCGATGCTGGCGCTGTCGCTGCCGACGTTCTGGTTCGGCCTGCTCGGCATCTACTTGTTCGCGCAGACGCTGGGCTGGCTGCCGGCCGGAGGCGATGCCGGCGGTGGCGGCCTGCTCGACGGCTTGCGCCACCTGCTGCTGCCGGTGCTGGTGCTGGCGTTCGTGCTGGTGGCGCAGTGGAGCCGCTACACCCGCAGCGCCATGATCGACATCCTGGGCCAGGACTTCATCCGCACCGCGCGCGCCAAGGGGCTGTCCGCCGGGCGGGTGCTGTGGGGCCACGGGCTGCGCGCGGCGCTGGTGCCGCTGGTCACGCTGCTGGGCCTGCAACTGCCGTTGCTGGTCGGCGGCGCATTGGTGACGGAGACGGTGTTCGGCTGGCCCGGCATGGGCTTGCTGTTCGTGACCTCGCTCGGCACGCGGGACTACCCGGTGCTGATGGCGATCCTCATGGTTGGCGCACTGATCGTGGTGCTGGGCAACCTCGCCGCCGACCTGCTGGCGGCGGCGATCGACCCGCGCATCCGGGCGGCGCATGTCTGACTTGGCGCTGGCGGCCCCGGTGGCGCGCGCCGGCGTGCTGCGGCGGTTCACGCGGCACCGGCTGGCGGCGCTGGGCGTGCTGGTCATCGCCGTGCTGGCCGTGGCCTCGGCTTGTGCCGCGCGGCTCGCCCCGTACGACCCCGACGACATCGACATCGCCAACCGCTACGCGCCGCCATTTGCCTCCGCGCACTGGCTCGGGGCCGACGACCTCGGCCGCGACGTGCTGAGCCGGCTGATGTTCGCGGGGCAGATCTCGCTCTCGGTCGGCGTCGCCGCGATGCTGGTGACGCTGGTGGTGGGCTTCGCGGTCGGCGCGTTCGCGGCCTACCACGGCGGCTGGCTCGACACCGTGCTGATGCGGCTGACCGACATGATGCTGTGCTTCCCCACCGTGTTCCTGCTGCTGTTCGTGGCCGCGTTCGTGACACCCACGCTGGTCTCGATCGCGCTGATGATCGGGCTGACCTGCTGGATGGAGATCGCGCGGCTGGTCCACGCGCAAATCCTGGCGCTGAAATCGGCCGACTTCATCACCGCGGCGCGGATGGCGGGGGCGCCGTCGTGGCGCATCGTGGTGCGCCAGATACTGCCCAACACGCTCGCGCCGATCCTGGTCGCCGCCACGCTCAACACCGCCAACGCCATCCTGCTGGAGAGCTACATCAGCTTCCTCGGCTACGGCATCCAGCCGCCGGCGGCGAGCTGGGGCAACATGCTGACCAACGCCCAGAGCGACTTCACCGTCGACCCCTGGCTCGCGGTGTTCCCCGGCCTCGCCATCACGCTGGCGGTGGCCAGCTTCAACTTCATCGGCGACGGAATGCGCGACGCGCTCGACCCCCGCCTGCACCGATGACGCTGCTCGACGTGCGTGAGTTGAGCGTCGCGTTCGGCGCGACGCGGGCGGTGGATCGCGTGAGCTTCACGCTGGAAGCGGGCGAGACGCTGGGCCTGGTGGGCGAGAGTGGTTGCGGCAAGAGCACCACGGCGATGGCGCTGATGCGGCTGCTGCACGGGGCGCGGGTGAGCGGCGCCGCCGAACTCGGCGGGCGCGACCTGCTGGCGGTGGACGAGGCGGCGATGCGGCGGCTCCGGGGCGCCGAGATCGCGATGATCTTCCAGGACCCGATGACGGCGCTGCACCCGCTGATCCGCGCCGGCGAGCAAGTGGCGGAGGCGATCCGCGCGCATCGCGACATCTCGCGCCAGGCGGCGACGGCGCAGGCATTGGCGCTGTTCCGCCGCGTCGGCATCGCGGCGCCGGAGCAGCGGCTGCGCGCCTACCCGCACGAACTGTCAGGCGGCGTGTGCCAGCGGGTGATGATCGCCGCCGCCATCGCCTGCGGCCCGCGCCTGCTGCTGGCCGACGAGCCGACCACGGCGCTCGACGTCACGGTGCAGGCGCAAATCCTGGAGCTGATCCGCGACATCGGCCGCGACAGCGGCACCGCCGTCATCCTGATCACCCACGACCTCGGCGTGGTGGCGGGCCAGGCCGACCTGGTGGCGGTGATGTACGCCGGGCGCATCGTCGAGCAGGCGGCGACCGCGACGCTGTTCGCCCGGCCGGCGCACCCGTACACGCGCGGCCTGCTCGGCTCGGTGCCGTCGCTGACGGACGGGCTGGACGACGACCTGCCGGTGATCCCCGGCAGCGTCGCCAACCTGCCCCGGGAGGGCTGCAAGTTCGCGCCGCGCTGCCCGCTTGCGTTCGCGCGCTGCCGCGAGGAGCCGCCATTGCTGCCGGTGGCCGAGGGGCACTCGGCCGCGTGCTGGCTCGCGGCATGAGCCTGGTCGAGGCGATCGGGGTGTCACGGCACTACAAGGTCGGGCGCGGCACCTTGCGGGCGCTGGACGGCGTCGACCTGGCGATCGCGCCGGGCGAGACGCTGGGGCTGGTGGGCGAGAGCGGCTCGGGCAAGTCCACGCTCGGGCGCACGCTGCTCGGCTTGCAGCAGCCGACCCATGGCTCGGTATGGTTCGACGGCGCCGACATCGCGGGCGCGCGCGGCGACCGGCTGCGCACCCTGCGGCGGCGGCGCGGGCTGGTGTTCCAGGACCCGTCCGGGGCGCTCAACCCGCGCATGACCGTCGCCGCCACGCTGCACGAGCACCTGTTGGCGCAGGGCTTCGCGCGTCCAGGCATCGCCGCGCGCTCGGCGGCGGTGCTGGCGCAGTGCGGTCTCGGCCCCGAGCACGCCGGGCGCTACCCGCACGAGCTGTCGGGCGGCCAGCGGCAGCGGGCGGTTATCGCGCGCGCCATCGGCACCGATCCCGATTTCGTCGTGGCGGACGAGCCGGTCTCGGCCCTCGACGTCTCGACGCGGGGGCAGGTCATCAACCTGCTGCGCGGGTTGCAGCGGGCGCGCGGGTTGTCGATGCTGTTCATCTCGCACGACCTCTCGGTGGTGGCGCATGCGACCCAGCGCGTCGCGGTGCTCTACCTCGGCCGCGTGGTCGAGGTGGCGTCGCGGGCACGGCTGTTCGCGCAGCCGTTGCACCCGTACACGCAGGCGCTGATGTCGGCGGTGCCGCTGGCCGACCCGGCGCGCGAGCGGGCGCGGCGGCGGGTGGTGCTGGAAGGCGACACGCCCGATCCGACGGCACCACCGCACGGCTGCCGCTTCCATCCGCGCTGCTGGCGGGCCACGGCGGTCTGCCGCAGCGACGACCCGGCGCTGGTAGCGCACACGCCCGGGCATTTCGCGGCGTGCCATCACGCCGAGCAACTAGATATTGCAAAACCGTAAGAGTCTTGCAAACGAAACACCGCCGTGGTCGAATTATGGTCTCTGGAGTGATATCTTGCACCAACACACGTCGAGTGTTGAGGAGGCTACGGTGAGTGGCGGTGCGTGGAGTATGGTTGTAGCGGCGCCTCGGCGTCTGGAGGAAAAGACCGACACGCTACAAACGCGAATTGGTGACGGATTTGCCGGCGTGCGCGCACACATCAGCGTCAATATGGCACGGGCGGATCGCGTGGCGGGCGCGGGCGAGAACACTCGCGAGGAAGTACGCCTGTTGGCTACGGAACTGAATGCCATGTGGCGCAAGGTCAACCGACTGGAAGAAAACGTGCGCGCCGCCACCTGATCCTGTGAACCGGCTCGCGCTCGAGCGAACAGCAGGCGCCCTTTATTGTATAAGTCATCAATTCTATCTTTTCTTGCTTCTCTTGCAGAATTGGACCGGCAGGTTGGGTCGGTGGAATTTTGCTGCATGTGGTTTGACGACCTTTACTATCCGGGGAGTGCCCATCCGGAGCAGTTCAATCCCGGTGTTTGGGATCGGGGCTTGCGAGACTGGCAGACGGAATTCACCGTTGAAGAGCTGAACGTGCTGGCCGAATTCCATCAGGTACTTGACTCAGAGTTCGAAGCCCTGCCGGCTGGATGGCCAGACTGGGATAATGACCCGGGTTGGCACAGGGTCAGGGATGCCGCGCGCGGTGCCTTGAAGCAACTCGACCAGATCAACTTAGCCAATCAACAAACCGGCAAGGACCGCAACAGCATATCGTGAGCACCTTGGCGTCACGTCCAATACAGCACCCGCGCCATCGGCAGCCGCATTACCAGCGACGCCTGTAGCGTCCCGCGCATCTCGGCCATCTGCTCCTTCGGGAACACCCATTTCACCGAGCCGAACTTGGTCAGCTTGCGCGAGCGCTGCGCCTCGTCCATTTCCAACGGGCTGCCGGGATACCACCCCTCCAGCACCGCCTTCGACTTCGGCGTGAAGCGGTGGGTGATGAGCTCGGCAGTGAGGTCCACATCCAGCACGCCGGCAAGCGCCTCCGCCACCGCCGCGAACAGCCGGTCGTAGGCGTCGGCCCAGTTCGGCAGGCGCATGATCGGCGCCACCGTGAGGCCGACCGGGTAGCCAACCTCGGCCATCGCGCGCAAGGCGAGCAGCCGCGCCTTCACCGGCGGCGCGCCGCCCTCGTGCCGCTCGGCCACCGCCGCGTTGACCGAGAAGCGCACCCGCGTGCGCCGGTTGTGCCTGAGTGCGAGCAGCGGACCCACGGCGTCGAACTTGGTGGTGAAACGGAGCTGCACCGGCGCGTCCCAGGCGCCGAAATGCGCGATGCAGGCGGCCAGGTCCCCGGTCAGGTGCTCGATCGCCAGCGGGTCGGTGTAGCACGAGCACTCGAACGTGGTGCCCTCGTGGCCACGCTCCGCCGAGACCGACGTGACCTGCCCCTGCCCCACCGCGGCCGGCAGCTCGGCCAGGATTTCCGGCAGGTTGGCGTAGGCGCGGACGATCGGCGGCCCGGCCAGCGAGCCGGCTAGGTAGCAGTACGAGCAATGCGCCGGGCAGCCCTCGGCGAGGTCGAACCGCCAGTCGGCGCTGGGCGGGATCGGCTGCAGCCGCCGCCGGCTCGGGCTCGCGGTGACGACCGCCAGCGTGGTCTTGGCGTCGCGGTAGGCGTCCGGCAGGCCGGTCAGCCGGTCGGCGGGCAGCCGCACGACCTCCGAGCCGAGGGCGGCCGCGCGCTCCACCATGGCGACCCCTTGCGGCCATGCGAGGGCCGATCGGGTGACGAGGACGCGACGCGGAATCCAGGGTCGTGGCATGGCTGGAATGTCGGCGGGGCGCGCCGATATGCCACTGCCATGGAGCAGATGGCAGGGTTGCCGGCGGCGGCGTTCGACAAGCAGGACCGCTCGCCGGACGCGGATTTCTACGCGCAGCCACGGCTGGTCACGCATATCGACGACGCGGCGGTCGCGGCGGTGACGCAGGCCTACCGCGAGGCGCTGCCGCCGGGCGGCGCGCTGCTCGACCTGATGAGCAGTTGGGTCAGCCACCTGCCGCCCGAAATCGAGTATGCCGCTGTGGTCGGCCACGGCATGAACCCGGCCGAGCTGGCCGCCAACAAGCGGCTGTCGCGCTGGTTCGTGCAGGACTTGAACGCCGACCCGACGCTGCCGCTCGACACGGCCGGGTTCGATGGCGCCGGGCTGTGCGTCTCGGTGCAGTACCTGCAACGCCCGGTCGAGGTGTTCCGCGAGGTGGCGCGGGTGCTGCGGCCCGGCGCGCCCTTGGTGGTGTCGTTCTCGAACCGCTGCTTCCCGACCAAGGCGGTCGCCATCTGGCGCACGCTGGCGGGACCGGAGCAGCAGCGCCTGGTCGCGGCTTACCTGCGCGAGGCCGGTTTCGCCGAGGTGAGCGCGCGGGCCTCGACGCCGCGATGGGGCGACCCGCTGTGGACCGTGATCGGCCGGACCGCGCGCCCCTGACGGCGGGGCTTCACGAAAACGCGCGCGGCCCTTACCCTGCAACATTGCCGCGCGCCTGGCGCGGACGGGAACTGTTGCAAGGACAAGCCAAGATGACCAAACGGATTCTGTTCGCGGGCGCCGCGCTGCTGGCGTTGGCTACGGCGCCTGCCGCGCACGCGCAGGTCAAGATCGCGACCGCCGGCCCGATCACCGGCGAATACGCGGCGTTCGGCGCCCAGCTCAAGGTCGGCGCGCAGCAGGCGGTCGACGACATTAACGCCAAGGGCGGCGTGCTCGGCCAGAAGCTGGCGCTGGAGATCGGCGACGACGCCTGCGACCCGAAGCAGGCGGTCTCGGTCGCCAACAAGTTCGCCGGCGACGGCGTGGTGTTCGTGGCGGGGCATTTCTGCTCGTCGAGCTCGATCCCGGCCAGCAAGGTCTACACCGAGGAAGGCATCCTGCAGATCACGCCGGCCTCGACCAACCCGGCGTTCACCGACAGCGGGAGCTGGAACACCTTCCGCACCTGCGGCCGCGACGACCAGCAGGGCAAGCTGGCCGGGCACACGCTGGCCACGACCTACAAGGACAAGAAGGTCGCGATCCTCAACGACAACAGCACCTACGGCAAGGGCATCGCCGACCAGACCAAGAAATACGCCAACGCCGAGGGCAAGACCGAGGATTTGTACGCCGCCTACGTCGCCGGCGAGCACGACTACTCGGCGCTGATTAGCCGGCTCAAGCAGGCCAAGATCGACGTCATCTACATCGGCGGCTATCACCCCGAGGTCGGCCTGATCACCCGCCAGGCACGCGAGCAGGGCCTGGGCGCACAGATCCTCGGCCCCGACTCGCTGCAGACCAAGGATCTCTGGAGCATCACCGGCGCGTCCGGCGACGGCCTGATGAACACCTTCCCGGCCGACCCGCGGCTGAACCCGGCGGCGGCCGACGTGGTGAAGGAATTCCAGGCCAAGAACATCAACCCGGAAGGCTACATCCTATATACCTACGCCGCGATCCAGGTGTTCGCGGAAGCCGCGACCAAGGCCGGTTCGACCGATCCCAAGAAAGTCACCGCCGAGTTGAAATCGGGCGGGCCCTGGAGTTCGGTGCTGGGCGACATCGCCTACGACGACAAGGGCGACGTCAAGGCGGTGAACTACGTCTGGTACGTCTGGCACAACGGCGACTACAAGCAGGCGATGTAATCGCTGCGAGCGTGGCCAGGCCCAAGCGTTCGGGCCTGGCCACTGCAAAGTACGGTAAGCGGTTTAGTATTGCGCATCTGAACACAATTTTCATCACGAATACTTCGGGCTGCCATTCGAGAGAGCGCTGGTGTTGAAGTCTTACTTGCAAATTGGCATCGGGCGGTTCAGTGCTGGTCTGCCGACCGTCTCATCAGCTCGGGCTCGTGTCGCCTTCGATCGGGCGGGACGTTCCGGTCGGCCGAATCACACAAGGACACCTGACATGGCCGATACCAACTACACGTTCGACTTCAGCATGTTGCAGTCGGCGGGAATGTCGTTCGCCACCGCCAGCTCGGCGGCCGGCAGCGCCGCCGGTGGCAGCGCCGCGATGACCGCCGCCGCCCCGGCCGCGGACTCCGCCCGCCGCGCCCCCGCCCGCCAC
>CAXUHK010000015.1:387-39068 GCA_964250775.1 uncultured Acetobacteraceae bacterium | reverse complement strand
GGGAGCGGACCCTGGGGCGCGGCGGCGCGCGGACCCAGGGGCAGGTCACGATCGGCGCGCGCCCGTGAAGGCGTTGGCTTGACGGCGCTGGCGATGGCCGTCGCCGACGACCGCCCGCGCGTGGCGCTGCGGTTGCGCGACCCGCTGCGCCGCCGCGCGCTGGAGCGGGCGCTGGCGCCCGTCGCCGAGGCCCACGCGGACGTGCTGATCCTCGACCTGCGGCCGGGCGAGGCGGTGCCGGCCGACGCCGCAGCGTTCGACGGCGCGCTGCTGGTGCTCTCCGACGATGCCGCGATCGCCGCCGACATGAGCTTGGCCGGCGTGCTGCCGCAGGCCGCCGGCGAGCGCCAGGTGGCCGCCGCCGCCGCCGCTCTGGCCGAAGGATTGGTGGTACGCACGCCCTCGCTGCGCGATGCCCCCGGCTTCGAGGGCGCCGAGGCGGCGCCGCGGCCGTTGCTGACGCCGCGCGAGGTCGAGGTGCTGGCCGCGGTCGGGCCGGGGCTGAGCAACAAGGCCATCGCGCGCCGCCTCGGCATCTCGGCGCACACCGTGAAGTACCACCTGGAGGCGATCTTCGCCAAGCTCGACGTGCGCAGCCGGGCGGAGGCGGTCACGCGCGGCCTGCGGCTCGGCGTGCGGGTGATGTAGCGGCCTGCCTCAGTCCGGCTCGTCGCCGGCCAGCAGACGCGCCGCCAACCACTCGCCGGCCGGCCCGGGGCGGGCATCGCGGCGATGGATCAACAACAACTTGAAGTCCATGGCGGCGGGCTGTGGCAGGTCGAGCCGCACCAGCCGACCAGCCGCCAGATCCTCACGCACCACCGGCTCCGGCATGTTGCCCCAGCCCAGCCCGGCGCACAGCAGCGCGTGCTTGGCGCCCAGGTCGCCGAGCCGCCAGGTGCGCGGCGACAGCACGCCGAAATCCTGCCCTTCGGTCAGCCGCGAGCGGTCGGTCAGCACCAGTTGCGTCTCCTCGCCGAGGTCGCGCGCGGTCGGCGTCCGCCGCAGCCGGGCGAGCTTGTGCGTGGGCGCCGCCACCGGCAGCAGCTCGGCGCTTCCCAGCGGAACGCATTCCAGCGCCTCCTGCAGCGCCGCCATCCAGCCGGCGACGCCCAGGCCGCAGTTGCGGTCGAGCACCGTCTGCACGACCTGGCCCAGCGCCTCGACCTGCAGCCGCAGCGCCACGGTGGGGAACCGCGCCGCGAACGCCTGCAAGGCAGCCACCAGGCGCATGGTCGGGAACATCACGTCAACCGCGAGCGACACCTCCGCCTCCAGCCCGCCCGCCAGCCCTGCGGCACGGGCGCGCAATTCGTCCACCATCGAGGAGGCGCGCCGCGCGTCGCCCAGCACCGCGCGCCCGGCGGCGGTCAGCGCCGGGCGGCGCCGGCTGCGGTCGAACAGCGTCAGGCCGAGCTGCGCCTCCAGGCTCGCGATGGTGTAGCTGACCACCGACTGGGTGCGGTTGAGCGCCCGCGCGGCGGCCGAGAAGCTGCCCGCCTCGACCACCGCCACGAGCACCAGCAACTGGTCCAGGGTGGGCGTCCCGATCTCCGGCACTGGCGGACCCATTCGTTTTGTCGATGTTGTCCATCGAGCGAATAGCGTTTTTCGCGATAGGGCCGCCAGGGCGTAGCGTCGCCGCGACGGCAACACCGAGGCGCTGGCCCGCGTCCTCCATGCGCCCTTGTCGCCGCCGCGCAGGCGGACGAAAACGGCGCACGGAGGGACCATCCATGTTCAGCATCGCCGTCATCGGGGCCGGCCGCATCGGCCGCATTCACGCCCGCAACATCGCCGACCACCATGAGGTGACGCTGGCCGGGGTGTCCGACCCGCACGCGCCCTCCGCCGAATCGCTGGCCGAGGCGACCGGCAGCCGCACGCTGACGCTGGACCAGGCGTTCGCCGCCGACGCGGTGCTGATCGGCTCGCCCACGCCCACCCATGCCGAGTTCATCGAGCGCGCGGCGCGCGCCGGCAAGCCGGTGTTCTGCGAGAAGCCGATCGACCTTGACGTGGATCGCGTGCGCGCCTGCCTCGACGTGGTGCGCGAGGCCGGGGTGGCGCTGATGGTGGGGTTCAACCGCCGCTTCGACCCCTCGTTCGCGACGCTGCAACGGCGGCTGGCGGGCGGCGAGGTGGGCTCGCTCGAACTGCTGACCATCGTGAGCCGCGACCCGGCGCCGCCGCCGGCCAGCTACATCGCGAGTTCGGGCGGGCTGTTCCGCGACATGATGATCCACGATTTCGACCTGGCGCGCTTCCTGCTGGGCGAGGAGCCGGTCGAGCTGTTCGCCGCCGGCTCCTGCTTGGTCGACCCCACCATCGGCGAAGCCGGCGACTTCGACACCGCGGCCGTGACGCTCAAGACCGCCAGCGGCAAGATCTGCCAGATCAGCAACAGCCGACGCGCCGTCTACGGCTACGACCAGCGCATCGAGGCGCACGGCGCGGGCGGCCTGCTGCGCGCCGGCAACAAGACCGCGACCACGGTCGAGGTCGCGACCGGCCACGGCTTCACCACCGACCCGGCGCTGCCGTTCTTCCTGGAGCGCTACGAGGCCGCCTACCGCGCCGAACTCGATGCCTTCGTGGATGCGGTGGCGTCCGGCACCGCCCCGGCGCCCGGCGGAGAGGACGGGCTGGCGGCGCTGCTGCTGGCCGACGCCGCGACGCGATCGGCGCAGACCGGCCAGCCGGTCCGGTTCTGAACCAAGCCAACAGGAGCTCCCCGACCATGACCGCTCGCAAGCTGGCGCTGTTCGCCGCCATGATCCTCGGCGCCGCTATCGGAGCCGCGCAGGCCAAGACCCTGGTGTACTGTTCGGAAGGCTCGCCCGAGAACTTCAACCCGATGATCAACACCACCGGCACGACGTTCGACGCGAACCGCCCGGTCTACAACCGCCTGGTGCAGTTCAAGCTGGGCAGCACCGACACCGTGCCCGGCCTGGCCGAGCGCTGGGACGTTTCCGCCGACGGCAAGGCCTTCACCTTCCACCTGCGCCATGACGTGCCGTGGCAGGGCAACGCCAACTTCAGGCCGACGCGCCCGTTCGACGCCGACGACGTGATGTTCAGCTTCGAGCGGCAATGGAAGGACAGCAGCCCGTTCCACAAGGTCTCCGGCGGCAGCTACGACTATTTCGGCGACATGGGCCTGAGCGACCTGTTGCAGGACATCCGGAAGGTCGACGACTACACGGTCCGCTTCACGCTCAAGACCCCGAACGCGCCGTTCGTGGCCGACATGGCGATGGATTTCGCCTCGATCCAATCGGCCGAGTACGCGGCGGCGCTGACCAAGCTCGGCAAGCCGGAGCTGATCGACCAGCAGCCGATCGGCACCGGTCCGTTCAGCTTCGTCTCCTACCAGCAGGACGCCACCATCCGCTACCGCGCGTTCGCGAACTACTGGGGCGGGAAGCCGAAGATCGACAATCTCGTGTTCTCGATCAACTAAGGATCCGGCGGTGCGGCTGGCCAAGCTGCGCGCCGGCGAGTGCCAGGTGGCGGCCTATCCCAACGTCGCCGACCTGCCGGCGATCAAGACCGACCCCAAGCTGCAACTGCTGTCGCTGGCCGGGCTCAACATCGGCTACCTGGCGTTCAACACCACCAAGAAGCCGTTCGACGACGTGAAGGTTCGGATCGCGCTCAACATGGCGATCGACAAGCGGGCGATCCTGCAATCGATCTACCAGGGCGCCGGGCAGCCGGCCAAGAACCTGATCCCGCCGACCATGTGGGGCTACGACAACGCCGTCGTCGATTTCAAGTACGACCCCCAGGCGGCGAAGAAGATGCTGGCCGACGCCGGCTACAAGGACGGCTTCGACACCGACCTGTGGGCGATGCCGGTGCAGCGGCCATACAACCCGAACGGCCGCCGCATGGCCGAGCTGATGCAGGCCGACCTCGCCCGCGTGGGCGTGCGGGCCAGGATCGTCAGCTACGAGTGGGGCGAGTACCGCAAGCGGATGCAGGCCGGCGAGCACCGGTTGGCGCAGTACGGCTGGACCGGCGACAACGGCGACCCGGACAATTTCTTCGTGCCCCTGGCCGGCTGCGACGCCGCCCGCGTCGGCGGCGGCAACGTCGCGAAATGGTGCGACAGGGAGTTCGACGCGCTGCTGAAGCAGGCGGCGACGCTGCCCTCGCAAGCCGAGCGGGCGAAGCTCTACGAGCAGGCGCAGGTCATCATGCACCAGCAGGCGCCGTTCGCGCTGATCGCGCACTCGGTCGTCTCGCTGCCGATGAGCAAGGGTGTCACCGGCTATAAGATGGACCCGCTCGGCAGCCACGAGTTCTACGCCGTCGACATCAAATAATTGTTCCGCTTCCTGCTCCGGCGCGTGGCGCTGATCCTGCCGACGTTCTTCGGCGTCACTTTCCTGAGCTTCCTGCTAATCCACCTGGTGCCGGGCGACCCGATCGAGATCCGCTACGGCGAGCGCGGCATCGGCCCCGAGCGGCTGGCCCTCCTGCGGCATGAGTCGGGCTTGGACCTGCCGCTGTGGCGGCGGCGCGGGCGATGATGGCGCGGGTTGGCCTGCGCGCGGACCAGTTCGCGCGCTACCCGCACATGTTCTCCGGCGGCCAGCGCCAGCGCATCGCCATCGCCCGCGCGCTGATGCTGAACCCGCGCGTGGTGGTGGCGGACGAGCCGGTCTCGGCGCTCGACGTGTCGTTCCAGGCGCAGGTGCTCAACCTGCTGATGGATTTGCAGGACGAGTTCCGACTGGCTTAGCTGTTCGTCAGCCACGACCTCTCGGTGGTGCGCCACATCGCGCACGAGGTGCTGGTGATGTATTGCGGCCGCCCCGCCGAGTGGGCGCCCAAGGCCGCGCTGTTCGCGCAGCCGCGCCACCCGTACACGCGCACGCTGCTGGCGGCGACGCCCTCGGTCGATCCGGCGCGGCGGCAGGTGTCGGCGGTGGTGCGCGGCGAGATGCCGTCGCCGCTCGACCCACCCGCCGGCTGCGCCTTCGCCAGCCGCTGCCCACACGCGGCCGACCGCTGCGTGGCCGAGCGGCCGGTGTTTCGGGCGGTGGAGGGGCATTGGGTGGCGTGCCATTACGCAGAGGCAATCGCTTGACCGGAGGATTGAGTGGCTATGATGTGGGTGTGCCCGTTCTGTGGGTCCGCAGCAAAGCCGAGTGATTCCCAAAATGTGCTAGCATCCGCGGTGCCCGCATTCACCGTCACCGACTGGTCCGCGAGCATAGGATTTTCGAGCAAAGTAAGAGCCAGCTTGCGCCCAAGTCCCTTTAACCGAAATGCCGGGCGAACGTAGAAGCGACGCACACGCAACACGCCTGGCATAATCGGGTCAAGCGTGATGCCACCAATGCCGGCAAGCGTTGGTCCCAAGAATGCAGCAAGCAGCACTTCGCCTTCGCGGGTAAACCGCATTTCTTTTGAGGCCCAATCTGTTGCGAGCCGCTCGAGAAACCGATAGCTTTCGTTGCGTGCCTCCGCCCGCATGGCGTCAAATGCCGCCGGGAGCTCGCCGGTCACAATCCGAATTTGCGAGACTTGCTCGCTCATTCGCCAACCATTGCAATCAGGCGAAACGATTGACCAAGTTCTCCAAGTACTCCTGCCGCCCCGACTTCGGCACCGGAGCCGGCGCGTCACGCGCCTGCTGCGCCGCCTGCTCCAGCGTCATTCGCCCGGCCAGCATGTCGGCCCCCACGCCGGCCTGCCACCCCGCGTACCGCTCGTCCACGAACCGCGCGTAACTGCCCTCGGCCACGATCCGCTCCACCACCAGCAATGCCCGCGCACATAAATCCATCGCCCCCACGTGGCCGTGGAACAAGTCCTCCGCGTCGACGCTCTGCCGCCGCACCTTGGCATCGAAGTTGAAGCCGCCTTGGCCCAGCCCGCCGTCCTGCACGATCTGGTGGATCGCCAGCACCCAGTCGCCCAGCGAGTTGGGGAATTGGTCGGTGTCCCAGCCGTTCTGCGGGTCGCCGCGGTTGACGTCGACGCTGCCGAGCAAGCCTTGCGACGCCGCGAACGCCAGCTCGTGCTCGAAGGTGTGGCCGGCCAGGGTCGCGTGGTTGACCTCGAGGTTCAGCTTCACCTCGCGTTCCAGCCCGTAGCGGCGCAGGAAGCCGGCGCAGGCGGCGGCGTCGTAGTCGTACTGGTGCTTGGTCGGCTCGCACGGCTTTGGCTCGATCAGGATGGCGCCGGTGAAGCCGATCTTGTGCTTGTGCTCGACCACCATCGAGATGAACCGGCCCAACTGGTCGAGTTCCTGGCCGATGCGGGTGTTGAGCAGCGTGTCGTAGCCCTCGCGCCCGCCCCACAGCACGTAGTTCGCCCCGCCAAGCCGGTGCGTCACCTCCAGCATCTTCGCGACCTGCCCGGCGGCGTAGGCGAACACCGCCGGGTCGGGGTTGGTCGCGGCCCCGGCCATGTAGCGCGGGTGGCTGAACAGGTTGGCGGTGCCCCACAGCAGCCGCACCCCGGTCTCGTCCTGCTTCTTGCCCGCCAGGTCGGCCAACGTATCGAGGTTGCGCCAGCCCTCGGCCAGCGTGTCGCCCAGCGGCGCCATGTCGACGTCGTGGAAGCAGTAGAACGGGGCACCCAGCCGGGTCACGAAGTCGAACGCGGCGTCGAGCTTGGCGCGGGCGTTGTCCATCGTGTCCGCCGCCTGCCACGGCCGCGCGAACGTGCCCGGCCCGAACATGTCGGCGCCCGGCCAGACGAAGCTGTGCCAGTAGGCGACCGAGAAGCGGAAATGCTCGGCCATGGTGCGGCCCAGCACCACCCGCCCGGGGTCGTAATAGCGGAACGCGAGCCGGTTGGCGCTGTCCGGCCCCTCGAAGCGGATCGGCCCGATGCCGGCGAAATACCCGCTCACAGCGCGGTCCAGGCGGCGTCGGCGCGCGACGAGGCGACGGCCGCGGTGATGAAGCGCATCCCGCGCACCCCGGCCTCGATCCCCGGCACCAGCAGGCTGGCCGGATCGGGCGAGCGGCGCTCGATGCGGGCGGTGAGCTGGTCGGCGAAGTCGCGGTACAGCTGCGCGAACCCCTCCAGGTAACCCTCCGGATGCCCGGCCGGCGTCCGTGAGGCGTGCGCCGCCACCGGCAGCGCGCCGGGACCGTTGCGCCGGAGCAGCCGGGGCGGCTCGCCATACGGCGTCAGCCACAGCGCGTTGCACCGGTCTTGCGACCAGTCCAGCCCGGCCTTGGTGCCGTAGACGCGCAGCCGCAGCGCGTTCTCGTTCCCCGCCGCCATCTGGCTGCACCACAGCGCGCCGCGCGCACCACTCGACAGCCGCAGCAGCATCTGCGCGTTGTCGTCGAGTGCCCGTCCGGGCACGAAGCGCGACAGCTCGGCCGCGACCTGCTCGATCTCGGCGCCGGTGACGAACTCGGCCAGGTTGAAGGCGTGGCTGCCGATGTCGCCGACGGCGCCGGCCGCCCCGCTGCGTGCCGGGTCGGTGCGCCACTCGGCCTGCTTGTTGCCGCTGTCCTCGGCCCGCGTCGCCAGCCAGTCCTGCGCGTACTCGACCTGCACCAGCCGCAACGGCCCCAGCTCGCCCGCCGCCACCATGGCGCGCGCCTGCCGCACCATCGGGTAGCCGGTGTAGTTGTGCGTCAGCGCGAACAGCATCCCCGAACGCGCGACGGTCGCGGCCAGCTCGTGCGCGTCCTCCAGCGTGCTGGTCAGCGGCTTGTCGCAGATGACGTTGATGCCGGCGTCGAGGAACGCGCGGCTGGGCGCCGCGTGCATGTGGTTGGGTGTCACCACAGCCACCACGTCGATGCCATCCTCGCGCGCCGCCTCGGTTCGGGCCATGGCCTCGAAGTCGGCGTAGCTGCGGTCCGGCGCGATGTGCAGCTCGGCCGCCGAAGCGTGGGCGCGGGCGGGATCGGAGGACAGCGCGCCGGCGACCAGCTCGTAGCGGTCGTCCATCCGGGCGGCGATGCGGTGGACCGCGCCGATGAACGCGCCCTGGCCGCCGCCGACCATGCCGAGCCGCAACCGTCGCGCCGTCATCGGCCGATCCCCAGCATCCGCGCGTTGGCTTCGCGGTCGGTGCCGCTGGCGGCGAAGTCGTCGAACGCGCGCGCCGCCACCTCGATGATGTGGCCCTCGATGAACGGCGCCCCTTCGGCCGCCCCCTGCTCGCTGTCCTTGAGGCAGCACTCCCATTCCAGCACCGCCCAGCCGTCGAACCCGTGCTGCGACAGCTTGCTGAACACCGAACGGAAATCGACCTGCCCGTCGCCCAGGCTGCGGAACCGCCCGGCGCGGTTGACCCAGGGCTGGAAGCCGCCGTAGACGCCCTGCTTGGCGGTCGGGTTGAACTCGGCGTCCTTGACGTGGAACATGCGGATGCGCTTGTGGTAGGCGTCGATGTAGCCGAGGTAGTCGAGCTGCTGCAGCACGAAGTGGCTGGGGTCGTAGAGCAGGTTGGCGCGCTTGTGGCCGCCCACGCGCTCCAGGAACATCTCGTAGCTGACCCCGTCGTGCAAATCCTCGCCGGGGTGGATCTCGTAGCAGAGGTCGACACCCTGCTCGTCGAAGGCGTCGAGGATCGGCCGCCACCGCTTCGCGAGTTCGTCGAACGCCGCCTCGACCAGCCCTGCCGGGCGCTGCGGCCATGGGTACAGGTACGGCCAGGCCAGCGCGCCGGAGAAGGTGGCGTGCGCGGTGAGGCCGAGGTTGCGCGAGGCGCGGGCCGCGAGGTGCATCTGCTCCACGGCCCAATCGGTGCGCGCCGCCGGGTTGCCGCGCACCTGGGGCGCGGCGAAGCCGTCGAACGGGACGTCGTAGGCGGGATGCACGGCGACGAGCTGGCCTTGCAGGTGGGTGGACAGCTCGGTCAGCTCGACCTCGGCATCGGCCAGGATGCCGCGCACCTCGTCGCAATAGGTCTCGCTCTCTGCGGCGCGCTTGAGGTCGAACAGGCGGGGGTCCCAGGACGGGATTTGCACGCCGACGTAGCCGTGGTCGGCGGCCCAGCGGGCGATCGCGGACAGGCTGTTGAACGGCCCGGCGTCGCCCGCGAACTGGGCGAGGAAGATCGCCGGTCCCCTGATGGTTTTCATGGCGCCCCCCGGTCCGTTGCCGCATCCTTCGATCCGGCCGGCGGGCTGTCAAGGCGGCAGGGCTGTCTTAAAAACGTCTTGATGGGCCGGATTGACTCGCGCCACCGTCGCTGGGACACGACCGATCACGCAACAATAACGGAGTGGCGCACCATGCGCACCGCACCCGGCCCGCTGCTCGGCCGCCGCCAATCGCTCAAGCTGACCGCCGCCGGCCTGCTGGGCGCCTCGGCCCTGGGCCGCGCGCGGCCGGCGCTGGCCGCCGACATGGGCGCGCTGGCCGCCGCCGCGAAGCAGGAGGGCGCGCTCAACGTCATCACCCTGCCGCGCGACTGGGCGAACTACGGCTTCCTGATGGACAGCTTCGCCAAGACCCACGGCATCAAGATCGACGACGCCAACCCGGACGGCAGCTCGGCCGAGGAGCTGCAGGCGGTGCGCAGCCTGAAGCGCCAGTCGCGCGCGCCGGACACGCTCGACCTCGGGCCGGCGTTCGCGCTGACCGGGGAGCAGCAGAAGCTGCTGCAGCCGTACAAGGTCGCCACCTGGGACGAGATCCCGGCCGAGGTGAAGAGCGCCAACGGAATGTGGTACGGCGACTATTTCGGGGTGGTCTCGTTCGGCGTGAACACCGGGGTGGTGAAGAACCCGCCCAAGACCTGGGCCGACCTGCTGAAGCCCGAGTACAAGGGCATGGTGGCGCTGAACGGCAACCCGCTCGGCGCCGGGGCGGCGTTCGGCGCGGTGTTCGCGGCGGCACTCGCCAACAGCGGCTCGTACGACGACATCGCGCCGGGCATCGAGTTCTTCGGCAAGCTCAACGCCGCCGGCAACTACAACCCGATCAAGGGCACCACCGCGAGCCTGACCAGCGGCCAGACGCCGATCCTGGTCAACTGGGACTACCTCAACCTCGGCATCCGCGAGGGCGCCGGCGGCAAGGCGGACATCCAGGTGTCGTTGCCCGAGGGCGCGCCCGCGTTCGGCAACTACTACTGCCAGGCGATCAGCGCCTACGCGCCGCACCCGAACGCCGCCAAGCTGTGGATGGAATACCTGTACAGCGATGCCGGGCAGCTCGGCTTCCTGGCCGGCTTCGCGCACCCGATCCGCTTCAACGCCATGGTCGCCGCCGGCAAGATCCCGGCCGACCTGCTCGCCAAGCTGCCGTCGCCCGAAGCCTACAAGACAGTCAAGTTCGCCACCGACGCGCAGACCAACGCCGCCAAGAAGGTGCTGGCCGACCAGTGGGCCAAAACCGTGAAGCTCGGCTGAGCCGACCGGCGAGGGCGCGCGCGTGTCGGATGCCAAGGACGCCGGCTCCAACCCGTCATCGCCGGGCTTAGCCCACGGCCGTCCGGTTAAATATGTCAAGTTGATTCAATGTGTTACGTCATGGCCGGGCTTGACCCGGCCATCCACGCGGCACACGCCGCACCAATGTCTGCGAGCATGGTGCGCGACGTCGATAATTCTGAGTGGTGGCGCTGCGTGGATGCGCGGGTCAAGCCCGCGCATGACGAGTTGGGAGGCAAGTCACCGGAACCGGACAGCCGTGGGCTTGGCCCTGCGACCCACGCCGCGCCGCCCCTCGGAACGACCGGCATGGCGCACGATCCGGGCGGCGTTCGGCGCTGCTTTCGCCGCGTGGATGGCCGGGTCGAGCCCGGCCATGACGTAACTCGTGGAGCGGGGCGCGGGCATTACCAAGCTCGTCCCGTACGCCTTCATCGGCCTGTTCGTGGCCTTCGCCGCCGCGTTCCTGGTGGCGCCGACGGCGATGCTGGCCGGGCAGGCGGTGAATGGCGAGCACGGCCTCACGCTCGAATACCTGGCCGACCTCGGCCAGTATCAATACCTGGTGGCGTTCCGCAACTCGATCCTGTTGTCGGCGATCTCGGCGCTGGTCGGTGTCGTCGCCGGTGGCCTGCTCGCCTACGTCGTGCTGCAACCCGGCGCGCCGCGCGGGCTGCAATCGGCCGTCACCAGCTTCAGCGCGGTCGCGGCCAATTTCGGCGGCGTGCCGCTGGCGTTCGGCTTCGTGGCCACCTTGGGCTCGCTCGGCCTGCTGACTCAGGGGCTGCGCGGCATCGGCGTCGACATCTACGCCATGGGGTTCCGGCTCTACACCGTGACCGGCCTCACCATCGTCTACGCCTACTTCCAGGTCCCGCTCATGGTCATCATCATCACGCCGGCGTTGCAGGCGCTGAAGCCGGCCTGGCGCGAGGCGTGCGAGAACCTCGGCGCCAGCCCGGCGCAGTACTGGCGCATGGTCGGCTTGCCGGTGCTGCTGCCGTCGCTGGTCTCCTCGTTCATCCTGCTGTTCGGCTCGTCGTTCTCGGCCTACGCCACCGCCTACGCGCTGACCTCGGGCAACCTGCCGCTGCTGACCACGGCGATCGGCAACGTGCTGTCCGGCGACGTGATGAGCAGCCCGCAGGTGGGGGCGGCGCTCTCGGTCGGCATGATCGTGGTCATGGTGGCGGTGCTGGGCCTCTCCGCCGCGCTGTCGCGCCGCGCCTCTCGGTGGCACGTTTGACGCGCATCGGCTGGGGTGGCTGGACCGTGCTCGCGCTGGCGGCGGTCTACTTCATCGGCCCGCTGGTGCTGACCGTGGCGTTCAGCCTGTGGGAAGGGCACGGCCGTTACGGCGTCTCGGCCTACGTGACGCTGCTGGCGCGGCCCAACATCCTGGCCAGCCTGCTGGTCTCGGTCGAGCTGGCGCTGGCGACCTGCGCCGCCATCGTGTTCCTGCTGGTGCCGGCGATGATCTTCATGAACCTGTACGCGCCGCGGCTGCGCCCACTGTTCGAGTTCATCGCCGCCCTGCCGTTCGTGGTGCCGGCGATAGCACTGGTGGCCGGGCTGTCGGCGCTGTTCACCGGCCCCGAATGGCTGATCGGCACGCCGTTCTACCTGGTGATCCCGTACTTCTTCCTGGCCCTGCCGTACGCCTATCGCGGCATCGACGTCGGCATCCGCGCCCTCGACCTGGCGACGCTGACCGAGGCCGGGCTGAGCCTCGGCGCCGGCATGGGCCAGATCGTGCGCCTGGTGGTGTTGCCCAATTTGCGCTCGGCGCTGGTCGGCAGCCTGCTGCTGACGCTGGCGGTGGTGATGGGCGAGTTCACCTTCGCCAACGTGCTGCTGTTCCACACCTTCGCCGTGCTGATCAACGAGGTCGGGCAGAACGCGCCGACCGAGGCGGCGGCGCTGTCGACGCTGAGCTTCCTCATCACCTGGGCGGCGATGGCGGGCGTGCTGCTCGTGGGCCGCGGCGGCGGCGCGCAACTGGCGGGAGCGAAGTGATGGCGACGGTCGAGGCGCGCGGCGTCAGCAAGGCGTATGGCGGCCGCACCGTGCTGGCGCAGCTTGATTTGACGATAGGAGACGGCGAGCTGGTCTGTCTGCTCGGGCCGAGCGGTTGCGGCAAGACCACGCTGCTGCGCATCGTCGCGGGCTTCGTCAAGCCCGATACCGGGCGCGTGCTGGTGGCCGGTGCCGACGTGACACCGCTGCCGGCGAGCGCGCGGCGGATGGGCATGGTGTTCCAGGCCTACAGCCTGTTCCCCAACATGACCGCGCGCGACAATGTCCGCTTCGGGCCGCGCGTGGCCGGCGTGCCCGTCGCCGAGCAGGTCAAGCGCGCCGACCACCTGCTCGACCTCGTGGGCCTGTCCGCGCACCGCGACAAGTACCCGCACCAGATGTCGGGCGGCCAGCAGCAGCGGGTGGCGCTGGCCCGGGCGCTGGCGGTGCAGCCGAGGGTGCTGTTGCTCGACGAGCCGCTGTCCGCGCTCGACGCCAAGGTGCGGGTGCAGTTGCGCGAGGAGATCCGCCGCATCCAGCGCCAGACCAGCGTGACCACGGTGCTGGTCACGCATGACCAGGAGGAGGCGCTGTCGATCGCCGACCGCGTGGCGGTGATGCACGACGGCCGGCTGCTGCAGGTGGCCGCACCCTCGGTGATCTACCGCGAGCCGGCCGACGCCTTCGTGGCCCGCTTCAGCGGCGCCGCCGCGGTGTTCCCCGGCAGCGCCGGCGCGGGCGTGGTGCGGGTGGGGGCACTCTTGCTGCCTGCGCGTGCCGCCGGCCGGCACGCCGCCGGCAGCGGGGTCGAGATGTTCCTGCGCCCCGAGCACGTGCGGGTGGCCGCGATGAACGGCCACATCCCGGACGGCCATGTGGCGGCCGAGGTGCAGGACGTGACGTTCTTCGGCTCGCTGACACGGCTGCGCTTGAGCCTGCCGGGCGGCAACCCCGGCCAGTTGCTGTGGGCCGACCTGCCGAGCGAGCAGGCCGAGGCGTTCGGCCCGGGCAGCCGGGTGTTGGCGAGCTGGAGCGAGGCGTCGCCGCGCGTGATGCCGCGCACGACGTAAGCCGAGTTCAGCGGCTTCGTTGACGCCATTCCTCCTGAGTGATCTCCCAAACCTCCGCCGGCAAGCGGCCGGCCACATAGTCACGTTCGACTGTCTCGACCACGCGCATCCCGCTTCGCTCCGAAATGCGACGGGAGCGCAGGTTCGCTACTGCCTTTGGGGCGCGCAAAACCGGCCGGCCCAGTGTCTCGAACCAGAACCCCGTGACGGCTTCCACGGCTTCGGACATTAAGCCTTGCCCTTGCCACGCCGGATCGAGCCAGAAACCCCGATTGTCTCCGGGCGTATCCATGAGGCTGACTTGACCGATCAGGGTTTCGGCCGCCGCCTCGCGCCTCACCGACCAATGCCACGCGGTCCCCTGCCGCATCGCCGGCAAGGCGAGGTCGCGGATGAACTGGGTCGCGCCGTCGGCGGGATACGGCCAGGGGACACGGTTCGACAGGAATTGAACGATCTTCCACTGCGGAAAGATCGCCTGCACCGCGTCGGCGTCGGCCAGTTCCACCGGGCGCAGCACCAGTCGCTCCGTCATCAGGACAGGGAAGGCGTGATCGGAGGAGGTCATCTCGACGGAGCGCAAGGTGCTCGCGCCGAAAGGCTGAACGCATCTCCATCCGCATCCTGCCCGAACAAGCAGATGTCCGTGACGATGCGACGCTGCCTGAGTGCGCCCGCGAACCACGCCTCCGCCGCCGGGCGCAGCGTCGCCATCTCGGTGGCGTCGAGCCGGCGGGTCAGGGTCATGTGGAAGACCCACGTCGCGAACACTTGCGGATAGCCCCAGCGGCGCAAATTGGCTTCCTGCGCCGCCGTCAGCCCACCCGCCCGGCGTCGCGCCAGCTCGTACTCGTCAGGCGGCTCGCGCAGATGGTCGAGTCCGGCGACGCAGGCGTCGGACAGCGCCTGCAACTCCGGGCTGGGGGTGGTCTCGCGCAGGCACAGGAAGCCGTGCCAGTCATGCACCGCGAGTGGCGGCAGCGGGAACGCCGGAACCGAGGTCGCCAGGTGGCACAGCGCGGCCTCCACGTCGTCGTGCGTGCAGCCGGCGCGCAGCCGCATCGGCGGCTTCAGCGTGGCGTGGAAGCCGTAGCGGCGCGGCGCCTCGACCACGTCGTCCGGCAGCCCCGGCCCAGGCCCCAGCGTCCCGCCCGCAGGGTCGCGGCCCAGCCAGGCACAGCCTGCCCGCCACAACGGGTCGTCCGGCTGCGGCGCGTAGTATGCGGCGTAGCGGGTCACGCCACCCGCTCGCCCGCGCGCCACACCGCGCGGACCACCGGGATGCCTTCATGCACCCGCACCCGCGCCACGTCGCCGCGCAGCTCCGGCGTCAGCGCGCCCCGGTCGGCCAGGCGGGCCATTGCCGCCGGCGCCGCCGTGACCATGGCGACAGCGGCAGGCAGCGTCATGCCCTCGACCAGGAACGCCGCCTCGACCAGCGAGGCCGGCACGTAGTCCGACGCCAAGGCGTCGACCGCGCCCGCCCGCACCAACTCGGCCGCCGCGACGTTGCCGGAGTGGCTGCCGCCGCGCACGATGTTGGGCGCGCCCGCGATCACCCGCATCCCGCGCGCCCGCGCCGCGCACGCCGCCGCCAGGCTGACCGGGAACTCGCTGATGCCGATGCCGTCGGCGGCGTTGTCCGCGACCTCGGCCTCGGTGCAGTCGTCGTGGCTCGCCAGCGCCACGTCACGCCCGGCCAGCAGCGCCAGCACGGCGCGGCGGTTGGGCGTGCGCCACTGCTCGCGTCGCCCCACGATCTCGGCGATCCGCTGCTCGATCTCGACCTCCGGCTCGCCCTCGCGGCGGCGTTGCGCGCGGTAGCGGTCGAGGTCGTGGTTCTGGCCGATGCCGGGGCTGTGGTCCATCAGGCTCACCATCCGCAGCAGCGGATGCCCGACCAGGCCCGCCAGCAGCTCCGGCAGGTTGGGCGCGGGCAACTCGCAGCGCAGGTGCAGGAAGTGGTCGCATTTCAGCAGCCCGCTGCCGGCCAGCGCGTCGAGGTCGGCGATGCCGTCGCGCGCCGTCTGCATCCGCTCGGCGTCGTAGCCGAGGTCGCCCAGGCACAGCGCGTCGAGCACCGTGGTCACCCCGGCGGCGGCGCATTGCGCGTCGTGCGCCAGCAGGGCGGAGCGCGACGGCCAGCGGGCGCCGGCGCGCGGTTGCACCTGGCGCTCCAGGTTGTCGGTATGCAGGTCGACGATGCCCGGCATCAGCGTGTCGCCGTCGCAGTCGATGGCGCCCGGCGCCGTCGAGCGGACGTCGTCGGTCGCGGCGACGCGGCCGTGGCGCAGCACCAGCGTGCCATGTTGCACCCGGTCGGGCAGGATCACGCGGGCGTTGGTCAGGATGGTCTCGGTCATTGCGGTCCCGGCGCGCTGCGGCTGGCGTCCCTGATACAGAAGGACGGCGCCCTCGGCGATACCGGCGACAGCAGGCGGGGCGCTAGGCGGCGTGGCCGGGGCGCAGCTCGATGTTGTTGCGCCACGCGACCGTGGCCGAGACCGGCCAGAGCGCGAAGCCCTTCGCGGCCAGCCCCGGCAGCCAGGCCTCGAGCGCCTCCAGCGTCAGCTCGCGCGGGTGGCCGATCGCGATGCAGTGGCCGTGGCGACGTGCCATCGCCTCGATCAGCTCCAACTGGCCGCGGATCGTGGCCGGCTCCATCCTGTAGTCGATGAACACGTCGCGCCCCGCCGCCGGCACCCCGGCCGCCTGGGCGCAGCCGAGCGCCACGCTGTGCGGCACGGTGATGCTGTCGAGGAACAACATGCCGCGCGCCCGCGTCTCGGAGGCCACGAGTTGCATCAGCGCCGTGTCGCGGGTGGCGACGCTGCCCATGTGATTGTTCAGGCCGACCGTGCCCGGCACCGCGTCCATCGCCGTGCGCAGGCGCGCGAGGTTGACGGTGGGCGCCAGGTCGACGCGCAGCGGGTCGGGGCCGGTCTGCAGGATGCTGTTGCTGGTGGCCTGCATCGGCATGTGCAGCATCGCCTCGTGGCCGCGCCCGGCGCCGCTCGCCACCTGCTCCGCAAGCCGTGGCGCGAACGGGAACCAGGCCAACGTGAGCGGGCCGGGCAGCGCCACCGCCCGCTCGGTGTGCGGGTGCATCCAGCCCATGTCGTCGCCGATCACGGTGATCGCCGGACGGCCGTCGACCGCCGGGGGCGTCACCGCGTTGCGGCGCCAGGTCGGCAGCGCCGCCACGACCGGCGCCGGCATGGGGGCGGGCGGCGGCCAGCCGCGCGCCGGCGGCGTCACCGCCGGCGGCGCCGGATAGCCCATGGCGCTCTCGGCCACTGGCAGTAGGTCCGGCACGCTGCCTTCGAGCGAGGGTTGCCGCAGCCGGGCCTGCCCCGCCCGGAAGCCGACGACGGTCGAGGCACACAGCCCGGCAACGATGAGGCGGCGCGAGGTCGGCATACGGGCTGTCTTCGGCTATGGGGGACGGCAAAACGATGCGGTTCGGCAAGATATACCGCAGCGCCCGGCATCATAGCCAGCGAATGCCGCCGCCGCAGCGCCGCGACGCCTGAAATTTTGTAGCGATAGCGCAACGCAATGTGGCAAATCGTTCATCTCGGCGAAGCACGCTGGTTAGCGGCGCTGCGGCACTGCTTGGCCGGCGACCGGAGGGGATGGCGATGCGTGGCGATGCGAGGGTGACGCTGGCGATGCTGACGGTGGCGGCGGGGCTGTCCGGCGCGGCTCCCGCGGCCCAGGCGCAATCGCCGCCGCCGCCTTATCCGCCGGTGCCGCAGCCGCGGTCCGAGACGGTGCCGGCGTTGCCGGGGCGCGGCCACGTATGGGAGCCGGGGCATTGGCGCTGGGACGGCGGCGCCTATGCCTGGGAGCCGGGGCGCAGCGTCGTGCGGCGGGCGCGCTACGAGCGTTTCGTGCCCGGCCAATGGGTGCCGCACCGCGCCGGATGGATCTGGATGCCGGCGCACTGGCGGTAGCCGCCCGCGCCTCCGGACGGGTCTGGCGCAGCCGGCCAACGCTCCCCATCTGAGCGCCAGATGGAGGGGCGTTCATGGATCAGGCGCGTGAGTTCGTGCTGTGCGAGTACCAGCCGCATCCCACGATGCTCGACGAGCTGTGGGCGATGCTGCGCCGGGACGGGGTCGAGGCGGCGGAGCGCGACAGCCTCATGGCGCAGCCGATCACGCTGTCGGTCCTGCGCCACGCCAGCTTCGCGGAGGCGCTGGCCGACCGGCTGGCGCGCAAGCTGGGCGACACCGACGTGCCGCCTCCGGCCTTGGTCGACCTGATCGGCGAGACGGTGGCGCTGTCGCCGGCGATCCTGCACGCCGCCGCCGCCGACCTGATGGCCGTGCGCGAGCGCGACCCGGCCTGTCCGGACCTGGTGACACCGTTCCTGTACTTCAAAGGCTTTCTGGCGCTGCAGGCGTTCCGCATCAGCCATGCGCTGTGGGTGGCCGGTCGGCAGCATTTGGCGCGGCACCTGCAGGCGCGCATGGCCGAGGTGTTCGCGGTCGACATCCATCCGGCGGCCCGGCTCGGCTGCGGCATCATGATCGACCACGGCACCGGCGTGGTGATCGGCGAGACCGCGGTGGTGGAGGACAGCGTGTCGATCCTGCAGGGCGTGACCCTGGGCGGCACCGGCAAGGCGTGCGGCGACCGGCATCCGAAGATCCGACGCGGCGTGCTGCTGGGCGCCGGCGCCAGCGTGCTCGGCAACATCGAGGTGGCGGAGGGCGCCAAGGTCGGGGCCGGCAGCATCGTGCTGGAGGACGTGGCCGCCTACACCACCGTGGTCGGCGTGCCGGCGCGGCCGGTCGGCGCCCGCCTGACCGGCCTGTCGGCGCTCACCATGGACCACCGGGTGCCGGCGCCGGATTACGTCATCTAGCTAAACCGACAGGTGCCGCCGCACCTCGGCCTCGTCCAGCGACCCCTGCGGGCCGGCCAGCACGATGTCGCCGCGGTCCATCACCGCGACCTGCTGCGCCAGCGCGCGGGCGAAGTCGTAGTACTGTTCGACCAGCAGGATCGCCATGCCGCCGCGGTCGCGCAGCATCGTGATGACGCGGCTGATATCCTTGATGATGCTGGGCTGGATGCCCTCGGTTGGCTCGTCGAGCACCAGCAGGCGCGGGCGCGTCACCAGCGCCCGGCCGATCGCCAGCTGCTGCTGCTGGCCACCCGACAAGTCGCCGCCGCGCCGGCGCAGCATGGTGCCCAGGATCGGGAACAGCGCGAAGACCTCGTCCGGCACCCGGCGCTGGCCGCGCGGCAGCACCGCGAAGCCGGTCTCCAGGTTCTCGCGCACCGTCAGCATAGGGAAGATGTCGCGGCCCTGCGGCACGCTGGCGATGCCGCGCCGGGCGCGCTCGAAGGTCGGCATCCGGGTGATGTCGGCGCCGTCCCAGGTGACGCTGCCCCGGCTCACCGGGTGCGCCCCGATGACCGCGCGCAACAGGCTAGTCTTGCCGACGCCGTTGCGGCCGAGCAGGCACGTCACCTCGCCGATGGCGGCGCGCAGCGACACCCGGCGCAGGGCGATGGCGGCGCCGTAGTGCAGGTCGACGTCGCGCACTTCCAGCATCAGCGCCCCAAATAGACTTCGACCACGCGCGGGTCGGCGCTCACGTGGTCGATGCTGCCCTCCGACAGCACAGCGCCCTCGTGCAGCACCGTGACCTTGACGCCGAGCGCCCGGACGAACGCCATGTCGTGCTCGACCACGACGACGCTGCGGCTGCGGTTGATGTCGCGCAGCAACTCGGCGGTCTGCTCGGTCTCGGCGTCGGTCATGCCGGCCACCGGCTCGTCGACCAGCAGCAGTCGCGGCTCCTGCGCCAGCAGCATCCCGATCTCGAGCCACTGCTTCTGGCCGTGGCTGAGCGCGCCGGCGCGGCGATGGCGATGCGTCCCGAGCCGGGTGGTCGCCAGCACCGCCTCGATCCTATCGCGCTCGTCGGTGGTCTCGCGCGCCCAAAGGGCGAAGCGCGTGCGCCGGTCGCCGGCCAGCGCCAGCAGCAGGTTGTCCCAGACGGTCAGCGGCTCGAACACGGTGGGCTTCTGGAACTTGCGGCCGATGCCGAGCGCCGCGATGGCTGGCTCGTCCAGCCGCGTAAGGTCGGTGTCGCGCCCGAAGGTGACGCGGCCGGCGTCGGGCCGCGTCTTGCCGGTCACAACGTCCATCATGGTCGTCTTGCCGGCGCCGTTGGGGCCGATCACCGCGCGCATCTCGCCCCGCTCCAGCACCAGCGACAGGTTGTTCAGCGCCCGAAAGCCGTCGAAGCTGACCGAGACGCCATCGACCGCGAGCAGCACGTCGCGGCTCATTCCATCGAAGTCCCTGGGGCGACCTCCGGCGTGACCGGTGCCGGCTCGCGGCGGCGCCACGGGCGCAGCAGGCCCATGATGCCGCCCGGCAGCAGCAGCGTGACGCCGATGAACAGCGCGCCGAGCGCGAACAGCCAGAGTTGCGGCAGCGCCCCGGTCAGCAGCGTCTTGCCGGCGTTGACCAGCACGGCGCCCAGCACCGCGCCGACCAGCGTGCCGCGGCCGCCGACCGCGACCCAGATCACCGCCTCGATCGAGTTGGCGGGCGCGAACTCGCCCGGGTTGATGATGCCGACCTGCGGCACGTACAGCGCGCCGCCGATGCCGGCGATCACCGCCGAGAGCACGAACACGAACAGCTTGTAGTGCTCCGGCCGGTAGCCCAGGAAGCGGGTGCGGCTCTCGGCGTCGCGCACCGCGACCAGCACGCGGCCCAGCCGCGACGTCGCCACAGCGCGCGCCACCAGCAGCGCCGCGACCACGGCCACGGCGCTGGCCAGCAGCAGGCCGGCGCGCACGCCATCGGAGCGCAGGTCGAGGCCCATCATGTCCTTGAAGTCGGTCAGGCCGTTGTTGCCGCCCAGCCCCATGTCGTTGCGGAAGAACGCCAGCAGCAGCGCGTAGGTCAGCGCTTGGGTGATGATCGACAGGTAGACGCCGGAGACCCGGCTGCGGAACGCGAAGAAGCCGAACGCCAGTGCCAGCGCCGCCGGCAGCACCACCGCCATCAGCAGCGCGTACGCGGGATTGTCGAAGCCGAGCCAATACCAGGGCAGCGAGTGGTAGTTGAGGAACACCATGAAGTCGGGCAGCACCGGGTTGCCGTAGACGCCGCGCGCGCCGATCTGGCGCATCAGGTACATGCCCATCGCGTAGCCGCCCAGCGCGAAGAACGCCGCGTGGCCCAGGCTCAATATGCCGGCGAACCCCCATACCAGGTCGACCGCCAGCGCCAGCATGGCGTAGCACAGGTACTTGCCGGCGAGGCTCACCGCGTAGGTCGGCACATGCGCGGCCGAAGCCGGGTCGGTCGCGAGGTTGAGCGCCGCCAGCAACCCCGCGCTGCCCAGAACGGCCACGATGCAGGCCAGGGTGGCGGCGCGGCTCACGCCTCCACCGAGCGGCCGCGCAGCGGGAACATCCCACGCGGCCGGCGCTGGATGAAGGCGATGAGCAGCAGCAGCACCACAATCTTGCCCAGAACTGCGCCGGCCACCGGCTCCAGGAACTTGTTGACGATGCCCAGCGTCAGCGCGCTGACCACGGTGCCCCACAGATTGCCGACGCCGCCGAACACCACCACCATGAAGCTGTCGATGATGTATCCCTGGCCGAGGTCGGGGCTCACGTTGTCGATCTGGCTCAGCGCCACCCCGGCCATTCCGGCGACGCCGGAGCCGAGGCCAAAGGTCAGCGCGTCGACCCAGGGTGTGCGGATGCCCATGGCGGCGGCCATGCGCCGGTTCTGCGTCACGGCGCGCATCTGCAGGCCGAGCGAGGTGAAGCGCAGCGCGGCCATCATGCAGCCGACCACCGCGATGGCAAAGGCGATGATGGCGAGCCGATTGTAGGTGAGCGTGAGGCCACCGAGTCGTGCCGCACCGCTCATCCAGGGCGGCGTGGTCACTTCCTGGTTGGTCGGGCCGAAGGCCGACCGTACCGCCTGCTGCAACACCAGCGACAGCCCCCAGGTCGCCAACAGCGTCTCCAGCGGGCGGCCGTAGAGGAAGCGGATCAGGCAGCGCTCGATGGCGATGCCGGCGACGGCCGCGATGACGAACGCCGCCGGCACCGCGAGCGCCAGGCCGTAATCGGCGAGGGCGGGGACATACGCGCCCACGGCGCGCTGCACCACGAAAGTCGTGTAGGCGCCCAGCATCACGATCTCGCCATGCGCCATGTTGATGACGCCCATGACGCCGAAGGTGATCGCGAGCCCCGATGCCGCCAGCAGCAGCACCGAGCCCAGCGACAGGCCGTAGAACACGCTCTGCGCCAGGCCCCAAAGCTGTTCGGATCGCGTGATGGCGGCCAATGCGGCGGCGGCGGCGGCGGCCACCGCTGGCGGTTGCCCCGACAGCGCGCCCAACTGCCCTCGCGCCGCCATGTCGCCGCGCTCGCGCAGCACGGCCACCGCCGCGAGCCGGTCGGCCTCGCTCGCCGCCGGCTGCGACAGCACGGTGGCGGCGCGCGCCTGACGCATGACGGCGCGGACGCCGGGGTCGGTCTCCCGCGCCAACGCCCGCTCCAGCGTCGGCAGCACCGCCGGGTCGTGCGAGGCGAACACCGCCTCGGCGGCGCTGGCGCGGCGGGCGGGCGAGGGGTCGAGCAATTCCAACCCGCCCAGTGCCTCGGCAATGGCACGGCGCACGCCGTTGTTGAGGCGCACCGGCGCCAGGTCAGCGGGGTCGAGGCCGGGCGCCGGCTTGCCGGTGCGCGCGTCGAACAAGCCATCCTCGCCCTTGATGAACAGCCCGCCATCGGGGCCCGCCAACAGGCGGCGGTCGCGCAGCGCGGTGATCGTGGCGACCGCCTGCGGGGTCGCGGACAGCGCCAGCGCCTCGATGCCCTGGCGGACCTGCTCGAACTGGCCCGAGGCCAGCGGCGCGAACAGGTCGGCGCGCGCCGGCATCGCCAGCAGGAGCAGGACCGCGAGCAAGCCGGCGGCGGTTACTTGGCGCCGCCGCCGCATGTCCCGGTCTTCACGTTGAAATTGCCGCAATACATCGGCCGCCGCCAATCGGCGATCAGGTCGCGCGAGCCTTCCAGGTACGGCGACCACTCCTGCGCCACGATGGTGGCCGGCGTCTGCGAGACGACGTTGAACTGCCCGTCGTCCTGGATCTCGCCGATCAGCACCGGCTTGGTGATGTGATGGTTGGGCATCATCGTCGCAAACCCGCCGGTGAGGTTGGGCACGGCGACGCCGATCATCGCGTCGATCACCTTGGACTGGTCGACGGTGCCGGCCTTCTGCACGGCGCGGACCCACATGTTGAAACCGATATAGGCGGCCTCCATCGGGTCGTTGCTGACCCGCTTGGGGTTCTTCGTGTACGCCTGCCAGCGGGCGATGAACGCCTTGTTGGCCGGGGTGTCGACGCTCATGAAGTAGTTCCAGGCGGCGAGGTGGCCGACCAGCGGCTTGGTGTCGATGCCGGCGATCTCCTCCTCGCCGACCGAGAACGCGACCACGGGAATGTCGGTCGCCTTGACGCCCTGGTTGCCGAGTTCCTTGTAGAACGGCACGTTGGCGTCGCCGTTGATGGTCGAGACCACGGCGGTCTTCTTGCCGGCGGAGCCGAACGACTTGATCAAGGCCACGATGTTCTGCCAGTCGCTCTGGCCGAACGGCGTGTAGTTGATCATGATGTCCTCGGGCGCCACGCCCTTCGACTTCAGGTAGGCTTCGAGGATCTTGTTGGTGGTGCGCGGGTAGACGTAGTCGGTGCCGGCCAGCACCCAGCGTTTCACGCCCTCCTCGCTCATCAGGTAGTCGACCGCCGGGATCGCCTGCTGGTTGGGGGCGGCGCCGGTGTAGAACACGTTGCGGCTGCTCTCCTCGCCCTCGTACTGGACCGGGTAGAACAGGATGTTGTTCAGCTCCTGGAACACCGGCAGCACCGACTTGCGCGACACGCTGGTCCAGCAGCCGAACACCGCCGCCACATGGTCGACGCTGATCAGCTCGCGCGCCTTTTCGGCGAACAGCGGCCAGTTCGAGGCCGGGTCGACCACCACCGCCTCCAGTTGCTTGCCGAGCAGCCCACCGCGCTTGTTCTGCTCGTCGACCAGCATGAGCATGACGTCCTTCAGCGTGGTCTCGCTGATCGCCATGGTGCCCGACAGCGAGTGCAGCACGCCGACCTTGATGGTGTCGGCGCGCGCCGGGCCGACCAGCGCGGTCGCCAGCAGCGCCAGGCCGCATACCCAGCTTCGGATCGATGCCATCAAGCGCCCCCTCGGATTGCCAGGACGCTCACGCAATCGTCATGCCATCCTGGAACAGTGGCGCGGCGCGCTGTCTTGCCGCCAAAACGGGCATGTGCCGGGCGCGCTGCCCATCGCGGGGCAGGACGTGGTAGGACTGTTGCGCTGTCCCATGGAGCTGCCATGACGCGCCCGCGCTTCCTCCTGGTGACGTTGGCCGTGCTGTTGGGGGTCGGCCCCGCCCGGGCCGGCGCGGTGCTGGTGATGAACTCGGCCGCCGCCTCGCTCAGCGTGGTCGACCTCGCGACGCGCCAGGAGCTGCGCCGCATCCCGGTGCTGCGCGAGCCGCACCACTGGGCGCTGTCGCCGGACGGTCGCGACCTGCTGGTGGGCGACACCGGCGGCAACGAGCTGCTCGACCTCGATCCCGCGAGTTTCGCGCTGCGCCGGCGCATCCCGGTGGCCGACCCGTACCAGTTGGGCTTCAGTCCCGACGGCCGCACGCTGACGGTCAACGGCATCGCCCGCAACCAGGTCGACATCTACGACGCCGCGACGTTGAAGCTGCTGCACCGTTTCCCGCTGGCCTCGATGCCGAGTCACCTGGCCTACTCGCCGGACAGCTCGATGGTGTTCGTGAGCCTGCAGGGCACGGACAAGCTCGCGGCGATCGACCTGCGCGCCATGCAGGTGCGCTGGACCGCGCCGGTCGGCCGCACGCCGGCGGGCGTCATGTGGCACGACGGCCGGGTGCTGGTGGCCGACATGGGAGCCGACTACTTCGCCGTGGTCGACTCGGTCGATGGCCGCGTCGAGCGGCGGGTGCATACCGGACGCGGCGCGCACACGCTGTTCCTGTCGCCCGACGGCAAGTTGATCTGGGTCAACAACCGGGTCGAGGGCTCGACCTCGATGGTCGACGCCGCGACGCTGAAGGTGCTGCACACATATCCGCTGCCAAGCGGCCCGGACGACATCGTGTTCGCGCCGGATGGCAGGCTGTGGATCACCCAGCGCTTCGCCCGCACGCTGGCGGTGCTAGACCCCGCGACCGGCGCCATCCAGCAGGCCGAGGTCGGGCGCTCGCCGCACGGCATCTTCCTCAACGCCGCGGCGCATTGAGCATGGATGCGTTGACGCTGCCGTTCGACGCCGTGGCCGGCTGGCTACAGGTCCACGCCATCGTGCCGCTGCTGTACTGGCTCGACCAGATGCAGTGGGAGGATTTGGCCTATGGCTGGACGCTGTTCGCGGTCTATGGGCTGGCGCAGGTCCTGGTCACGTTCGCGGTCTGCCTGCCACTGGAGCGCTGGCGGCCGATCGAGCGCTGGCCGGACCAAAAGGCGGTCATGGTCGATGTGCTCTACACCGTTGTTGCGCGGGTGGGCCTGCTGCCGTTGGTGACGTTCGTGGCGTTCTACCAGTTGCAGGTGGCGCTCGGCGGCTGGATGGCCGACCACGACCTGATCCCGCCGACGCTGGAGCGGCTGGTGCCCGGCCTGCTCGGCCGTCCGGCGCTGACGTTCTTCCTCTACGTCTGCATCCTCGACTACGCCGACTATTGGCGCCACCGGCTGTCGCACGCTTTCCGCTGGTGGTACGCGCTGCACGCGCTGCACCACGCGCAGGTGCAGATGACGTTCTGGTCCGACGACCGCAACCATCTGCTCGACGAGGTCATCAGCTTCGCCTGGTTCACCGCGATCGCGCTGGCGATCGGCATTCCGCCGATGCAGTTCCCGCTGCTGGTGCTGCTGCTGCGCTTGCTGGAGAGCTTCTCGCACGCCAACGCGCGGGTCCGGTTCGGCTGGCTCGGAGAGCGGCTGCTGATCTCGCCGCGCTTCCACCGCGCGCACCATGGCGTGCTGGCGGCGGGGCAACGGAGTTGCAACTACGGCGCGATCCTGCCGTGGTGGGACTTGCTGCACGGCACTGCCGATTTCGACCGGGCGTACGTGCGCACCGGCGACCCGTCGGCGGAGCCGGCGCTGGTCAGCGGCGGCTACCTGGCACAGCAACGGGCGGGGCTGCGGCGGATGCTGCGGCGACCGCGCCGGGGCTTAGCGGCCGACTGACACGCACATTGAAAGCCTGTGCTAAGACTGCCGCTATCTTGACGTCGGAATGCACAATGCCGCTCAACCTCTCCATCGAGAACGCGCCGGATCAAGTCGTGCAACGCCACGTGAGCGCGCGGAACGACATCGTCGTTCGCTGCAGGACGAGTTGCTCGCCATCATCGAGGCGCCTGTCCGGGAGGATGGCCCGCTATCGCCGACCGACATCCTGGCTGAAGTGCGCAAACTGGGCATACATACCCCAACCGAGGCGGCAGCCTTGATCCGGGCCGACCGCGATGGTCGCCAAGGTCGTCGACGCTTCGGCGATCGCGGCATTGCTGTTCGCAGAACCGGGAGCGGACGATGTCGCCGCGCAACTTGACGGGTTCCGCCTGGTCGCCCCGGCTCTACTCGCGTTCGAGTTGGCCAATGTGTGCCTCGTCAAAGGCCGTCGGCATCCTGGACAGCGCGAGGCGTTCGCGGCGGCGTTTCGGCTGCGCGAGCGGATTGCGATCGATATGGTGGCCGTCGACCAGGACGACGTTCTTGAACTGGCGGTCGCCGCCGACCTAACCGCCTACGACGCGAGCTATCTTTGGCCGGCGCGACGGCTCGGGGCGGAACTTGTCACTCTGGATCGGCGGTTGGCGCGGGCGGCAGCCAGTCCGTAAGGGTTGGTTGCCAGCGCTGCCGTCGTGGTGTGTGCTGGCGTTGGAACCAAGGATGAGCAGCCATGCTTCGCAGGACCATTATCGCCGCCGCAGCCCTCGCCGCGGTCGCCGCCGTCAACCCCGCCGTGCAAGCCCAGGATAAGGTGCTCAAGTTCGGCGCCGCCGCCGAGCCGTACCCGCCGTTCACGACGCAGGACGCCTCGGGCAAGTGGGTCGGCTTCGAGGTCGACCTGATGAACGCCGTCTGCGCCGCCGAGAACCTGAAATGCGAGATGGTCGGCACCGCCTGGGACGGCATCATCCCGGCGCTGAATGCCAACAAGATCGACGTCATCTGGTCGTCGATGTCGATCACCAGCGAGCGCCTGAAGGCGATCGACTTCACCGACCACTACTA
This sequence comes from uncultured Acetobacteraceae bacterium, assembly GCA_964250775.1. GTDB lineage: Bacteria > Pseudomonadota > Alphaproteobacteria > Acetobacterales > Acetobacteraceae > CAVRQM01. The sequence goes on along the minus strand of CAXUHK010000015.1, from coordinate 12,239 downwards.
CAACACGCCCTCCGAGGTCATCGCCCTGAAGTCGACGCCGCTCAAGCTGACGCTCATCGACGACGCGGCGCTGAAGGGCAAGATCGTCGGCGTGCAGACCTCGACCATCCACGCCAACTTTGTGCAGAAGCATTTCGGCAGCCTGGCCACGATGAAGACCTACGACACCCAGGACAACGCCAACGCCGACCTGGTGGCCGGGCGGGTCGACGCCGTGATGGCCGATTCGGTGGCGCTCGACGAGTTCCTCAAGAGCGACCAGGGCAAAGATTGCGAGGTCAAGCTGCTGATACCGGCCGATTTCGACCACGCCACGATGGGCGACGGGGTGGGCGGCGGCGTGCGCAAGTCCGACGCGGCGCTGCGCGAGAAGCTGAACGACGGCATCAAGAAGATCCGGGCCGACGGCACCTACGCCAGCATCGAGAAGAAGTACTTCAAGGTCGACGTGTTCGGCAGCTAGGCCGCTCGCCCGTGCGGCGCGCTCAGTCCTTGTGGCGCGCCTGCACCACCAGCCCGCGCCCGCGCCCGAGCCGGCGCTCGACGGCGGCGAACGCCTGGGTGATGCAGACCGTGAGCAGGATGTAGATCACGGCGGCGCTGAGCAGCGGCTCGTAGACGCGCAGGCTCTGGGCGCGGGCGAAGTTGGCCTGCCCCATCATGTCGAGCACGGTCACGGTCGAGGCCAGCGCGGTCGACTTCAGCAGCAGGATGGTCTCGCCGGCCAGCGCCGGCAGGCAGCTCTGCACCGCGCGCGGCAGCACGATCAGCCAGGTCACGTGCCGCCCGCGCAGGCCCAGCGAGCGCGCCGCCTCGACCTCGCCCGCCGGCACCGCGGCGATGGCGCCGCGCAGGATCTCGCCGGTGTAGGCGCCGGTGCTGACGCCGAGTGCCACCACCGCGTACCAGAACCCGTCGCGCAGGTAACCCCACAGGAAGCCCTGGCGGATCGCCGGCGTGTGCGAGAACACGCTGCCGAGGCCGTAGTAGAACAGGTAGATCTGCACCAGAAGCGGCGTGCCGCGGATGACCTGGATGTAGGCCCAGCTCGGCGCCCGCAGCGCCAGCCTTGGCGAGACCCGCGCCAATGCGGTGCCGACCGCGAGCGCGTTGCCGATGATCCAGGACGACACCAGCAACTCGATCGTGACCAGCGTGCCGTCGAGCAGGCGGGGCAGCAGTTGCAGGGCGTAGGCACCCGACATCAGGCGCGCGCCTGGCCGCGCTCGGTCATGCGCGTGAGTCGGCCGATGACGACGTTCGATAGTGCCGTCAGCACCAGGAACAGCGCGGCGGTGGTGAGAAAGAAGAAGAAGTATTCCTTGGTCGCCGCCGCCGCCTGCTTGCCGGTGAACAGCAGCTCGCTGAAGCCGACCACGCTGATGAGCGAGCTGTCCTTCAGGATCGCCAGCCACAGATTGCCCATGCCCGGCAGCGCGAAGCGCAGCGCCAGCGGCAGGATCAGCAGCCGGAACCGCTGCGCCGGCCGCAACGCCAGCGCCCGGCCGGCCTCGGAGACGCCGCGCGGCACCGACAGGATGGCGCCGCGGAACACTTCGGTGAGGTAGGCGCCCTGCACGAAGCCCAGCGTGGCCACGGCGGCGGCGAAGGCGTTGACGCTGATCGCCTCGCCCAGCCCGACCTGCCGCAGCAGCGATTCCAGCGCCGCGGTGCCGGTGTAGTACAGCAGGATGATGAGCAGCAGCTCGGGCACCGCGCGCACCAGCGTGGTGTAGAGGCTGCCCAGCACCGCGAGGGGGAGCCGCTGCGACAGCTTGGCCCACACGCCCAGCAGCCCGAACGCGATGCCGACCGCGTAGCCGCAGAGCGAAATTTCCACCGTGAGCACGATGCCGGCGACGAAGCGCGGCCCCCAACCGCCGACACCGAAGCCGAGCAGCTGCAGGTAGCTCAGATGGGGGTTTAGCAAGCATCCTCCGCGGCGGATGGGCCGCAACTAAGCACGATCCATGCCGAGCCGTCAGGCGCTGCGGCGGCGGAGCAGTGCCAGGAGCGTGAACGCGGCGCAGGTCGCGGCGGCGAAATACGGCAGGCCGTGCAGCGTCAGGCTCATCGCGGCGCCGGCGGCGCTCGGTCCCGCGAAGGCGCCGATGCCCCAGGCCACCGACATCACCGCGTACAGCGAGACGAGGTCGCCGCCCTGGAACCGGCTGCCGACCATGGTCATCGTGATGGTGTAGATGCCCACGAACACGCCGCCCCAGACGAACAGCAGCGGGTAGGCCAGGTACGGCAGGTCGATCACGAGCGGCCAGGCCAGCGCGCCCACCGCCGACGCGGCGCCCAGGCCGATCACCAGGCGGCGGCGGTCCACCCGGTCGCCCAGCCAGCCGATCGGCAATTGCAGCAGGATCGCGCCGAGCAGCAGGACCGACACCAGGAACGTCGCCGGCCGCTCGCCCCAGCCCGCCCGCATGGCGTAGATCGGCAGGAACGACATGCCGGCCGTCTCCAGCGCCGCGTTGGCGAGGGTGGCGCCGAGCGCCACCGGGGCCAGCGCCAGGTAGCGGAGCGGGTTGGGGTGCGACGGCCGCTCGAACGTGGGCGCGCGGACCCACGGCATCCCCACGCACAGCAACGCCAGCAGCGCTACCCCGCCACCGACGAGATAGGGGACCAGGCCCTGCGTGCCGACGGCCGCGAGGATCACTGGCCCCAGCGCGAAGCCGACTGACAGCGACGCGGTGTAGGCGGCCATGGTGCGGCCGCGGGTCGCCTCGGCGCTGAGCTGGTTGAGCCAGGTCTCGGACATGACGAACATCGTCTCCGACGCGGCGCCCAGCGCCATGCGCAGCGGGAACCACAGCCAGATCGCCGATGCCACGGGGAACAGCGCGAGCACGCCGGCGGCCAGCAACAGCGCCGCCGCGATCGGCAGCTTCGGGCCGACGCGCCAGGCGAGGCCCGGCAGCAGCGGCGCGACCGCGAGCACGCCCACCGCGTGCATGGCCGCGTTGGCGCCGATGAAGCCCTCGCCGAAACCCCGTTGCGCCAGCGCCAGGGCGAGCAGCGGAGCGGTCAGGCCGTAGGTCAGGCCGAAGATCAGCGCCGTCGCGATCAGCGAGGCGACCGCCGGCCGGTTCGACCGGGTGGGCCGGCCTTCGGCGACCAGCGCCCGCTGCCGCTCCTGGTACGCGTGCCGCGTGCCGCGCAGGCGCGCGAACCAGCTCTCGTCCGGCGCCTCCAGCACGCGGCGCAGCGTCTGCGCGTAGTCGAGCACCAGCCCCGGCGTCCAGGTCATCGCCTCCGCCCGGGCGCGCCACATGCTCAGCAGCCACATCGCCGGGTCGGTGAACAGGCGCAGCAGGACCCGCCACAGCGCCACGCCGCCGAGCGCCCCCTCGACGGCGGCGTCGAGCGACAGGGCGACGGTGGACGAGCAGTTGCGGCTGGTCAGGTTGTAGACCGGCGTCTGCCGATACAGGTCGAAGAAGGCGTGCAGCGCGGCGTTGTTGTAGCGGTCGAACGCTACCTCGCGGTCGGGCGGCTTCCAGGCGGCCGCCTCCTCGCGCAGCGACGGCCGGAAGCTGCCCTCCACGTCGTTCTCGGGAGCCGCCAGCAGCAGGTGGCGGAACTCGGTCGGCGAATGATCGAGGTCGGCCGAGGGGCACAGGCTGACGTAGAGGCCGGGCGCCGACAGCGCCGCGTGGCCGGTCGAGATCACGCCGTTGCTGTCCATGGCGGCGATGTAGCGGTCGACCAGGAGCACGTGCCGCGCGTGCTCGGCCGACCCCACCGGCGTCCACACATGCACGGTCATGGCGGCGTCGTTGCCCCAGGCCGCCGCTTGCGCGAGGCTCGGATGCACCAAGCCCCGCGCGTGCCAGTTCGGCCCGGCGAAGACCGGTAGGTCGGTGACCGAGGCGCCCGGGGCCATGCGGCGCAGTTGCAGCCCGAGCCGCGCCAGGCTCCAGGCGGCGGCCAGCAGCGCCACGCCGAAGCAGAACGGCACGGTGTGCCGGTGCGGCACCGGCCAGGGCAGCCACACCAGGGTCGCGACCACGAACTCGACCAACGTCACGCCGATCTCTTGGCGCCACCGCACCGAGCGGACCAGCCACGCGGCGGCGAGGCGGAAGGCGCCGTCCAGGAACAGCGCCGCGCCGATGACGATGGTGGCCAGGATGTTGTCGTCCCACGGCACGTCGATAACCAGGAAGCCCAACGCGAAGAAGATCAATGCCCGCAGCACCTGCGTCGCGGCGTTGGGGAAACCGATCGCCGCCAACCGCAGCAGCGTCGCGGCGCCCTCGATGGCGAGGACCGCGCCCACGAGGTCGGTGGTGACGATGATCGCGGTGTCGAACAGGTCGACGATGAACACGAGGCCCGCGACCGCGCAGCAGCCCGACAGCGCCAGGAACCGCCGCCAGCGCGCGCGTAGCGGCTCGGCGCCCAGCAGCAGCAGCGTGAGCCGGATCATGCGCGGGCGCTATTGCTTGGTTTTCTGCGCCGCCTCGTCGCGCCGGATGCGGGCGAGCGTGTGCTGGTTCTCCGCCTCCCGCTGCGCCGCCTGCTGTTGCATGCATTGGGCGAAGGCGGTGGTGCCCGCAACAAAGCCGAACTCGCGGCACTGCCGCTGGTAAGTCGCGAGGTCCATCCGGTGCATCGCGTCGTCGAGTCCGCATCCCGCGAACGTTGCCGCCGCCAGCACGGCGCAAACAGGCAGTGGGAGCGCGTCACTTGGGCGCCATGTCATCGCGATAGCTCTCCAGCGTTTTGATCCGGTCGAGGATGACCGCGTCGCGGCAGGCGGGGAAGCGGATCACGGCGCCTTCCCGGCCGAAATCGTCGGCGTTGCCGTAGATCAGGCAGGACGCGTCGCGGAACTTGAGCCAGGCGCGCTGCTCCTCGCGCAAATCCTTGGCCGCTTGGGCGCTCGCCCGTGCCGCCGCCTGCTTCCAGGCGGCGTTCAGCCGGCCGTCCTCGCGCGCCAGCAGCGCCTTGCCGCACTCGCCGAAATCGACGTTCGTCGCGGCGGCTTTCATGCAGGCGTCGAATGCCGGATCCGCCAGCGCGGGGGCCGCCGAGAGCCAGCAGGCGGCCAGCAGGACCGGGCTTGTCGACACTCTGCGCCTCATTGGGTCGCGGCTGTGTAGACGACCGGCCAGTCGCCGGCGTTCACGCCGCGGCAGACCGGCATCGCCCGCAACTCGACCAGGCGCAACGCTCGCCCGTCCCAAGCCCAGCTCGACGCCACGCCGCAATCGCCGAGGCCCTCGTCCTTGGCGATCGAGGAGAGGGTTTTGCCGTCGCTGGAAAGGGTCGGGCTGACGAGGATGCTCTTGGCGTTCGGTCGCGGCTTCTGCCCCGGCACGTCGTAGCCGCTGACGCCGACCGGCGTGGCGCGGCCGCGGCCGGCGACGAAGAAGCGGTACTCCGCGTTGTAGGCGCCCCAGGCGTCGCAGGCTCCCCACAGCGTCTGCCCCGGCGAGAGCTGGAACGCCAGCAGCGCGCTCGCGGCGCCGCTCCCGGAGAGGCAGTCCCGACTCGCGCGAACGCCGGCCGGCGGCCGGGGCAGGGGGGCCGCGAGTTGCGTCATCGCCTGCGCCGCGATCACCGGCTTGGCGGGCGGCGGCGGCACGGCGTCGGCGGCGGCCGAGCCTTTGGCCGCCAACGCGGTCACGCCGCCGGCGCGCCGCTGTTCCGCGTCCATGAACCGCAGGGCGGCGCTCGCGCCGGCGAGCGACACCTGGCTGCTGCCGGACGGCTTCGACCCGTCCAGCAGCGCCATGGTCAGCGTCGTCGCGGTCATCAGCGAAGCCAGGAACGGGGCCACCCGGTCGGTGTCCAATGTCGCGTTGCCGCCGGGCGCCGGGACCAGATCCGTCGGCAGCACGCCGCTGGCCTGGCCGACCAGCGCCAATTGCAGCCGAGGGTCGCGCACTGCCTCGTCGACCGGGAAGTGGAACGCGACGGCAGGAGCGGCGGCCGCGTCGCCCGCGCGGGTGATGGTCACGTAGCCGGCGTTCGGGTTGTCCTGGGCTTCGAGACCGAACGCGGAGCAGGCGCGCAGATTGTCGCAGCTCACCACCCAGTCCTTGAACTGCCTCAGTTGCTGCGCGTCTGCCCGGGCACACGGAACAAGAACGAGGGTTGCCGACACGAGAAATTTTCGCACGGACGCCGGCACCTGTCCCAGGTTTTGTCAAAAACTATGATGTCGTCTTCAGCTTGGCCAGAGCTTTTCGCGGGCGGTCTTTCCCGTCACGCAGGGCGGCGCCTCACCGCACGGCCTGTGGCCCTGCCATGACTTGGTGCGGGATCAGGTCGCGCCGCATGAGCACGACCGGGAGCTTGTCGCGTCGCTCTATCGTCTCCACGCTGCGCCAGCCGGCGCGGGCGTACACGCGCTCAGCGGTGTTGGTGTAGACCCACAGCGTCGGGATCGAAGCGGACCGGCCCGCCGCCTCCACCGCCTCGATCACGGCCGCGACGTAGCCTCGACGCCGGGCTTCGGGAACGACGTACACGCTGGCCAGCCACGGCGTCAGGTCCGGCCGTTCGTCCAAATCCTCGGCGGTGAGGCTGGCGGTGCCGACCGGCACGGCGTCCACCAGCAACACGAAGCATTGCGGCGGCCCCAGCATCGACGTCGAGGCGGCCACGTCGTCGCTTGTCTGTCGCAGCGTTCGCGTGTCCTCCTGCCCGAACTCGCGCCACCGCCAATGGGCCACGATGGGGATCAAGTCGGGCCGTTCGACGATGGTGACGACCCGGCGATCCGGCACGGCGACGCCTTACGCGGAGGCCAGCCAGGACGGCGCCGGCAGTCCCTTCTCGCGCAGGAATGCCGGGTTGAACAGCTTGCTCTGGTAGCGCGCACCGCTGTCGCACAGGATGGTGACGATGGTGTGCCCCGGCCCCATCTCCCGCGCCACCCGGATCGCGGCGGCGACGTTGATGCCGGCCGAGCCGCCGACCGACAGACCCTCGTGCAGCAGCAGGTCGTAGACCTGCTCCAGCGCCTCGCCGTCGGGGATGCGCACCGCGTCGTCGATCGCGACGCCGTCGAGGTTGGCCGGCACGCGCGACTGGCCGATGCCCTCGGTGATCGAGCTGCCGGTCATGGTCAGGTCGCCGGTCTTGACCCAGCCATACAGGCCGCTGCCGTCGCAATCGGCCAAGACGATGCGCACCGAGGGCTTGCGCTGCTTCAACGCCATGGAGACGCCGGCCAGCGTGCCGCCGGTGCCGCAGGCGCAGGTGAAGGCGTCGACCCGCCCCGCCGTCTGGTGCCAGATCTCCGGGCCGGTGGTGGCGCGGTGGCCCTCGCGGTTGGCCTGGTTGTCGAACTGGTTGGCCCACACCGCGCCCAGTTCGTGCGCCAGGCGTTCGGAGACGTGGACGTAGTTGCCGGGATCGCGGAACGGCTTGGCCGGGACCAGGCGCAGATCGGCGCCGATCATGCGCAGGAAGTCGATCTTCTCGGCGCTCTGCGTCTCCGGCACCACGATGACGCAGCGATAGCCGCGCGCGTTGCCGACCAGGGTGAGGCCGATGCCGGTGTTGCCGGCGGTGCCCTCGACGATGGTGCCGCCGGGCTTGAGCAGGCCGCGTCGCTCGGCGTCCTGGACGATCGCGAGGCCGGCGCGGTCCTTGACCGAGCCGCCGGGGTTCATGAACTCGGCCTTGCCCAGGATGGTGCAGCCGGTCGCCTCCGAGGCCCGCCGCAGCCGGATCAGCGGCGTGTTGCCGATGGCCGCCGCGAGGTCGTCGGCGACTGGAGGCGCCACGGTCGCGTGCGGCGGCGTGCGGCCGCCGGTCAACGTGTTGGCGGGCGGCTGGGTGTCGGGGCTCATCGTCGGTCCTCCGCCGGTTGTGCGCGGGCGTCGCCTGTGCGAAGGCGCAGGCGTTGTGCGATCATAACCCAAGGAGCGCCGCATGGTTGAGAACGTCAGCCCTACCGCCGCGATGCAGGCGCTGCGCGAGCAGCGGCAGGCGCAGCTCGTCGACGTGCGCACCGACGCCGAATGGACCTATGTCGGCGTCCCGGACCTGTCCGCGTCGGGCAAGCAGCCGGTGCTGATCCCGTGGCAGGTGTTCCCCTCGATGCAGGTCAACCAAGCGTTCCTGGACGCGCTGCGCGGCGCTGGCGCCACTCCCGACACGCAGCTGTATTTCCTCTGCCGCAGCGGCGCCCGCAGCCTGGCCGCGGCGCAGGCGGCGGTCGCCGCCGGCTTCCCGCACGCCTACAACATCGCCGACGGCTTCGAGGGGCCGCCGGACGAGGACGGCCATCGCGGCACGGTCGCCGGCTGGAAGGCCGAGGGATTGCCCTGGCAGCAGCGTTAACGCCCCGCCTCAACGATCGTAGGCGACCCGCAGCACCGCGAACCACGGGTAACGGAAGTCGACCACGCTGCCGTCCGGGCGCGCCAGCAGTCCGGCGGCGGTGGTCGGCACGTGCTTCATCGTCACCGCGTCGTCGACGTTGCCGCCCACGACGTCGAGTCGGCCCGCAGCGCCGCCGACCACGATGTCGCAATGCGCCGGGTAGGAGCCGGCGGGCAGGTCGGCATAGCGCAGCGGGCGCTGGGTGCGCGACATGCAGATCAGGTCGCCGAGCGTGGGCGCCGCGACCTCCGGTGGCAGCGCGCTCACCACCCATGCCGAGCCGCCGGCCCGCGCGAGGTCGATGTAGGTGTGGTGCGCCGGCGAGTACGGGAAGCGCGCCGCGGCGCCGGCGCTGCGCATGACGTAGCTGACGAAGGCCGCGGACCAGGCGTAGTCGGCATCCTCGTCGGCCGGGAACTCGCGGCCTTCGCCGTCATGCAAGCCGGTCCAGCGTGCCTCCGCCCGGTCGGCATCCTGCCCGAGATACCAGTATTCGCCGACCCGCTGCCACAGTCCCTGCTGCCGCTCCGGCTTGTCGTCGGGCGGCGGCGGCGGCCGGGTGCCCGGCGGGTCGTCGTCGACCGGCTGGCCGAACAGCCGCCATTCGCGCAGCGCGATCGCCACCGCGGCGGCGCGGCTGAACGGCTCGTACGGGCGCGAGGCGAAGTCGGGGATGTGCGGCACCTCGGCGGGGACGCCTCGGGCGGCTGAGGCCGGCCGATGCTGCCCGGCGCAAGCGGACAACGCCGCCGCCGCCAGCAGCGCGCCGCAGCGTCGCACTCAGCGCCGCTCGGGAAACAGGGCCAGCAGGCCGTCCTCGGTGGCGGCGCAGCGGCCGCGCTCGGTGACGAGGCCGGTCACAAGTCGGCTCGGCGTCACGTCGAACGCCGGGTTGGCGGCGGCACTCGCCTGCGGGATCACCCGCACCGTGGCGATCTCGCCCGCCTCGGTGCGGCCGGTGACGGTCGCCACCTCGCCGGCGTCGCGCTCCTCGATCGGGATCCCGGCCAACCCGTCGCGCAGCCCCCAGTCGAGCGTGGTGGACGGGGTCGCGACCCAGAACGGCACGTCGTTGTCGCGCGCCGCCAGCGCCTTCAGGTAGGTGCCGACCTTGTTGGCGACGTCGCCGGTGCGCGTCACGCGGTCGGTGCCCACGATCACCAGGTCGACATCGCCGCGCTGCATCAGGTGGCCGCCGGCATTGTCGGCGACCACCGTGTGCGCGACCCCGTGGCCACCCAGCTCGAACGCGGTCAACGCCGCGCCCTGGTTGCGCGGCCGCGTCTCGTCGACCCAGACGTGCAGGTCGATGCCCTGCTCAAAGGCTTGGTAGATCGGCGCCAACGCCGTGCCCCAATCGACGGTCGCGAGCCAGCCGGCGTTGCAGTGCGTCAGCACCTGCACCGGACGGCCCGGACGGCGGTGTGCCACGTCGGCGATCAGCTCGGCGCCGTTGCGGCCGATCGCCTCGCACTGCGCCGCGTCCTCGTCGGCGATGGCGGCGGCCTCGGCGTAGGCGATGCCGGCGCGGTCCTCCACGCGGGCGTTGCGCAGCACGGTCAGCATCCGCTCGACCGCCCAGCGCAAATTAACCGCGGTGGGCCGCGCCGCCGCCAACATCGCGCAATCCCGCTCCATCGCGTCGCTGGACGGGTCGGCGCGCACCGCCAGCGCCACGCCGTACGCCGCCACCGCCCCGATCAGCGGCGCGCCGCGCACCTGCATGGCGCGGATCGCGTGGGTCGCCTGCGCCACGTCGGTCAGCCGCAGGATGTCGAGCGCCCAGGGCAGGCGGGTCTGGTCCAAGACGCGCACCGACCAGCCATCCTCGGCGTCGACCCACACGCTGCGGTACGACACGCCCTCGATCCTCATGCCAACGTTCCAGTCAAATCCTGAACTTCATCAATCGCGCCGCTGCAGCACGCAGACCAGCGTGAACAGCCGCCGCGCCGCGTCCTGGTCCACCACGATCTTGCCCGCGAGGCGCGCCACAACCAGTTCGCTTCCGGAATTATGCAGGCCGCGCCGCCCCATGTCGATGGCCTGGATGCGCTCGGCGTTGCCTTCCATGACCGCCGCCTCGTGGCTGTCGACGATCAGGTTGTACTCGCGGATCGCGGCGCGGAACGGACCCAGCGCCAGGGCGTGCGCCGCGACCGAGGAGGCGTCGCCCCGGCGCAGGTCGAACACCAGTCGCCCCGGCTCGACGGCGACGTGCAGGATGCGGGCAAGGCCGGCCACGCGCGGGTCGCAGGGGGCGAAGCCCCGCTCGCTTTCGAGATCGGCGACGGCCTGCACGCGCTCGACCTCGTGGCGCGGCGAGAGCGGCCGCGGCGGCTCGGCGGCGACCGTCACGCGCCCGATCCGGGCTGCGGCGGCCACCGCCAGCGACTCAGGCATCCTCGACGGGCTTGAGCATACCGAGCTTGAGCATCAGCCCGACGGTGGCGCCCTTGATCGGGCGCAGCAGCCCGAGCGACATAACCACCGTGAGCGGCAACCAGATCGCGGCGTGCACCCAGAGCGGCGGCGACTTGGCGTTCTCCAGCATCACCATGCCGCCAACGACGACGTGGCCCACGATGAAGATGGTGAAGTAGGGTGGCGCGTCGTCGGCCCGTGCCAGGCCCAGCGGCGCCCCGCAGTTCATGCACTCCGGCACCACCTTGAGGTAGCCACGGAACAGCTTGGCCTGGCCGCAGGCGGGGCAGCGGCAGACGAAGCCGCGCGCCAACGCCCGCAGCAGCGGCGGCATCGGCCACGCCTCGGCGCGGGCGGCACGGTCGGGCTGCCAGCGCAGCGTCGCCGGCAGCGGAGCCGGTCGCGGCTCGACATCCGGGACGGAGATTGGCGCGTTGGGCAAAGGCAGGTTGGGGAGTGGCGTATCCGGCATCGCGTCACCTCGGTTTCAATGTCGGCTCGATGGCGCGGGTCATTCGGGCCGATGGGTTACATGATCCCACGCCGAGGCCATCACAAGCCGCAGGCCGGGAGGTAGTGCACTCCTGTTACGCGAGAACGGGCAAGTTGTTTGCCGCGAATACAACGAACCCATTGCTTTTTGTTGACATCACGAACCCAGGAAGCAGATAGCGGAGACGTGCTGGCGATCGATACGATTCGCACGGAGCGGCGCCTGCCGCTTGGCCCGGAGAAGCCGGGCTTTGCGATAGGCGCACATTTCTGAACTTTGCAGGTGCGGCGATGCGGAAAGCCACGCGGACACGACCCTCCGGGACCATCGCGGCAACCTGCCGGCACGCCGTCGTGTTGCGATCCCACCGCCTACGGCCTGCAACTTTCCAGCCTGCAACTCCATGGAGCTTCCACTCATGACCAGCGACGACACCCCCCGCAGCGCCGGCAAGGCGCAGCCGATGGCGATGCGCACGCCGCCGCGCAAATCGGCGGCACGCCCCGCCACCCCTCGTGCCGCCGCCAAGCCGGCCGCGAAGGCCGGCGCCAAGACTGGCGCGAAGACTGGCCCGAAG
>CAXUHK010000015.1:0-377 GCA_964250775.1 uncultured Acetobacteraceae bacterium | reverse complement strand
GCGGGGCCGGGCCCCCGCCCCCCCCCCCCCGGGCCCCCCCCCCCCCCCCCCCCGGGGCCGGCGCCCCCGCCGCCCGCCCGGGCGGGCGCCAAGACTGGCGCGAAGACTGGCCCGAAGACCGGCGCCAAGACGGGCAAGACCGCCGCCAAGGCGCCTGCCAAGGCTGCTGCGGCGACGAAGGCCGCGCCCAAGGCGGCGGCCCGCACCACGAAACCGGCCGCGCGCGCCGCCTCGACCGCCGCGAAGGCTGCCGCCAAGCCGGGACGCAAGCCCGCGCCCGCCGTCAAGGCGGCAGCCAAGGCGGTCGGCCGGCCGGCGGTGACGGCGCCCGGCAAGGCGGCTCCGGCGAAGTCCGCGCGCCTCGGCACGGCATCCGC
>CAXUHK010000014.1:0-39949 GCA_964250775.1 uncultured Acetobacteraceae bacterium | reverse complement strand
CCCACCAACGCCTCACACCAGCCGCTGTTGCAACACGCGCGGATGCAACTCTAGCTAGATCGTTATAGGCCCTGGAACACGAGTTCCAGGGCCTTAGCCGTTTTTAGGGGTTGGCAGGTTTCGCTAGCAAACCCTGTCGTCATTGCAGAAATCAAGACTTTTGGGCAAGGTTACGTTTAGAGTTATTTCAACGGCCTATGCCGCATCAGAAGCTATGACCGAAAGTATGTGCTGGGTTCAGCCCTTGGACCCGCGGGTGCGCCGTGTCGGCATATAGGTCACCCGGAGCTCCGCCGACGGGTCCAGCGCCTCGCCAGCCTCGGCTGAGTTCGCCGGCTTCGCGGTTGCGGGCAACCGGCCAAGGCCGATGTGCTTGGCGCAGTCCGAGCGGCGGCTGGCGTAGTCCGGGGCCACCATCGGGTAGCTGGCCGGCAGATCCCACTTCTGGCGATACTGGTCCGGCGTCATGCTGTAGCTGGTCTGCAGGTGGAGCTTGAGCATTTTCAGCTTCCTGCCGTCTTCCAGGCAGACGATGTGGTCCCGGAACACCGACTTGCGGATCGGCACCGCAGGCACCAACGGCTCCGGTTCGGGTTCAGTCGTGCCGGCGGTCGCCAGCGAGCGGTATACCGACTGGATCAGCTACGGCAGCACGGCGGCCGGGAGGTGGTTCTGGCCGACATGGGCGGCTGCGCTGGCTGCCGCGCAACGCCATCGCGGCCAAGTGCTAGTGGCCAAGCTCGACCGGCTGTCACGCGACGTGCACTTCATCGCCGGGCTGATGGCGCAGCGCGTCGCCTTCGTGGTTGCCGAGCTCGGCGCCGACGTCGACCTGTTCATGCTGCGCGTCTACGCCGCGCTGGCCGAGAAGGAGCGGCGCATGATCTCCGAACCCACCCGCGCGGCGCTGGCGATCCGCAAAGGGCAGGGGACACTGCTGGGCAACCGGACCAACTTGGCGGCGGCGCAGGTAGTCGGCGCCACCAGGACAGCGGAAGGTGCCCAGCGCTTCGCGCGGAACGTGGCGCCCGTCATTGAGCAGATCAGGGCCGGCGGCGTCATCAGCCTGCGCGGCGTAGCCGCCGTGCTGAACGCCCGTGGCGTTCGGACAGTGCGCGGCGGGCATTGGGCCGCGACACAGGTTGGCAGCATTCTGGCCCGCGCCGCCGCTGCACTTAACGGCGACAGGGTTTGAGGCGTTTGTGCCGACCCGTGGCGTCAGGCTTTCGGAGCGCGCCAGCGTCGCTGCCTGGAATGACAGGGTAGGTCGATGGGGCGTCCTCCCATGGATTGAAGGCGGCCCACGGTCGCGTACGTCGCGAACTTTCCGAACCGCCGGATGTAGCTCGTATCGAGGCAGCTCGATCGGCTTGCTGGAGCCGCACCGCGCCCGACAACCGGCCGCAGAGCGAAGCTGCGACAGTCCGGCCGGCGAAACCCGACGCCGAATAGGCCCGTTTACCCACTTTCTGAGTAGTTTCCGACCCTGCCGGTAGTGTCTGGGCTGCGCCATATCCACCTTCAGTGAAAAGGAACCGCCATGCCGCGCTCTGGTCGACCCGCCCTTTGGCCGGAGACGGTGACGATGGTCTCGCGCGCCAGCAGGCTGCAGCTCGAAATCTACCAGGCGACCGCCAGCGGATGGGAGCCGCCGGTCGACATCCTCGAAACCGACTCCGGGCTCCTGGTCGTCGTGGCGCTCCCCGGCGTGCGGCGTGGGGACATGGAGGTTGTGGTGGGAGAGGGCGAGTTGCTGGTTCGAGGCACGCGGCGCTGGCCGGTCTCGTCGCGCCCCGCCCGGGTCCACCGGGTCGAGCTGCCGCACGGGCGCTTCGAACGGCGCCTGCCGCTGCCGCCTGGCGCCTATCAGCTCGACGAGCAGGAACACACGGACGGCTGCCTGCTGCTCACGCTGCGCAGGCTCGTCTGATGGATGCCGTGGAAGTAGCCGGCGCTGGACTCCAGGACGCCGCGCTGATCCTGGTGCCGGTGACGGACACCGTGCTGCTGCCGGGGATGGTGCTGCCGCTGGTCATCGGCAATCCAGTGGCCGCCGCGGCGCTGCAGGAAGCCGCCCGGACCGAGCAGCACCTCGCCGTCGTCCTGCAACGCGAGCCGTTCGCCGCGGCGCCGGAGCTGGGCGACCTGCACGCGATCGGCACCGAGGCGCGCCTGCTGCGCTACTTCACCGCGCGCGACGGCTCGCACAACGCCATCGTGCAGGGTCTCGGCCGGGTGCGGCTCGAAAGCATCTCGCTCGACGGCCCACAGCCTGTGGCCACGGTGCGGCGCATCGCCGAACCGCCCTCGGAGCGCAGCCCCGAGATCGACGCCCGTGTGCTGCAATTGCGCGAGCGTGGCCTGGAGACCCTGCGCCTGGTCGAGCAGGCGCCGGCGGAGATGGTGGCGATGCTGCAGTCGATCGAGCCGCCCGGCGCGCTCGCCGACTTCGTCACCGGCCTGCTGAGTCTGACGCCGGCCGAAAAGCAGGAGATCCTCGACACCGTGGCGTTGCTGCCCCGGCTGGACCTGGCGATCTCCCGCCTCGCCTACCGGCAGGAGGTGCTCAAGCTGTCGCACGGCATCGCCAAGCAGACGCGCGAGGCGCTAGAGGGCCGGCAGCGCGAGTTCCTGCTGCGCGAACAGTTGAAGGCGATCCAGAAGGAGCTGGGCGGGGCCGATGACAACGCCCCGGAAATCGACGACCTGAAGCAAAAGCTCGAACAGGCCGACATGCCGCCCGAGGTCGCTACCCAGGCCAGGCGCGAGCTGCGCCGGCTGGAGCGGATGCCGGAAGGTGCCGCGGAAGCCGGCATGGCGCGCAGCTACCTGGAATGGCTGTCGGAGCTGCCTTGGCGGATCGAGCACGAGCCACCGATCGACATCGCCGAGGCGCGCCGGGTGCTCGACCAGGACCATTTCGACTTGGACAAGATCAAGCGGCGCATCCTCGAGTTCCTCGCCGTGCGCAAGCTCAACCCCGACGGCAAGGGGCCGATCCTGTGCTTCGTGGGGCCGCCAGGCGTCGGCAAGACCTCGCTCGGGCAGTCGATCGCCCGCGCGGTGGGACGCCGGTTCACCCGCGTCAGCCTGGGCGGGGTCCACGACGAGGCCGAGATCCGTGGCCACCGCCGCACCTATGTCGGCGCCATGCCGGGGAACATCGTCCAGGCCATCCGCCGCGCCGGCAGCCGCAACGGCGTCATGATGCTGGACGAGATCGACAAGCTCGGCGCCGGCGGCTTCCAGGGCGACCCGGCCTCGGCCCTGCTCGAGGTGCTCGATCCCGAGCAGAACGGCACCTTCCGGGACGCCTATCTCGGCGTGCCGTTCGACCTCAGCCGGATGCTGTTCATCGCCACCGCCAACGTGCTGGACACCATCCCCGGCCCGCTGCGCGACCGCATGGAGGTGGTCCGGCTGTCGGGCTACACGACCGAGGAGAAGGTCGCGATCGCCCGCGGCCACCTGATCCCGCGGCAGTTGCGGGCGAACGGCCTGACTGCCGACGCGGCAGGGCTGGACGACGCGGCATTGAACCTGGTCATCGACGGCTACACGCGCGAGGCCGGGGTGCGCAACCTGGAGCGCGAGATCGGCGCCGTTTTCCGCCATGTCGCGGTGCGCGTGGCCGAGGCAAGCGCGCCCGCGGAGCCTGGCGTGGGCGCGCCGGTCGACGCGGACGAGGTCGCCGCGATCCTCGGGCCGCCCCGGTTCGACGCCGACGTGGCCCAGCACGCCTCGATCCCCGGCGTCGCCACCGGCCTGGCCTGGACGCCGGTCGGCGGCGACATCCTGTTCATAGAGGCGACCCGGATGCCGGGCGACGGCAAGCTGATCCTGACCGGACAACTGGGCGACGTGATGAAGGAGAGCGCCCAGGCCGCCTTGAGCCTGCTGAAGACCCGGGCCGCGGGCATGGGGATAGCGGCCGAGCTGTTCGCCCGCAGCGACGTGCATGTGCACGTTCCGGCCGGCGCCACGCCCAAGGACGGGCCTTCGGCCGGGGTCGCGATGTTCGTCTCATTGAGTTCGCTGATGACCGGCCGCGCGGTCCCGCCGACGCTGGCCATGACCGGGGAGATCAGCCTGCGCGGCTTGGTGCTGCCGGTCGGCGGCATCCGCGAGAAGGTCATCGCCGCGGCGCGCGCCGGCATCGACACGGTGCTGCTGCCGGCGCGCAACCGGCGCGATTACGACGACATCCCGCCGAGTGCCCGGGAGCGGCTGAAGTTCGTCTGGCTGGACACCGTCGACGACGCCGTGCTGGCGGCGATCGGCCCGGAGCTGCCAAGCGGATCGGCGGCGCCCGCGAGTGCGCCGCCGCCAGATGCGACAGCGATGCTGGAGGTTCGATGACAACGTTCCCGGAGCGTGAGCAGGCGTTCGAGGCCAAGTTCGCGCATGACCAGGAGTTCAGGTTCCTGCTGACGGTGCGACGCGACAAGTTGTTCGCGGCCTGGGCGGCGGAACGCCTCCAACTGGCCGAGCCGGCCAGGGCCAGCCTCGTCGCCGCCGTGGTGGCGCTGCGCGACGGCGCCGGGCACGACGACCTGTTGCTCGAGTTCATGGGGGAGACGTTCGCAGCCCACCGCCACTTGGCATCCCGCGCCGAGTTCGCGGCCGCGCTGGACCGTTGTGACGCCGAGGCCCGGCGGCAATCGATGGCCCGCCCATTCGACGACGCGGCTCCAGGCGGCAACACCGGCTGACCGGCTACTCAGCGGGTTGGGCCACCGAGCCTGCCGGAACCGACGCTTCGTCCCAAGCGGCGGCGAAAGCCAGCCGCGCCAGCGCCGGCAGCGAGGCCGAGCCGGTCTTGTGCATGATCGAGGCGCGGTGGTTCTCGACCGTGCGCTGGCTGATGCCGAGGTCGGCGGCGATGTTCTTGCTCGGGTGGCCGGCGACGACCAGCGCCATGACCTGCCGCTGCCGCGGCGTCAGCGACGCCACATGGCCGGCGGCGCGCTCCCGCCACAGCGTCAGCTTGCCACGGTCGCGCGATTGCTCCAGGGCACGCTCGATGCCGGCCAGCAGTTCGTCCGCGCCGACCGGCTTCTCGATGAAGTCCGACGCGCCGGCCTTCATGGCCTGGACCGCCATCGGCACGTCGCTGCGGCCCGTTATCATGATGGCCGGCATCTGACTGCCGCCAGCGCGCAGGCGGCGTAGCAGCTCCAGCCCGTCCATTCCGGGCAAGTAGGCATCGATCAGCAGGCAGCCGTCGCCGCTGGACCCGTGCGCCCGCAGGAACGCCTCGCCGCTCGCGAAATCCTCGACGGTCTGCCCTTCGGCTTCGAGCACCAGGCGGATCGCCGCGCGCACCTGGTCGTCGTCGTCGACCACGAACACCTTCGACGCCTGGTCCGTCGCGGCCACGCCCTGCCATGGGCTCTCCCCTGGCAAATCGCTCGGCTGCCTAGGCGTGACGGCCGACAGCAGGGTCGCCACGGCCTGCATGAGTTCCTTGCGCTTGACCGGCTTGTCGAGCTGCACGCAGTCGCCTCGCGCGACCTCGCGTGCCGTGGCGGCCGAGATGTCGCCGGTGAGGATGATGGCGGGCACGGGACGCGCCAGCTCCCGCCTGATCCGGTCGGCCAGTTGCAGCCCGTTCAGGCCGCCCGGAAGGTTGAAGTCCGCGAGCAGCAGGTCGGGCGGCGCGGTCGCGTCCAGCGCCAGGGCGAGCGCCGCCGGGCCGTCCGCGGCCGTGGCGACCCGATGCCCTTCGCCCTCGAGCAGCAAGCCGAGCAGCTCGCGCAAGTCCGGATCGTCCTCGACGACCAGGATCGCGGCCCCGGGCCGCGCCGCGTCGGGCGTGCCCGTGCGCTCCGCGCCTGCCGTCGCGGGCCGCGCGGCAAGGCGGTCGCCGTGCGCCAGCGGCACCTCGATGGTGAACCCCGACCCTTCGCCGTGTCGGGAGTGGACGCCGATGCGGTGGCCGAGCAGCGTGCCCAGCCGCTGCACGATCGAGAGCCCGAGCCCGAGGCCGCGGCTGCGTTCGCGGGCGGCGTTGTCGATCTGGCGGTACTCCTCGAAGATGGTGTCGAACTCGCTTGGGGGAATGCCGATCCCGGTGTCCCACACCTGCACGCTCAGCATCGTGCCATGCCGGCGGCAGCCCACCAGGATCTTGCCGCGCTTGGTGTATTTCAGCGCGTTCGAGAGCAGGTTGCGCAGCATCTGCTCCAGCAGCCGCGGATCGCTCCGGACCTCCTCGGAGCACGCGGCGATCCGCAGTTCCAGCCCCTTCGCCCGGGCGTGGTAGGAGAACTCGTCGCGCATCCGATCGAGCAGTCCCGCCATCGGGACACGGCCGACCTCCGGCTGCACCACGCCCGCCTCGATCTGGTTGATGTCGAGCAGGGTGTTCAGCATGGCCCCCATGGCGCCGAGCGTGTCGTCGAGGCGTACCACAAGGTTCTGCGCCGGGTCGCCCCGCACCGCCTTCGCGAGCAGCCCCTGGAGCAAGGCCAGGGTCTGCAATGGCTGGCGCAGGTCGTGGCTGGCGGCGGCAAGGAAGCGCGACTTCGCGACGTTGGCCAGGTCGGCTTGCCGCTTCGCTTCCTCGAGCGCGTTGGCGGCGCGCTTGCGCGCGGTGATGTCGGTGAACGTGATCACGACACCTTCCACCGCGCCGTCATGGGCGCGGTACGGCAGCACGCGGCGGCGGAACCATGCGCCGCCCTCGGCCTCGATCTCCCGCTCGGTCGGGTCCAGGTCCGCCAGCACCGCCCTGGCGTCGCGCTCCAGCGCGCCGTCGGCGGCGAGCGAGTGCAGGTCCGCCAGTGGGCGTCCGAGATCGCCGGGCAGGATCGCGAACAGTGCCCGCGTGGCGGGCGTGAAGAAGCGGATGCGCAGGTCGCGGTCGAGGAACAGCGTGGCCACGTTGGTGCTGTAGAGCACGTTCTGCAGGTCGTCCGACGTGGTGCGCTGCCGCTCCAGCGTCTCCTGCAACTGGCTGTTGAGCGCTGTCAGCTCCTCGTTCAGCGATTGCAGCTCCTCCTTCGAGGCCAGCAGCTCCTCGTTGGTGGACTGGTATTCCTCGTTGACCGAGAGCGCCTCCTCGTTGATCGCGCGCTGCTCCTCGCCCGACCGCTCAAGGTCGCGGATGGCGCCTTGCAGCTCGGTCCGGGTGGCGTCGAGTTCGCGTTCGAGTTCGGCGACCTGCGGAGGCGCGCGGGGCGTGGGCAGCCGGTCGAGGGCCGCCTCCTGGGTCCGCTCGACGAAGCAGACCAGCAGCAGCTCCTCGCCGGCTTCGAGCACGGGATGCACCTCGATGCTGACCGTCCGGGGAGCGGCGTCCCGTGCCACGCGGCAGGTGACGGGGACAAGGGCGCGGTCGCGCCGGGCCAGGTCGATGGCCGAGTGCAGCTTGGCGCGCAGGCCGGGCCGGGCCATCGCCAGCAGGTCGTGGCTTGGCTGCCCGGGGGCCAGGCGCAGGAAGCGGTCGGCGGCTCCGAGGGAGAACAGGCACTCGTTGGTGCCGTTAATCAGCACCGCCGCCGGCGCGTAGGCGTCGAGCACCAGCCGCCGGCCGAGCTCGGCCAACGCCAGCTGGCGCGAGGGTGCCCGAGCGCCGACCGAGGCGGCAGCCGGGCGCAGCCGCAACCCGTCCGTGGTCACTGTCGCCAGCCGCTGGCCGTCCGGGCGACCGTGGCCGACGCGGCGGTATAGCCGCTCGGCCTCGGCGACGACCTCGAACCGCCCCGCGACGCCGCCCGCCGTCTCGGCCGTGCCGAGCAGCAGCAGGCCGCCGTCCCGCAGGGCAAAGTGGAACAGCGAGATCACCTTCTCCTGCGCCTCCGGACGCAAGTAGATCAGCAGGTTGCGGCACGACACCAGGTCGAGGCGCGAGAACGGCGGGTCGGCGAGCACGTCCTGCACGGTGAACACCACCACCGCGCGCAGGTCCGGGGCAACGCGCCAGCCGGACTCCTCGCGCGTGAAGAAGTGCGCCAGCCGCTCCGCGCCGACGCTTGCCGCCGCCTCCGGGTAGAGGCCGTCGCGGGCCGTGGCCACCGCCTCCGGGTCCACGTCCGAGGCGAACACCTGCAGCTTGGTCGGCTGCCCCGAGCGGCCGATCGCCTCTAGCAGCAGCATCGCCAGCGAGTACGTCTCCTCGCCGGTGCTGCATCCGGCGACCCAGATGCGGATCGGACGATCGGGCGGGTGACGGCGGACCAGCTCCGGCAAGGTCGTCTCCGCGAGGAGGGCGAACACGCCGGGGTCGCGGAAGAAGCTCGTGACGTGGATCAGCAGGTCCTTCGCCAACGCCTCGCGTTCCGGGCGGCTGCGCCGCAGCCGCTGCAGGTAGTGCCCCATGTCGCGGGACCCGGCCGCGGCCTGCGCCATCCGCCGTTCGACGCGGCGCTGCAAGGTGCCCCGCTTGTAGAGGCTGAAATCCTGCCCCGTCTGCGAGCGCAGCAGGTCGAGGATGGCCTGCAACTCAGGCGGTTCGAGGTCGCTCCCGGCCGATCCGGCCACGGTGGCATGGCGGCCCCACTCGGCCAGTGCCGCGGGGATGTCGGCCGCCGGCAACACCACGTCGACCCGGCCGGTCTCGATGGCGCTGCGGGGCATCCCGCCATAGGCCGCCTCGTCCGGGTCCTGCGCCACCACGAACCCACCGTGGTCGCGGATCGCAGCGAGCCCGGCGCTGCCGTCGGCGCCGGTTCCGGACAGGACCACGCAGGCGGCGCACGCCCCGCTGGCCACGGCCAGCTATTTGAGCCGCACGGCGACCGGCCGCCGGGCGCCGCGCCGAGGCCGCGACGGCGAAAGGCGCAAGCCGCCGCCCGCGACCGAGAGATAGGCGCCGGGCGGGATGACGTAGAGGTGGTCGGGTTCCAGGCGCATCCCGTCCTCCGCCTGGCGCACGGGCATCGCGGTGTGCCCGGCCAGGAGTTCGACCATCATGCTGTCGTGGGTCGGATCGAGGTGCTGGACCAGGACGAAGGCCAGCCCGCAATCGGGCCGGATCGCCTGCACCAACTTGGTGCAGGCGTCCAGGCCACCCGCCGACGCGCCGATGCCGACGATCCGGAGGCCGGAAGCGGCGCTCGAAACCGTTGCCATGGCTGAGACGGGGCGATGCGGCATCGAGGCATCCTGACTGCTGGCCGCTCCTCCGTCGGAGCCGCCGTCGCAGGGTAACGCGCCTGCGGCAGATTTTGTTCATGGGCATACGCGTGAGTAGATACCGAACCTGCCCAGGCCGTTCGCTGCGCGTCATCATCCGCCTGGCACAACTCAAACCCAGCGTCGGAGGAGACACCACATCATGAGGCCATTGCGTATCTTGTTGGCGGAAGACGACGAGGTGATGCGCGCGGCGCTGACCGAAACGCTGGAGAGCTTGGGCCATCAGGTGTGCGCCACGGCTTCGACCGAGGCCGAAGCCGTCGCCGCCGCGGCGCGCAGCAACCCGGACCTGATGGTGCTGGACATACGGCTCGCCGAGGGCAGCGGCGTCGCGGCCGTCGCGGCCATCCAGGGCAGCGGCCATGTCCCGCATGTCTTCATGACCGGCGCCAAGCTGCAGCGCTCGTTCCACGGCGCCCCCCTGCTGCCCAAGCCGTTCCGCGAGGCGGACCTCGTGCGATCGATGGAGGCGGCGCTCGGCCCGGTCGCCCGACCCGGGCCTGCCAGCCTCGACACGCTTCCCGCCGCAACGTTCGAGTAGTTTCCGACCCTCTCGCCGCCGCCCGGCCTGGTTCAAACCGCGCCTCCCGGCGATCGAGACGGCCGTTGGAAACTGCCAAAGCGTCAACCCTGCCGACGGCAAGCCCGTGCCGGCGTTCGAACGCCACACCGGGCAGCGGCTGGAGGGCGGCTCGGTGTCCACCACGGACGTGGCCCGGTGCGGGCCTGTTCCAACGCCGCCCAGCGCCCGAGCGGCGCCAGACCCACGGTGGCACCGCCTACGAGTATTCAGGTGCAGCTGCCGTGCGTCGCAGCAGGTGGTCCAGGCCGCCGACGCGGAACCAGCGATAGCCGTACGGCTCCAGCAGGATGCAGTGCTTGCCGCCGTCTTCCGGGTGGCTGTGGTCCTCGCTCAGCAGGTTCACCAGCAGCCCGTCCTCGGAGCCGTCGGCGCCGGGATCGATCCGCACCTCCCGTGGCAGGGCGGAGAGGTTATGCACGAACAGCGCCGAGTTGTTGCGCCAGTCGTAGCGCACCGCCAGCACCGCCTCGGTCCCGGTCCGCAGCACGCTGAACTCGCCCCAGCCGATCTCCGGCACTTCCTTGCGCATCCGCACCAGCCGCTCGGTCCAGTTCAGCATCGAGGCCGGGTCGCGCCGCTGGCTGGCCACGTTGACGTGCGCGAAGCCGTATGGCCCGGTGGCGATCGGCCGCACCACCGGCTTGGCGCTGGCGGTGAAGCCGCCGTGCGGTCCGGCGGACCACTGCATCGGCGTGCGGGCGCACATGCGCTCCGGCAGGCGCAGGTCGTCGCCCATCCCGATCTCGTCGCCGTAGCGGATCACCGGCGTCCCCGGCAGCGTCAGCATCAGGCTGTACGCCAGTTCCAGGCGGCGACGGTCGCCCTGCAGCATCGGCGCCAGCCGGCGCCTGATGCCGCGTCCGTAGAGCTGCATGTCGGCGTCCGGCCCGAACGCCGCGAACACCGCCTGCCGCTGCGGCTCGGTGAGGCGGCCGAGATCCAGCTCGTCGTGGTTGCGCAGGAACAGGCCCCATTGCGCCGTGGCCGGGCGCGGCTCGGTCGCCTTCATGGCGGCCACCAGGGGGCGGCAGTCGGCGGCCGCCAGCGCGTAGAACAGCGCCTGGTTGACCTGGAAGTTGAACATCATCTGCAGCCGATCGCCGGCGTCACCGAAATACTCCAGGTCGTCGCCCGGCAGCACGTTGGCTTCGGCCAGGATGATCGCGTCGCCCTGACGCCACTGCAGGAACTCGCGGAACCGGCGCAGCATGTCGTATTGCTCCACCGGCCGCGTGACCGCGGCTCCCTTGCGCGCGATCACGAACGGCACCGCGTCCATGCGGAATCCCGACACGCCGAGCTGCAGCCAGAACCCCATGATCTTGAGGATCTCGGCCTGGACTTCGGGATTGGCGGTGTCGAGGTCCGGCTGGAAGTCGTAGAAGCGATGGAAGTAGTATTCCCCGGCCACGGCGTCGTGCGTCCAAGTCGAGGTCTGCACGCCGGGGAACACGATCCCGTCCGTGCTGTGGGCCGGTTTCTTCTTCGCCCACACGTACCAGCCACGGTACGGCGAGGCCGCGTCCCGCCGTGCCGACTGGAACCATGGGTGCTGGTCGGAGGTATGGTTGACCACCAGGTCGATCAGCACCCGCAGGCCGCGCTGCTTGCAGCCGTGGGTGAATTTGACGAAGTCGCCGAGCGTCCCGTAACGCTTGTCCACGCCGTAATAGTCCACGATGTCGTAGCCGCCGTCGCGCTGCGGCGAGGGCTGGAACGGCATCAGCCAGATCGCGGTGACGCCGAGCCCTTGCAGGTAATCCAGGTTTCCGATAAGGCCCTGGAAGTCGCCGACCCCATCGCCATTGGCGTCCATGAAGGTCTCCAGCGACAAGCAGTAGATGATCGCGTTCTTGTACCAGAGGTCGTTGATCATCGTTGCTTCCTGCGTCCGTCCACTGAAGTCTCGGGAACCCTGTCGATGGAATTGGCTTGGTGGCAGCACGGGGTCGTGTACCAGATCTATCCACGCTCGTTCCAGGACACGGACGGGGACGGCACCGGCGACATCGGGGGGATCATCAGCCGGCTGGACCATCTGGTCTGGCTGGGGGTGGACGCGATTTGGATTTCACCTGTCTACCCCTCGCCGATGGCGGACTTCGGCTACGACATCAGCGATTACTGCGACATCGACCCGTTGTTCGGCACTCTCGCCGACATGGACGCGCTGATCGCGGCGGCACACAAGCGTCGGCTCAAGGTTATTCTGGATTACGTGCCGAACCACACCTCCGACCGCCACCCCTGGTTCCTTGAAAGCCGACGCAGCCGAACCAGCCCGAAGCGCGACTGGTACCTCTGGCGCGACCGCGCCGCGTCCGGCGGCGCGCCCAACAACTGGCTGAGCAATTTCGGCGGCCCGGCATGGGCGTGGGACGCGCCGAGTGGCCAATGCTACTATCACTCCTTCCTGCCGAACCAACCGGACCTGAATTGGCGCAATCCCGCCGTGCGCGCGGCCATGTTCGACGTGCTGCGCTTCTGGCTCGCCCGCGGCGTGGACGGGTTTCGCGCCGACGTCCTATGGATGATGGTCAAGGACGACCAGTTCCGCGATAACCCGGCCAACCCTGGCTATGCGCCAGGCGGCTCGTCCCATGACAAGCTGCTCCCGCTCTACACCGCCGACCGGCCGGAGGTGCTAGAGATCGTCGAGGCGATGCGGGCCGTGCTGGACGAGTATCCCGACCGCGTGCTGCTCGGCGAGCTGTACCTGCCGATCGAACGACTGGTGGCGTATTACGGCCGTGACGGGCGAGGCGCGCACCTGCCGTTCAATTTCCAGTTGCTGTTGCTGTCCGAGTGGCACGCTGCCGCGATCGCCGACATCGTGACCCGCTACGAGGCTGCGCTGCCGCCGGGCGGCTGGCCGAACTGGGTGCTGGGCAACCACGACCGGCCGCGCATCGCCAGCCGCGTCGGCCGCGAACAGGCGCGGGTGGCGGCGCTGCTGCTGCTGACGCTGCGCGGCACGCCCACCATCTACATGGGCGACGAGCTGGGCATGGTGGACACCCCGATTCCCTGGTCCGAGGTCAGGGACCCGGCGGAGACGCGCGAGCCCGGCCGGGGCCTGGGCCGCGACCCGGAACGCACGCCGTTTCCCTGGCAGGCCGGCGCCGGGGCCGGCTTCACCACGGGACGACCCTGGCTGCCGATCGGCGTCGACACGCCGCTCGGCGTGCAACGCGAACAGCCGGGGTCGATGGCCAACTTCTACCGTGACCTGCTGGCGTTGCGGCGGCGGCATCCCGCACTGGTCGCCGGCACGATCGTCTCCGTGGCCGCGCACGGGCCGGTGCTGTCGTTCCGGCGGGTGGCCTGCGGATGCACATTGGCCGTGCTGGCGAACACGGGCCATGAGGTGGCCACGGTGGCGGCGCCCACGGGGGAGATACTCCTGTCCACCCATGCGGACCGAGTGGGCAACACCGCAGGCACGGTGGCACTTCGTCCCGACGAAGCCTTGATCGTGAGCGTCACGGCGTAGCGCGGCCCGTTGCCGACACTGCGTAGTTTCCGAGGCTCCCGTCCGCGACGGCTTTCCGCCAATGTCCGCGCAGGAGAGGCGCCCTATGCACGCGATGCGGCTCAATCGGCTCAGGACGCCCCTCGAATGGACCGAACTTCCCGACCGCCAACCCGGGACGGGCGAGATCCGGGTCGCGGTGGCCGCCTGCGGCGTCTGCCGCACCGACCTCCACGTCGTCGACGGCGAACTGCCCGCCCCGCTTGTACCGATCACCCCTGGCCACGAGATCGTCGGCCGCGTCGACGCGATCGGCGCCGGAGTTGAGGGCCTGCGAATGGGCGAGCGCGTCGGCATACCTTGGCTCGGCCACACCTGCGGCGTCTGCCCATACTGCGCTGTCCAGCGCGAGAACCTTTGCGACCATCCCCTGTTCACCGGCTACACCCGCGACGGCGGCTTCGCCACGGCCGTGGTCGCCGACGCGCGCTTCGCGTTCCCGCTGGGCGAGGCGGGCAACGACGTGTCGCTGGCGCCCTTGCTGTGCGCCGGGCTGATCGGATGGCGCTCCCTGGTGATCGCGGGCGAGGGCAAGCGGCTGGGCCTCTACGGCTTCGGCGCCGCGGCGCACATCCTGGCGCAAGTGGCGAAGTGGCAGGGCCGGTCGGTCTACGCCTTCACCCGGCCGAGCGACGACGCCACCCAGGCGTTCGCGCGGCGCCTCGGCGCCACCTGGGCCGGCGGTTCCGAGCAGTCGCCGCCCGAGCCGCTGGATGCGGCGATCATCTTCGCGACCGACGGCGACCTGGTGCCGCTGGCGCTGAGGGCGGTGCGCAAGGGCGGGCGCGTGGTCTGCGCCGGCATCCACATGAGCGACATCCCTAGCTTTCCGTACGAACTTCTTTGGGAGGAACGGCAGATTTTGTCGGTCGCCAACCTGACGCGGCAGGACGGCCTCGACTTCCTGCGCATGGCGCCGCGAATGGGGATCGTCACCAACACCACGGCCTATCCGTTGCGGCACGCCAACCAGGCGCTGGCCGACCTGCGCGCCGGCCGGTTCGAGGGCGCCGCGGTGCTGGTCCCGTAGGCGCTACCGGCTCGACCGGCTCGCCGTCTCGCCGGCGGCGAGTTCGATGATCTCGGCGGTGATCTCCTCCTGGCGCACCAGCCGCTGCGTCGCTTGCAGGGCGGCGAGCTGGCGCTCGATCTGGCTGCGCGCGGCGGCCATCGCCTCCATGCGCGCCTGGTTCTCCGCCGCGAAGGCGTGCAGCGCCGCCTCGCACAGTTGCGCGTGCATGTAGTCCGCCGTGAGTTGCCGCAGCAGGGTGGCGGGCGGCAGGTTGAGCAGCGGCGGGTTGGCCACACGCGGCGACGGGAACGCCGCGAGGTCGAACGGGAACAGGTGGCGACGCTCGACCCGGCTGCCCTGGCCGGGCTGCCAGCGGGTGAACACCGCGTCGAGCCGGTCGACCTCGCCGGTGGCGATGCGCGCGTACAGGGCCTGGACGATGCCGTCCGCCAGCTTCGGGATGCCGGGGGAATGCGACGGCATGGCGCCTTTCCAAGCGGCGGCAATGCCACGCTCGGCCAACGCCGTGCCGCCCCGGGTGCCGACCAGGAACAGTTCGGACGTGCCGAGGTCGGCGCCGACCGCGTTGAGCACGCGCTCGCTGAACGCGCCGGCGAAGCCCTGTTCGGCGCCGAACAGCACCAGCGCCGCCCGCCCCGGCTTCGACGCGCCGCCGGCAGCGGCGGCGGGGGCGAGCGCCAGCACCCGCCCGATGGCCGCCGCGATGATGGCGGCGTAGCTGTCCACGGCGGCGAGCTGGGTGTTGGCCTGCTGGACGCGGGCGGCGGCGATCCCGCGCATCGCGTTCACCACGGCGCCCAACTGGCGGATGCCGCCGATCCGGGCGCCGATGTCGGCCAGCCGCTCGGTCACGGCGCGAAAGTCTGGGCATAGCGCCGCAACGTCTCCTGCACCGCCTGCCTGCCGGCCTCGTCCAGCAATCCGGTCTCCTGGATCGACCGCACCGCGTCGGCGGCGCCCGCATCCAGCGCGTCGCGCAGGCCCAGGCGGAACTTAGGCACGTCGGGTAGCGCCAGGGCGTCCAGCAGGCCGGATTGCGCCGCCATGACCAGGGCCACCTCGTCGGCCAGCGGCAAGGGCGCGTGCTGCTTCTGGTTCAGGATCGCCCGGATCCGCGCCCCGCGTGCCAACTGCGCCTTGACCCGGGTGTCCGGCATCCCCCCGAACCGGGTGAACGCCTCCAGTTCGAGGAACTGGGCGTAGTCGAGCCGCAGGGTCTTGGCGGCGTCGCGCAGCGCCGGCGCCTGGGTCTTGCCGCCGACCCGGCTGACGCTGGTGCCCACGTCCACGGCCGGCTTCTGCCCCTGGTGGAACAGCTTGGCGTCGAGCGCGATCTGGCCGTCGGTGATCGAGATGAGGTTGGTCGGGATGTAGGCGCTGAGGTTGCCGGCGTCGGTCTCGGCGATCGGCAGCGCGGTCAGGCTGCCGCCGCCCTTCGCCTTGGACAGCTTGGACGCGCGCTCCAGCAGGCGCGCGTGGACGTGGAACACGTCGCCGGGATAGGCCTCGCGGCCGGGCGACTGGCGCGTCAGCAGCGCGATCTCGCGGTGCGTCGCGGCGTGCTTGGTCAGGTCGTCGATCACCACCAGCGCGTGCTGGCCGCGGTCGCGGTAGTACTCCGCCATGGTGACGCCGGCGAACGGGGCGATCCATTGCAGGCCGGGCGAGCTGGCCGGGCCGGCCACGACGACGATGCAGCGCTCGCGGGCACCGCCGCCGTGGATCGCCTCGATGGCGCGCTTGACGCTGGAGCTCTTCTGGCCCACGGCGACGTAGACGCAGATCATGTCGCTGGTCTTCTGGTTGATGATGGTGTCGATGCCGATCGTGCTCTTGCCGATGGCGCGGTCGCCCACGATCAGTTCGCGCTGCCCGCGACCTAGCGCGAACAGCGTATCCACCACCATAAGCCCGGTCTGCACCGGCTGCACCACGAGGTCGCGGTCGACGATCTCGGGCGCCGGGCGCTCGATCGGCTCGCGCGCCTCGGCGGCGATGGGTCCGAGGCTGTCCAGCGGGCGGCCGAGCGGATCGACCACGCGGCCGAGCAGGGCCGGCCCGACCGGGACGCGCACGACGTCGCCGGTGCCGCGCACCGCGTCGCCGGCCTCCACGCCGTCCACGTCGTCCAGCAGCACGCAGCCGATCCGGTCGCGTTCGAGCACCTGGGCGAAGCCGAACTGGCCGCGCCCGAAGCGCAGCAGCTCGTCGAGGCGAACGTCCGGCAGGCCCGAGACCAGCGCGATGCCGTCGCCCACTTCCTCGACCCGGCCGATCCGCTCGGCCCGTGCGCCGAGGACGGTGGCCCCCAGCGCCGTGCGCGCCTGCCGCAGCCAGGCATCGGCCTGACCGCCGGCGTCAAGCGGCATGGCTGAGGCCGGCGAGGATGGCGGCAAGGTCGGCGCGCCAGGAGTTGCCGACGCTGAGATGGTCGCCGTGCAGCTCCAGGCCGGCGATGAGCGTGGGATCGACCTTGAAGGCGATCGGCGGACAGGCGCCGAACGCCTGACCGATCAGCGCGCCGGCGTGCTCCTGGTCGGCTGGATCGAGCGCCGTGGCGCTGCGCGCCTCCAGCGACGCCCCGTGGGCCACCGCGTCCAGCCGCTCCTGGGCGGGCAGCTTCCCGATCGCCTCGACCAGCCAGTCCAGGAATGTCGCCCGTATAGCCGCACTGTCCAGGCGGGTGGCCAGGCGTCCCGCGATGTCGACCGCAAGTTCGCTGGCGTGGCCGGCCCAGGCCGCCTCGGCGTCGTGCCGCTGGTGGCCGATCTCGACCTTCGCCGCCGCCAACAGCGAGGCTGCCTGCTTGGCCGCCTCGCTCGCCGACGCGGCCCCCGCCGCCTCGGCCGCCTTGTGCGCGTCGCCCACGATCTTGTCGTGCTCGGCGGCGAAGCCGGCGCGGGTGCGCGCGATGTCCGCGAGCGCCGTGGCCGCCTTGGCGCGGCCCGCCTGCGCGTCGCTCACGGCGCCCTGCACCGCTGTCCGGCGCTGCTCGATCATCGCCGACACCGGACGCCAGAAGAAGCGCTGGAGCAGCCAGACCAGGACCACGACGTTGACGGTCTGGATGCCGAGCGTCCACCAATTGATGGTCATGGGCTACTTCAGCAGCGGGTTGGCGAACAGCAGCAGCAGTGCCACGACCAAGCAGTAGATCGCCATGGTCTCGATCATGGCGAGGCCCACGAACAGCGTGCGCGAGATCGTGCTGGCCGATTCCGGCTGCCGCGCGATGGCGTCCATCGCCGCAGCCACCGCCCGGCCCTCGGCCAGCGCCGGGCCGATCGCGCCGAACGAGACAGCCAGCGCCGCCGATATGATGCTGATGAAGGCGAGCCAGTTCATGACTTGATCCTTGCGGCCGGCTTGCCGTCGTTGACCGCGCCGGCGATGAACACCATCGCCAGGATCGCGAAGATGTACGCCTGCACCGCCCCGGTCAGCAGGTCGAGCGCCATCAGCGGGATCGGCACCAGCAGGCCGGCCAGCGACAGCACGATGCCGACCACGAACACCCCGCTCATGACGTTGCCGAACAGGCGCACCAGCAGGGAGAAGGCGCGGGTGACGCTCTCGATGAAGTTCAGCGGGACCATGAACAGGCTCGGTGTCGCGAACGTCCGCAGGTAGCCGCCGATGCCGCCGGCGCGCACGCCGAACCAGATCACCGCGACGAACACCACCAAGGCGAGCGCCGCGTCGGTCTCGACCTGCGCCGTCGGCGGCTTGACGCCGGGGACCAGCGACGACCAGTTGGCGACGAAGATGAAGGCGAACAGCGTGCCGATGAAGGCGCGGTACGGCGCCGGCTCGAGCTGCATGGTGTCGCGGATCTGGCCGTCGACGGTCTCCACCACCAGCTCGAATGCCGCCTGCGTGCGCGACGGCAGCAGTTTCAGGCGTCGGCCGACCAGCGCGCCGCCCGCGACCAGCACCGCCATGATCGCCCAGGTCGCCAGCACGCCCTCGGTGATCGGCGCCGGGCCGACATGGAACAGCGCCACGCTGGCGAGCGGCGACGTCATGCGATGGCCCCCACCCGGCGCATGACCACGAAGCGGCCCACCAGGACGCCGAGGGCGGTGGCCAGCATTGGCAGCGCGCCTAGCTGGCTCGCCAGCATCAGCGCGCCTCCCAGCAGCACGAAGCGACCCAGCAGCAGCCCGGCCGTCACCGACACGCGCCCACCGGCGGCGAACCGGCCGGCGCTCCACAGCAGGCAGCGGAAATAGGCGGTGCCGAGGCCGACCCCTCCCGTGAAGCAGGCCATCAGGCCTAGCGCCACGGCCCAGCCCGGCAAGATGATGTTCATGCGCTCTGCATCCACTTCCAGGCGGACCAGCAGCCCAGCGCCGCGCCCAGGATCAGCAGCGGCGCGCTGCAGAACAGCCCGGAGTTGAACCTATGGTCGAGCCACCTGCCGGCGAACAGGCCGAGCAGCATCGGCACCACGACGATCCAGCCGAGCACGCCGATCTGCGCCAGCCGCCGACCGACCGAGGGCTCGCCGTCGCGCAGCCAACGGCCGTGGCGCTCCCCGCGCAGCCGCGTCTGCGTCACCAGCCTGTCCTGCTCGCCTGGTGTACTCACGAGAAGCTCCCCGCGCCGCGCAGATGGCTGACGATCTGGCGGATCGCGCTCAACTGCAGCCGGGTGCTGTCGACCCGCTCGCTCCGCTCGGCTTCGAGGTCGGCCCGGAAGCGGGCCAGGATCGTCTTGTCGAGCGAGGCGAGGTCGTCGCCCGTCACCGCCTCGCGCGTGGCGATGGCGATCGCCTGCCCGCCGCTTACGGTCAGCACGCCGCCGCGCACAGCACAGTAGTGTCGCGTATCGTCCTTGCTCTTCCAGCTCACGACGCCGACCGCGAGGCTGGTCAGGAAATCGGCATGGTACGGCTGGATGCCGAAGCCGCCGCTGGCGTCCTCGGCGGACAGCACGAGCACGCCGTCCTCGTCGACGGCGATCGACAGCGGCGTGGTGACGGTGAGTCTCATGCTGCACCGCCCGGCTTGCCGGCGGCAGTCTCCTTCTGGCGCGCCTCGTCCAGCGTGCCGACCATGTAGAGCGAGCTTTCGGCCCAGTCGTCGGCCTCGCCGTCGAGGATCGCGCGGCAGCCGGCCAGCGTGTCGGCGCGGCTGACGCTGCGGCCGGGGGTGCCGGTGAACGCCTGCGTCACCACGAACGGCTGGCTGAGGAAGCGCTGCAGCCGTCGTGCCCGCTTGACGATCAGACGGTCGCCGGGGCCGAGTTCCTCGACGCCCAGCAGCGATATGATGTCCTGCAAGTCCTTGAACCGGGCCAACGCCTCGCGGGCGCGTTCCGCCAGGCGGTAGTGCTCCTCGCCCACCACCAGCGGGTCGAGCAGCACCGAGGTCGACGAGAGCGGGTCGATGGCGGGGTAGAAGGCCTCCGCCGCCAGGTCGCGCGACAGCACGATCATGCTGTCCATGTGGCTCGAAATGGCCGTCACCGCCGGGTCGGTGAAGTCGTCGGCCGGGACGTAGACCGCCTGGATCGCGGTGACGGAGGCGCCGGCCACGGAGGCGATGCGCTCCTGCAGCAAGGCCACCTCGGTGGCCAACGTCGGCTGGTAGCCGACCCGCGACGGCAGCCGGCCGAGCAGGCTCGACAGCTCCGCGCCGGCCTGGACGAAGCGGAACACGTTGTCCATCAGCAGCAGCACGTTCTGGTGCTTTCGGTCGCGGAAGTGCTCGGCGATGGTCAGCGCCGTGAGCGGCACCCGCCAGCGGGCGCCGGGCGGCTCGTTCATCTGACCGTAGACCAGCACGGTGCGCGCCAGCACGCCGGAGTCCCGCATGTCGGTCAGCATCTCGTGGCCCTCGCGCGAGCGCTCGCCCACGCCCGCGAACACCGAGATGCCCTGGTACTTCTCGACCGTGGCGTGGATCAGCTCCATGACCAGCACGGTCTTGCCGACGCCGGCGCCGCCGAACATCGCGGCCTTGCCGCCCTGCGCGAACGGCGCCAGCAGGTCGATCACCTTGATGCCGGTCTCGAACAGCGCCGTCGTTTCGGTCTCGTCGACCAGCGAAGGCGGCGGGTTGTAGATGCCGCGACGCGGCGTGTCGGCGGGCAAAGCGGGGCCGCGGTCGCGCGTGGCACCCACCACGTCGAGCAGCCGGCCGAGCACGGCGTCGCCCACCGGCACCGTGACCGCGGCACCCGTCGCACGAACTTTCGTGCCCCGCGCCAGGCCGGAGGTCGCCTGCAGCGCGATGGCGCGCACGGTGCGGGGATCGACGTGGCTGTGCGCCTCCAGCACCAGGGCCTCGGGACGGTCCCACTCGACGACCAGTTCGGTGTCGATCGCCGGCAAGGTGCCGCCTTCGAACACGATGTCCACCACGGCGCCGCGCACCGAGACGATCACGCCGGTGGGCGCGGCAATGGGAGCAAGGCTGTCGAGCATGTCCGGGCGCTTCCCACGGACCTATTCGGCCGCCCGCATGAGCGCGCTCGCCGACCGGATCGCCGGCTGCCTGATGGCTCGCACGTTGCCGTGCAGGTCGAGGCTGGTTGGCCCACTCGTGGCCAGGATGGCCTCGGCGCCCGCCACCTCGTCGGGCGTGCCGTGCGCCATGACCAGGAAGCCGTCGGCTTTGACGGCGGTTTCATATTGCAGCACGCTGTGGTTCGGGATGCCGAGGCTGGTGAGTGCCGCGCCGATGGCGCTGAGCCCACCGACCACGACGGCACCTTCGACCGCCGACAGCGCCGCCACGGCCAGGTAGCCGAGCACGATCACGTGGCCCACGACCGGGATCGTCAGGAACAGGCCGCCGAAGAACAGGCCCCAAAGGCCGCCCCAGAACGCGCCGCGCGCGCCCCAGAACTTGACCCGGTCGCCGATGTTGTAGAACCCGACCACCTTCTCCTCGGTGTGATAGCCCCTGCCGACCAGGCTGAGGTGCTTCATGGCGAAGCCGCCGGCGACGAGTTTGCGCACCGCCGCATCGGCTTCGGGATGACCCGCGAACACGGCGACGACAGCCTCGTTCATTTCCATGTGGCCCTCTTTCAGCGCCCGGCGGACATGCGTCGAGACGGCTTGGTTGCGTGCTTCGGCTTTGCGCCACGCGGCCGGCGACAGCGCGAAAGTAGCCAAGTACGGCCGCTGCCAGCAGGCTCGGAAACTACTCACCGCACACGCGCCCTCGGCGACAAGGCACCCCGGCGCGCGTGCGAGCCCGTCCGTGGCTTGGTCGTCTGGGCCGGAGCGTGCTCTGGCCAATAGGTAGTTTCCGAACCTGCTGCGGGCCTTGCCGAGGTGCATAATCGAGTTCCGGCAAAGCGTGGCCTCCGGCACGGCCGGTGTTGCCACGAAGAACGCTGGCAACCTCACGCAAGGGAAGGGATGCGCCATGATGTTGGTTGGATCGGCGCTCAAGGGTTATGCCATCGAGGCGACCGACGGCTGGATCGGGACCGTCAGCGACTTCCTGTTCGACGAGCGGACGTGGAAGATCCGCTGGATGGTGGTCGACACCGGCCCCTGGCTGACCGGCAGGAAGCTGCTGCTGCATCCGTCCGCCATCGGCGCGGTGGATTACGAGCACGAGGCGCTGCCGGTGCGGCTGACCAAGGCGCAGGTGAAAGCCAGTCCCGACATCCTCACGGACGAGCCGGTGTCGCGGCAGATGCAGGAAAACCTCTACGGCTACTACGGATGGGATCCGCTTTGGGGCGGTGGCGACTATTTCGGCGCCGGCCCGTACTCGCTCGGCCCGAGCTTCTCGCCGAGGCTGTACGGCTCCGATCCGGAGCTGCTCGAAGCCCCCCGCGCCGCGGCCGGCAACGATGGCGGCGACCCGCATTTGCGCAGCCTCGCCGCGGTCAACGGCTACCACATCCGGGCCAAGGACGGGTCGATCGGCCACATCGAAAACTTCCTGGTCGACGACACGAGTTGGGGCATCCGCTACCTCATCGTCGACACCAGGAACTGGTGGCCCGGCCAGCACGTCCTGATGTCGCCCTACGCGGTCCGGGAGATCAGCTGGTCGAAGCGCGAGGTCTCGCTCGACGTCACCCGCGAGCAGGTCAAGTATAGCCCGGCATGGGATCCGATGGAGGCGGTCGAGAAGCCGTTCGAGCAACGGCTTCATGGCCACTATGGCTGGCCAGGGTACGGGTGGTGACTGGAGCGTCAGCGTGACAACGACGTCCTGTCACAGCCATGGCAAGAGCCCATCGGGCTGAGGCGCCACGTCCAGGGTCGGCCACTCTACACCAGACACTGACAAAGCAGAGCCGGAGGGAACTCGCATGTTCGAACCAGAAGTCAACGATGTGTTCCTCATCTTCGGAGGCGATCTGTCCGTGGCGGAAGCGACGGCGCTGAACTTCGAGTTGGCGTTCGAACTTGGCAGGCTGAGGCCCGGATCCAAGCGGTACGTATCGGTCATGCGGAGCTTTCGCAACAGGTTGGAAGCTGGGCACTACAACGCCTTGAAGGCATCCGTCCGAGTTCGGCCAGCCGTGGGGCCGGCCGAGGCGCCTTCACTCGCTGGCTGGGGGCCAGGGCGGGCAGCGCCTGAGCTGGTCGCCGGGGATGGCCAGCGTGACTTCCTGGTCCGGCCAGCTGATCCGCGCCACCGCGGACGGCGGCACCAGCACAAGGCGGCCAAGCCAGCGACCGCCGGTGTTGACGGTCAGACCTGACAGCTTCCAATCCGCGCCTTCGGCGAGGACGCCATCGACATGGCCGGCCAGGCCGTCGCTGGCACGCACGCCGTTGCCGGTGACGGCCGCGACACTGCGCAGATGCGGGTCGCCGCGGTCCGCCAGGCCACCCCCACGCGGCGCCTTGCGCATCGCGCGCTCCTCGTCCAGCCTCGCTCGCGAGACGCGGACACCGAGCACGCTCCACGCGCCGGCCACGTAGCGGGTCTCGCCCCACTCCGGCTCCCAGCCGACGAACTCGTGCAGCCCATACTCGATCTGCCGCGAGACCGGCTCGTCCAGCAGAATGTCCGGACTTGCCCCGAGCTGCGCCCTGGTCAGCCGGACGGCCAGCTCCCGCCGGGCGTGATCGGCCGGACCGATATCGGACGGGTGGACGAGGGCGATCCGGCCGTCCAGCCACGGCCCGGTGCGCACCACCATCCAGCGCACGCGCCAGCTCGAGTCGTCGAACAGGAAATCGTAGACGGTTCCGAGCCGGCCATCTGACGCCGTAATGGCGAATCCCTTCAACGCATTCAGCAGCATCATGCGGCACCGAGGCCGGATGCGCGCAGCGCCGACCGCAACGGCTGGCCGCGACCCAGGCGATGCGGCGCGCCTTGCACGACCAGCGCCATCGGGTCACCGGCTTCCAAAGTGGCTTCGAGGCTCATTCCGCGATGGTCGATGGCGACCATGACGCTGCGGCCGCGCCACTGGCACCGGAACGTCAGGCCGGTCCAGCCGGCCGGCAGCCTCGGATCGATCGCCAGCGCGTCGGGCAGCAGCGTCACGCCAGCAAACCCGAGCACCGCGATCATCCAGACGCCGCCCAACGCCGCGATGTGCAAGCCGCCATCGATGGCGACGTGGGTATCCGCCAGATCGATCGCCGAGGTCTGCCGCAGGAAGCGCAGCGCCATGTCCGGCCGCCCCAGCCGCGCGGCGACGAGCCCGTGCATGGCGCGGCTCAGGGAGCTGCCATGGCTGCAGCGCGGCTCGTAATAGTCGAAGTTCGCGGCCGCCGCGCCGCCCTCGAACTCCTCGGGCAGCAGGCCCAGCAATGCCACCACGTCGGCCTGCTTGACCAATTGGGAGTGTGCGATCCGCTCCCGCCCGAGCACCAGATCCATCGGCACGGAGCGGTCGGCATAGGGCGCCAGGGCAGCGCCCGGCCCAGGACGAGACATGCGCCTCCAGGACACCGCGCCAGCCCAGGCCGCGGGACGCGCCGAGGCGGCGCGGGCGGCGGCGCCAGGATCACCCGCGGGCGCATCCTCCCGTGTCACCGCCACCATGCGCTCGAAGCACGCGACCTGGCCCGGCCGCGTGCGCCATCCCCACGTCGACCTGAACGGGCCAGGCGTGCCCGGCGGCAGCTCCTCGCCGTCCAGCCGCAGCGAGCAGGCGCACGCCATCGCCAGGCGCTTGCCGGACGACCGGGTGCGCCAGGCGCCGAGGTCGTGCTCGAGCCGCTCGGCCTTCAGTCCGGACTCCAGCCCCTCGAACGACGCTTCCAGCGTCACGTCGAACTCGCCCTGCTCGACCTCGATCTGGATCAGCTGCAGCCCGATCGCCCGTTCGCTCAGCGACACCAGGCGCAGCACCCGCAGCCGGATCGCGAGGCCGGGCACGCCGACTAGATGGCCGCCGGACAGCAGCGCGCCGCGCCGCATGTCGAACGTCCGGTAGTGCGACGACACGTCGTCGGGGTTCAGGGCCGCCGGTCCGCCCGGCAGCGCGATGCCGACCCGCAGCCAGTCGGCGGCCGGGACCAGGGCCGGGATCGGCCGCTCGGGACCGCCGCAGTCGAACAGGCCGGCGACATAGGTGCGGGGCGGCACGACGCCGTCGGCGCCGCAGTTGATCGCCCGCCCGGCGCGCACGCCGAGGAAGCCGTTGCTGACCGCGAAGCGCGACTGGCGGCTGCTGTCGCGCAGCGGGTCGAAGCCAGGCTGGTCGATCACCCAGCCAGGATCGGCGGTCGGCCGCAAGGCCGGCGTCATGGCCGCGGGCGGGTTCATGCGGGCCGCCGACGCAGCCGGCCGGCCGCCAGCTCGCCGGTCGCCACGTCGTCCAGGCTGGTGACGACCAAATTCGCGTCCTCGGCCACGAAGCAGCGCGCGGCGGGCACGCGCAGTTCGGCCGCGGCGAGCAGGAAGATCTCGGGATCCGGCTTGCCGCGCCGCAGGTCGCGGCCGCACACATTGACCGTGAACGCGTCGAGCAAGCTGCACCCGTTCGCCAGGCGAAGTGGCCGCAGCATCGCGTTGGCGTTCTTGGACGACGAGGCGACGGCCATCGGCCATCCGAGCGCCATCACCGGCTGCACGAAGCGCAGCGCGTCGGGAAACGCCGCCACGCCGCCGCCGTGGATCAGCTGCTCCAACAGCGCCTGCTTGCGCTCGGCATAGGCCGACGCCTGCCGTTCGGCATCGGCCACGCCCATGGCTTTGAGGGCGGCCAAGGCGCCGTTGAGGCGCGGCTTGCCGGCCACCTGGGCCTGGTACACCGCCGTGGTGAAGCCGGCCAGCGCCTCGCGCCAGGCGCGCTCATGCGGCGAGGCGAGCAGCACGCCGTCGACGTCGAAGATCGCGGCGGCCAGAGATTGCGCAGTCATGAACAATCCTGACGCTGCAGGCCACGGACGAACGGTCGGTCGGTCAGGCGCCAGCCAGGCGCGCACCTCCCGCCAGCCTGCGCTTGGCTGGCGGGAGGGCGGGCGTCAGACGACGATCAGGTCGTTCTCGACCGCGGTGGCCCCTGGCGCCGACCACGCGGTCGAGCCGGCCGTCTGCCGCTCGTGGTACGAGTGAACCTTCCCGGTCAGCTTCACATGCCCGCCTTTGGCGGTCACATGAACCTCATTGGGGTCGAAGAACCATGAGCGGTGCAGGGCGTGGGTGATGTCGTCGCTGAGGTCCGCCGTGTTGACCCTCGGCTTGATCGTGGTCTGGTTGGACACGCCGACCACGCCCAGCAGCGGGCGGATGTCCTGCTGCACCGCCTGCTGCTGATACCACCAGTCGACCTGCCCGGTCAGGGTCACCCAGCCGTCCCGCACCGTCACCTTGATGCTGTCGCGCGGGATCGAGGCGTTCCACGCGAGGCGCTGGACGGCCGCGGCGGCGATCTCGTCGTCGCCGCGCTTCACGTCGAACGGCAGGCGGACCACGATCTCCTCGGCCACGGCCTTGACGCCCTTGACCCGGCGCGCCGCCGTCTCGGCCGCGAGCTTGCCCGCGTAGCTGTCCACATGGCCCGACAGGGTGACGACGCCGGCACTCGCTGTGACCCCGATATGGGCGGCGGTCACGGCGGGCTCCCAGATGAACTCATCCTGCACGGCCTGCTGCAGCTGGCTGTCCTGAGACATTGCATTCTCCATACGGTTGGGCCGAGGGTCTTTATTGTCGGTCTACCTCGACGACCGAAAGATACGTGCCGGAAGCCTGTCCTGGCAGCGTCGGAAACTACTTAGTTGCGGGCAGATTTCCGGAAGGTGGACCGAGGCCAGCCGGTGTCGCCCTATCGCGGCGACAGTACGAAGGCGTAGGCCAAGGGTGCCGTAGTCGTCAGGACGAAGACGCGCAGCGCCCATAGCGCCAGGTTGGCCGCGCGGCCCCGGGCGCGCCGATCAACCGGCGCAGCGCCTCGGCGTAGCCGGTGCCACCCAGGAGCGAGCCGGTGTCGGACGCCGGGAGCAGCAGGAACGTCGGCATCATGCCGTGCGGGAGCGGCGTCCAGGTCGCCATGGCCTCGGCGATCGTGGCCGGGGACGGGCGGGCCAGCAGGGCCACCACGAACAGCATGTTGAACAGCACCAACCCCATGGTGAACTGCCCTTGCCTCGGCGTGGACGGGGGTCGCGGCACGCACTCGCGACGATGCATCACCGCCCTCGACGGCGGGGGATCGACGATGAACATACGCCGCCAGGTCAACCTGACCGATGTGGCTCGCGCGCCGCGTCTCGGGCGGCGGCTCGACGGTGTATCGGACGAAGCGGCGCAGTCGAAAAACCCTTCAATCATGGTTTCGGTCGTTTCTCGTTCCGACAGGGTTTGCCGCATAGGAGATCTGCCAGATTTGGCTGCACCTGACATCCGTTGTCAGGGCGCCAAACCCAAAGTCAGCGGTGGCACCGGCAGCGACGCTGGACGTGATTGCCGCGATGCCTTCCTCGGCGTGGAAAAGACCTGCAGCAAGCTGCGCATCGTCTTCTGAAACTATCTCGGCGGCAGGCTTGCCGTCCGTTCGCACAGTCTCCGCGACTGCGTCGCGAATTCGCCGGGGACCGACCGCTTTGCCTCTCTGAATCGGCGACCGATTGCTGCTACTACGTCCACTCCAGAGTTGGATCGGTCTCAAGTGACTGACCTGCGGCAAGGTTCTGCAACGGGCGTCGAGGGTGACGGCCGCGAGTTTGGCTCCCTGTCATGGTGTCGTCAGCGAACCGCCATCTGCTGCAGTTCGTCGCGCGCGGCGGCAATGATCTCGCGCGCGAGGGCCGGGTCGATTGCCGCCACGGCGCGAGCGAGTGCGATGCTGCCGACGAGACCCGAAATCACGGCGAGTGCCCGGCGGCGGGCGTCGTCCGGGGCAGCCGCACTCGGGATCGCTCGCTGCACGAGATCGACCATCCCCGAGAGACCATCGGCGAACGCGGCCCCGATCGTGGGATCCTGCCGGCGCACCTCCGAGAGGCAGGCCGCTAGGACGCAACCTGACCCGACATCCGTCAGGTGGTCCTCCGACAGATAGGCGTCGAGGTAGGCGGCAAGGGGATCGGCGGCGTTCTCGTTGAGCACGCCCCAGGCCGCGGCGCCGTCGGCAAACCCCTTGCGGACGGCTTCGGCGGCGAGGACGTCCTTCGAGCCGAATTGCCCGTAGAGCGCGCCTTGGGTCAATCCCGCCTGGCGGCTGATGTCGACGACCCCCGCGCCATCGAACCCGCGCTCCTGCAGGAGCCGCTTCGCCATGTCCACCAGGGCGGCCCGGTGCTCCGCGGCCTTCCTCCCGGAAACCTTCATTACTTGACGCTCCCCACGGCCCTTGATCCATTCATAGAGCACTCTATCTAACGCTTGGTTTCGTAAGTGCGACCAAGATTGCTGACACAAGGTGGTGCGTGCGGTCCTGGATTCAGCGGCCTTGCCAGCCTTCGCCGTTCCATACCAACCGGCATACCGAGAGGTTGTTCATGACGGAGCTTACGCGCGTGCAGGTGGAGTCCGCCGGGCGGGTGACGGAGGCCGGGGATGTGCCGCGGCACGGATCCCGCGGCGGCCGGTGGCTTGGGATCGCTGCCGCCGTCGGGCTCGTGGCGGCCGGAAGCCTGGTGGCCGAACGCCATTGGGCGGGGCCCGAGGCGCCGCCCGCGCCACCGCCGCCGCCGCAGGTGACGGTGAGCGCGCCGGTGCGTAAGACGGTGCAGGCGACCAGCCGGCTGCTCGGCCAATTCGCAGCCGTCGACACCGTGGAGCTGCGGGCGCAAGTCGGGGGCACGCTGGCGGCGATCGCGTTCAAGGACGGGCAAACCGTGCGGGCCGGCGACCCGCTGTTCGCCATCGACCCGCGGCCGTTCCAGATCCGGCTAGACGCGGCGGTGGCGCAGCTGCAGACCGCCCAGGCGAAACAGGCGCTGACTGCGGCCGAGCTCTGGCGCGCCCAG
The DNA here is from genome assembly GCA_964250775.1 of uncultured Acetobacteraceae bacterium. Lineage (GTDB taxonomy): Bacteria > Pseudomonadota > Alphaproteobacteria > Acetobacterales > Acetobacteraceae > CAVRQM01. The sequence continues at coordinate 11,301 of CAXUHK010000014.1, read as the reverse complement.
CAGCTGAAGCGGACCGATTACGGCTCGGCGGAGAGCGTCGACACGCGGGCCGCCGACGACCGCGGTGCCCAGGCGACCATCCAGACGGCGAAGTCTGCGATCCAGGACGCGCGCCTCGACCTAGAGTTCGCCAGGATCACCGCGCCGTTCGCCGGGCGCATGGGTGCCCGCCTCGTCTCGCTGGGCAGCCTGGTCAGCGGCGGCCGGGGCGGGACCGGGCAGTCGACGCCGCTCGCGACGATCGTCTCGTTGGACCCGATCTACCTGGCCTTCGACATGAGCGAGGCCGATTACGTGGCCTATCAGAAGGCACACCATGACGGGGCGGCGCCGTCCGACGTGGCGATCAGCCTGTATGGCGACGGACGTTTCGACCGGCACGGGACGCTCGACTTCATCGACAACGCGGTGGACCGGAGCAGCGGCACGATCCGCGCCCGGGCCACCGTCCCCAACCCCGACCTGGCCATCACGCCGGGCCAGTTCGCCCGGTTGCGCTTGAGCCTCGGGCAGCCGGAGCCGGCCATGCTGGTGCCGGCCTCCGCCGTGGTGCCCGACCAGTCGCGGCAGGTCGTGATGACCGTCGCATCGGACGGGACCGTGGTGCCGAAGCCGGTCGAGGTCGGCGATCTGGAACAGGGGCTGCGGGTGATCCGCAGCGGCCTGGCGCCGGCGGACCGCGTCGTGATCGACGGGCTGGTGCGGGTTCGGCCGGGGGGCAAGGTCGCCCCGGTCGCCGGCGAGATCAAGCCGGTCCCGAACGCCGACTAGCCGACCGGCCGGCGACGGACGACTGATCCGCTATCCCAGGAGGGCGCGATGCGCTTCACGCACACTTTCATCGACCGCCCGATCCTGGCGACCGTGCTCAGCGTCTTCGTCACCTTGATGGGACTGGGTGCCCTCGCGATCCTGCCGATCGCGCAGTATCCGGAGATCGTGCCGCCCACGGTGCAGGTGACCACCAGCTATCCGGGCGCCTCCGCCGAAGTGGTCAGCCAGACGGTCGCGACGCCGCTCGAGCAGGAGATCAACGGCGTCGAGAACATGATCTACATGAGCAGCCAGTCCACCGGCGATGGCAAGCTCACCGTCACCGTCACCTTCGCGATCGGCACCGACCTGAACGTGGCGCAGATGCTGACGCAGAACCGCGTCCAGGACGCATTGCCGCGGCTGCCGGAGGACGTGCAGCGCCTGGGCGTGCAGGTGCGCAAGGCGACGCCGAACATCCTGCTGGCGGTGCATCTCTATTCGCCGGACGGCACGCGGGACAACCTGTACCTGTCCAACTACGCGACGCTGCACGTCAAGGACGCGCTGGCGCGGTTGCCCGGCGTGGGCGACGTGCAGCTGTTCGGCTCGCGCGACTACGCCATGCGGGTCTGGCTCGATCCGGACAAGGTCGCGGCCTACGGGCTCAATGCCGGCGAGGTGCTGGCGGCGCTGCGGGCGCAGAACATCCAGGTGTCGGCGGGCGTGCTGAACCAGCCGCCGGTGAAGGGCAGCGCCGCCTACCAGCTCAACGTCCAGACGCTCGGCCGGCTGGCGACGCCGGGACAGTTCGCCGACGTGATCCTGAAGGCCGACGCGCAGGGGCGCCCGACCCGCATCCGCGACGTCGGCCGGGTCGAGATCGGAGCCGCGGATTACGGGTCGACGGCCTTCATGGACGACAAAGAGGGGCTGCCGCTGCTGATCTTCGCGCAGCCCGGCGCGAACTCCCTGGCGGTGGAGAAGAGCGTCCTGGACACGGTTCGGGACCTGAAGAAGGCGTTCCCGCCGGGCCTCGACTCGATCATCGTCTACGACCCCACCATCTTCGTCGCGAAGTCGGTCAACGAGGTCATCACCACGATCTTCGTGGCGATCCTGCTCGTCGTCGGCGTGGTGTTCGTCTTCCTGCAGACCTGGCGCGCCTCCATCATCCCGGTGATCGCGATCCCGGTCTCGCTCGTGGGCACGTTCACCATCCTGTACGCGTGCGGCATATCGTTGAACAACCTGTCGCTGTTCGGCCTCGTGCTGGCCGTGGGCATCGTGGTCGACGACGCCATCGTGGTGGTGGAGAACGTCGAGCGGAACATCGCCGCGGGCATGGGGCCGAAGGAGGCCGCGCACCGGACCATGGACGAGGTCGGCGGCGCGCTGGTGTCGATCGCGCTGACGCTGTGCGCGGTGTTCGTGCCCTCCGCCTTCCTGTCCGGCATCTCCGGGCAGTTCTTCCGGCAGTTCGCGGTCACGATCGCCGCCTCGACGGTGATCAGCTGCTTCGTCTCGCTGACCTTGAGCCCGGCGCTGTGCGCCCTGTTGCTGCGGCCGCACGACGCGCACGGCGCCCGGCCCACCCTGCTCGGCCGGATCGTCCGTGGCGGGTTCGGCGGGTTCAACCGCGGCTTCGAGTGGCTGTCCGAGGCGTACGGCCAACTGACCCGGCGACTGGTGCGCGCGCTTGCCTTGGTCGTGGTGCTGTATGTCGGGCTGATCGGCGCGGCCGGGTTCGAGTTCTCCCGCATCCCCACCGGGTTCATCCCCGAGCAGGACCAGGGCTACCTCATCACCGTGCTGCAACTGCCGCCCGGATCGAGCCTGACGCGGACCGAGGCGGTGGTGCAGCAGGCGATCGACATCATCCTGCACACGCGCGGGATCGAGCACGTGGCGCCGTTCGCCGGCTTGGACGCGACGACGTTCACCGTCTCGTCCAACTCGGGGACCATCTTCTCCGGCTTGCCGTCCCTGTACAACCACGAGTTGCCGGGAGTGACCGCGAACTCGGTGCTGGCCGACCTGCGCAAGCGGCTGTCGGTCATCCAAGGCGCCTACGTCCTGACGATCCCGCCGCCGCCGGTGCAGGGCATCGGCAACTCCGGCGGCTTCAAGATGATGCTGGAGGACCGCGCCGGGCTCGGCACGCAGGCGCTCGTCGACGCGGCGCAGGCGCTGGTGGCAGCGGCGAACAAGGACCCGAGCTTCGCCGGGGTGTTCACGCTGCTCAACACCGGATCACCGTCGGTCTATGCGGACGTCGACCGGCTCAAGGCGGAGAAGGTCGGGCTGACCCCGACCGACGTGTTCAACACGTTGCAGGTCTATCTCGGGTCGCAGTACGTCAACGACTTCAACTTCCTGGGACGCACCTACCAGGTGATCGCGCAGGCGGACGGACGGTTCCGGCGCGACCGGTCGGACCTGATGGGGCTGAAGGCGCGCAACGCCGTCGGTGCGATGGTGCCCATCGGCACGGTGGCGCAGTTGCGTGACCAGACGATTCCCTACCGTGTCCCTCGCTACAACCTCTATCCCGCGGCGGAGGTGCAGGGCGTCGCGGCGCCGGGTGTGGCCACCGGCGAGGCCCTGCAGCGGATGGAGCGGCTTGCCGGCGAGGTGCTGCCGCAGGGCATCGGCTACGAGTGGACGGAGATCGCCTTCCAGCAGGAGCAGAAGGGCACGCCCACCATGCTGGTGTTCGGCGCCGCGGCGCTGTTCGTGTTCCTGGTGCTGGCCGCCAACTACGAGAGCCTGCGCTCGCCGCTCGCCGTGGTGCTGATCGTGCCGATGTGCCTGCTGGCCTCGGTCTCGGGACTGATGGTCCGGGGGCTGCCGATCGACATCCTGGCGCAGATCGGGTTCGTGGTGCTGGTCGGCTTGGCGGCGAAGAACGCCATCCTGATCGTGGAGTTTGCGCGGCAGGCGCAGGATGGCGGCAGCAGTCCGGCAACGGCGGCAGTCGAGGCGGCGCGGCGGCGGCTGCGGCCGATCCTCATGACGTCGTTCGCCTTCATCCTCGGTGTGGCACCGTTGGTGGTGGCCACAGGGGCCGGGGCGGAGATGCGGCGATCGCTGGGCACCGCGGTGTTCGGGGGGATGCTGGGCGTGACGGTGTTCGGATTGCTGTTCACGCCAGCGTTCTACGCGCTCGTGCAGCGGACGAACCTCGGGCGTCGCCGCCCGGTTGCGAAGACGCTGCAGCGAGCGGCAGCTTCGACGGACCACTAAATGCGCGGTCCAAGTTGATTTATGTAAGTCTGGAAACCGCCTCTCTACTCAGGGGTTGCGAAGTCGGCAAAGCGGACGCCGGCGTACAGCGGTTGCGGCGGCGGTACCCGCAAGCCAAGCCAATCGGCGGCCGGGGCTGCCACGGCGGACGGATCGGCCCTTTTCAGGGTCGCGCAACGCGCAGCCAGGTCAGCTCCCGGCCGAACGCCACGTCCTCCATCCGCAGCAGAGCGGCCGCGTCGGCCTCGCCGACCGTTCATCACCACGGAGGACCGCCCGCCCTTCAGCGGCAGCGTCACCAGCGTCTGGCCCTACTCGAACCAGGCCGTGGCCGTCTCGTCCGGAAGGGCGCGCTCGGCGCCCTGGTGGAACGGGAGCAGGCCTTCGCCGTTCGATGAGTCATGCGCGAGGGACGACGATGATCGACTGGGCCAGGATACTTCGCTCCGCCCTCGTTTCAGGCAGCTTCGCCAGCTTCGGGTCTGCCGCCGGCTTGGCCGTGGCGGCGCGGGCGGAGGGCAAGGCGGCGGTCCAGCCGATCAACGCGACCAGCCATTGGCTGAACGGCGAGGCCGCCGGGTCGTTCGAGGGTTTCGACGCCGCTCACACCGCTGTCGGGTTCCTGACCAACCATGCCGCGAGCGTCTTCTGGGCCGTGTTCTTCCAGGCGTGGCGGGCGCGGCGGCGTCCCGCCGGTCCTTTGCCGATGCTGCGGGACGCCTTGGGCATGTCTGCCATCGCGGCGGTGGTGGACTACCGCGCCACGCCGAAGCGGTTCACCCCAGGCTGGGAATTCGTGCTGTCCAAGCGGGGCATGGCGGTCGGCTATGCCGGGTTGGCGGTCGGGTTGGCCGCCGGTGCGTCGCTGACGCAACCGGCGCGGCGTCGTACGTCTGTGTTGGAGACTTGAAGCACTATGGCAAGCATATCGGCTTTCAAAGTCGGCGTTCCGCAAGACCGCCTCGACTCCATCCGCGATGCCGTCGCCGCGGTCGACTGGGACGATTTCCCGGACCTGATCGAGGCCGGTGACTCCTGGTCGGCCGGAACGTCGGCGGGGTTCCTGCGTCGGCTCTGCGCGCATTGGACCTCCGGCTTCGACTGGCGCGCCCAGGAGGCGGCCATCAACCGCTTCCCGCAGAAGATGTATGAGTGCGATGGCCAACGCATCCACCTGCTGCATGAGCGCGGGTCGGGCGCCACGGACACCGCACTCGTGCTGACGCATGGCTGGCCTGGATCGGTCGTGGAGTTCCGCGGCGTCATCGAACGCCTCGCCCATCCCGAGCGGTTCGGCGGCGTCCCTGCGGACGGCATCGACGTGGTCGTGCCCGCGTTGCCCGGCTTCGGCTTTTCCGGGCGGCCGGCAGCGCCGATCGGTCCGCGACGGATCGCCGCGATCTGGGACCGGCTGTTGCGCAACGGGTTGGGTTACGAACGCTACATCGCCCAAGGCGGCGACTGGGGTTCGATGGTCTCCGCGATGGCCGGCCTGGACCACTCGGTCGCCAAGGGCGGCGGGTGCGAGGCGATCCACCTGAACTTCCTCGGCAGCCGGGCCGAAGGAACCCCGGAGACTGACGAGGCGCGCGCGTTCGAGGCGCGGTGCCAGCCGTTCCTGCGGGACGGCCGCGCCTACTCGGAAGTCCAGCGCACCCGGCCGCAGACCCTGGGCTTCGCGATGCAGGACAACCCAGTGGGACAGGCGGCGTGGATCGTCGACAAGTTCCACGCGTGGTCCGACCTGAGCGGACGCGAACTCGACGCGATCTTCAGCCTGGACGACCTGTTGGCCAACATCATGCTGTATGTCGCCACCGGCAGCTTCACGACCGCAAGCTGGATCTACCGCGCAGCCCAACATGAGGTCATGCGCTCCCTGCCCCCGGGCACCCGCATCGAGGTGCCAACTGGCTACGCGAGCTTCCCGCACGATCTGCGGCCGCTGCCACCGCGAAGCCTGCTGGCGGAGACCTACAACCTTGTCCAGTTTACCGAATACGAGCGCGGCGGGCACTTCGCCGCGCTTGAACGACCAGAGGAGTTTGTCACCGATGTCGCCAAGTTCGTTCGGCATGTGCGTGACGCTCGCTGACATGGACCAATGGGCACCTGCTTCACCACGTATTCCCACCCCGACACACCTGAGATCGACCTCGACATGAGTGGCCGAAAGCGGCCTGACGGCGTTGGAGCGCCCGAACCAGGCAAGCTGACCTTCGTCGTCGCAAGTTGAGCGGCGGCCCCGCCCAATCCTCGCCGTTTGCTAGCCGGCAAGGCCTTCCTGGTAGCTGGCCTTCATCAGCAACGGTCGCGTGTCCAGAAAACAACCGTTGTTGCATCTGGGGCTGTGGCGCGGGCTGCCTAGCTTCGTGACGGCGCAGTCGTGGCGCGACCGCGCGCACTAGCTCGGCGACGAGCGTCACCGCTGGATCCATGTCGGTGCGGCGGTGCCGGGCGAGGTGAAGCGAAACCGGCTCAAGGGCGACCGGCACCGGACGGGACGTCAGCCGCGCGGCGGCGGTGCTCACCACGCCGATGCGCTCGTGCTCACCCAGCACGTCCCACCATGGGCCGAACTCGTCGGTGCACTCGACCTGCGACGTCATCCTGGACGGGTATGCCTGGCCAGGAATAACGTTGAAGGTATCATCTCGGTGGCGGAGCGATGATGCGGACCCACTCGATCGCGGCGCTACCGGCGGACGGCATCGGACCCGAAGTGATCGCGGCGGCGCTCACGGTACTCGCAAGCCTGCAACAGCGTCTGAGCGACGTCGCGTTCCAGGTCGAGAGCTTTGATTGGGGCTCCAACTACTACAAGCGGCACGGCCGCATGATGCCGGCTGACGGGCTCGACACACTCAAGCGCTTCGACGCGATCCTGTTCGGCGCCGTGGGCGCGCCCGACGTGCCGGACCATGTGACGCTCTGGGGCCTGCGGCTGCCGATCTGCCAGGGCTTCGACCAGTACGCGAACGTGCGCCCGACCAGGATCCTGCCGGGCATCACATCGCCGCTGCGCAACGCCGGGCCCGGCGACCTCGATTGGGTGATCGTGCGCGAGAACTCGGAGGGCGAGTATTCCGGGCACGGCGGGCGCGCCCATCGCGGCTTCCCCGAGGAGGTCGCGACCGAGGTCGCGGTGTTCACCCGCGCCGGCGTCACCCGGATCATGCGCTTTGCCTTCGCCTTGGCGCGGTCGCGCCCGCGCAAGCTGCTCACCGTCGTCACCAAGTCGAACGCCCAGCGGCACGGCATGGTGATGTGGGACGAGATCGCGGCCGAGATGGCCCAGGAGTTCCCTTCCGTCACCTGGGACAAGATGCTGGTCGACGCCATGACGGTGCGCATGACGCTACAGCCGCGCAGCCTCGACACCATCGTCGCGACCAACCTGCACGGCGACATCTTGTCCGACCTCGCGGGCGCGCTGGCGGGCAGCCTCGGTGTCGCCCCCACCGCCAACATCGACCCGGAGCGGCGGTTCCCCTCGATGTTCGAGCCGATCCACGGCTCGGCGTTCGACATCGCCGGCAAGGGCATCGCCAACCCGGTCGCGACGTTCTGGACCACGGCGCAGATGCTCGACCATCTGGGCGAGGCGGATGCCGCGGCGCAGCTGATGCGGGCGGTCGAGCAGGTCACGGCGGCGGGCACCCTGACGCCCGACCTCGGCGGGTCGGCCACGACGCGGGAGGTCACGGATGCCGTTGTGGCGGCGATCCAAAGCTCGAACGTCTGACCGGGCTTACCCCTTGAACGGGCCGATCAGGTCGCGCGTCACCCAGCCGCCGTAGAACTCACCCGGCTGCGGCAGCACCTGCTCGTCGCCCACGAAGCAGGCATCCATCCGCCCGGCGTAGACGGCGACATGATCGCGCAGCGCCGCATACGCGCGCGTCGGGTCGGCGTAGCCCCAGGCCGCGTCGGGCGCCACCCGGCCGCCGCCGGAAACCGAGAAGTAGTGCGCGACACCCTTCCACTCGCAGAAGCTGCGGCGCGGGCTGGCCGACAGCGCGCCCGGCCGGAACGCCGCTTCCGGCAGGTAGTAGGTCGGGGGATGGGTGGTCTCCAGGATACGGTAGCCCTCGGTCGTCTCGGCGATGGTCTCGCCGCCGAGCACGATGCGGATGCGCCGCCGCTCCGGCTCGATCGCCGGCGGCCGCGGGAAGTCGGCGACGCGCAACAGGGTCATGCCGGCCGCCGCCGCGAGACGATGAACCGCGCCGGGCGGTCCGGCTGCGTGGTGACGTAGCCGCGCGGCACCACGGCGCCGGACCCGGCCAGCTCCAGACGGAACGATTGCAGCAGACGCGCCAGCACCAGCACCGCCTCGGTCAGCGCGAACTGCGCGCCGACGCAGATGCGCGGCCCGGCGCCGAACGGCAGGTAGGCGAAGCGCGCGGGAGGCGGTGCATCCGGCAGGAAGCGCGTCGGATCGAACGCGTCCGGCGCGTCCCAGCGGCGGCGGTGGCGGTGCAGCACCCAGGGCGAGACGCTGACCACGGTGCCGGCCGCGATTGGGCGCCCGGCGATCTCGTCCGGCCCCTTCGCCACGCGCACGATCAGGAACGCCGGCGGGTACAGCCGCAAAACCTCGTCGATGAACGCGCGCGTCCAAACCAGTTGCTTCATCGCCGCCGCCGCGTTGCCGGCCGACAGGTCGACGCCTGCCGCTTCGGCGGCGATGCGGTCCTGCTGCGCCGGCAGCTTGGCCGCGACGTAGCAGGCCCAGAACAGCGTCACCGCCGTGGTCTCGTGCCCGGCGATGATCATGGTCGAAATCTCGTCGCGCAGCTGCGCCCGGCTGAAGCCTTGCCCGGTCTGCGGGTCGCGGGCGGCGGCCAGCATGTCGAACAGGTCGCGCGGCTGCTCCGGGGCGGCGGGCTGGCGCTCGCGGCGGTCGATGATGCGGTCCATCAACGCCAGCCACTCGCGGCGGAACTCGGCGCGGCCGCGGTCGAGCGGCGAGGTCATGCCCTTCGGCAGCACCAGGTCGAGCATCCCAGGCCGGGCGAAGCGCAGCCCGTACTGCATCAGCTTGGCGCGCATCGCCGCCCCGAACTCCGCCGCCTCCAGCGAGAACATCGATTGCGCCGCGATGCGCAAGGCGAGGCGTTGCAGGCGCGGCAGCAGTTCGACGACACCATGCTCATGCGCCAGTTCGGCCTCGGTGGTGGCACAGGCGGCGACGACGTGGCGTGCCAGCACCGGCATCATGCGCGGCGCCATCGCGGGGGCCACGGTGCGGCGCTGGTGCCTCCAGGGCTCGCCTTCGGCCAGGAACAGCCCGCTGCCGAGCAGCGGCTGCAGCACCCGATGCGTGGCCGCGTTGCGGCCGTAATTGGCGTTGTTGGCGACCAGCACGTGCCGGATGGCGTCGGGGTCGTTCAGCATCAACTGCTCGCGCCCCAGGAAGCGGCCGCCCAGTATCTCGTCCTCGTAGGCGGCGTCGCCCCACAGCTCCAGCGTGTTGCGCCGCAGCACCAGGAACGCCTCGAGTTGGCTGCGCTGCCGGGCAGTGACCGGCGGACGGGGCAGGGTGGCGAGCGCCGACATGTTGTCCATGACGGTGACATGGGGCGGCGCGGCCGGAGGAAAAGCGCTACGGCCGCGCCAGGCGGACCGCGTAGCCGACCAGGTCGAACACGTCGAGCAGGCGCGCCACGTAGTGGTCGCGCACCGTGAAGCCGGCTGCCTCCGGGTCGGCGAATTGCCGCTCCAGCGCAGCCAGCATCCGTAGCAAGCGGGCGCGGTGCAGGCCCAGCGCCCGCTGGATCGGGTCGGAGACGATGCCGGCGAAGGCCGCGAAGGTGGTGGCCGCCAGCATCAGGCCGAGTGTGGTGCTCGTGACCAGCCCGGCCGAGGCGCGCGCCGGGAACAGCCCGTACCAGACGCCGCCGAGCCAGCCGCCGAGCGGGAACGCCGCCACCGCCGCCTGCTGCGCCATGATCGCCGCCAGCGTCGGGCCGAGCGAGGCGGCGCCCGGCGTCAGCTTGTTCAAGGCGACCGCTCCGGCGCCGAGGCTGAGCAGCCCGGTGGTGATCTCCGCCGCCGCGGCCCGGCTCACGGCGTACTCGGCGACCGCGTGCCGCAGCCGCAGCGCGAAGCCCGGGTCGTCGCTGGACCGCGCCAGCTCGGCGAACGCCGCCTCGACCTCCGGGGTCGCCAGGATGCTGGCGGCCAGCGCGTCATGGTCGGACTCGCGGCGCCGCTGGCGGTACGGCAGCTCCAGCAGCTCGGTGTGGATCAGCCACGTCACCTGCCGCGCCACCGCGGTCTCGAACAGGATCGAGCGCCGGAGCCAGCGCGCCAGCCGGTGCGCGCCGGCTCGCCGTGCCAGGATGGAGCCGAGCCGCAGCGCGATCTGCGGCCCGGCCAGCGACAGGTTGGCCGGCGCCTTCAGGATGTCCCAACCCAACGCCGCGCGGTGCAGCCGCAGCGCGCCGCGCAACGAGAAGTGGCGGTCGACGAACGGCCCGATCCGCTCGCGCCGGGCCGCGAAATAGCGCCTGGCGCCGTCGGCCACGGCAAGGCGGGCCAGTTCGCTTCCCAGCACGGGGACACTCGACGCGGCAACCGGCTTGGCCATGGGCGCGTAACGGTCCGCGGGACGCCCGGGTTGCGGTGTCCAGGGAGGACAGGCCGATGCTTGGCGCCGTTTCGCTCGCCGCCCTGCTGCTGATCGGAGCCACCGCCCGCGCCAGCGACAGCCCGCTGGCGGCGGAAGTCGGGCGTAGCCGTCCCGTGGTCCTGGTGGCCCCCAGCCAGGCCGATGACACGGCACGGGAATTGGCCCAGGAGCAGGCCCGCGCCGCGCTGGCCGAACGACAGGCGGTGGTGTTCACGGTCCTGGCGGGACATGGCGAGCGCGAGGGCGTCGCCATGGCGCCGGACGCCGTCGCGGCGTTGCTGGCGGGGTTGGGCTTGCGCGCCGACGGGCCGGCGACGGCGCTGCTCATCGGCAAGGATGGCGGCGTCAAGCTGCGCCGCGGCCGGCTCTCGGTCGCCGAGATCTGCGCCGCGATCGACCGGATGCCGATGCGCCGCCAGGAGACGCGCCGCCCCTGAGCTTGTTGTCGGGACGATTCGGTTGACAGAACCGAACTTGGCCACACCTGAGCGCCTCGCATCGCAGCAGGCCAACGACCATGATCCCCGCCGAAACCGACCGGGACGACCGACCGGCCGTGTTCTTCCTGCATTTCCTTTGCGGCAGCGCGGCCCCCTGGGCCGCGGTGCCGCGCCGGCTGGCCCCCACGCGGCGCTGCGTGCCGCTCGACCTGCCCGGGTTCGGGG
>CAXUHK010000013.1:24454-42883 GCA_964250775.1 uncultured Acetobacteraceae bacterium | reverse complement strand
CGCTGAGGATTATCGCCACAGCCCCTCGAAGCGCCGGCCCGCCGTGCGGGTGTAGGCCAGAACTGACGAACCGGCCTTCTGGTACGCATAAGCGGACAAATCCGGAACGTCAGGCGGCTTTGAGGAACGGCTCTGGTGCGGATCGGAGCGGTCTCAATCCGTCGATGTTTTCCGACGCTTGTTGGGCCGCCCAGATGTAGTCGCCGGTGAGGTTCACGTGTTCCCAACCGAGCGGCGAGAGGTGGGTCAGCAGGTGGTCCGGCACGTCCTCGGTCTGGCGCAGCATAGCAACGGCTCGCTCCAGGTAGCGGGTGTTCCACAGGATGATGGCGGTCACGACCAGGTTGAGGCCGGACGCACGGTGCTGCTGGTTCTCGTAAGTGCGGTCGCGGATTTCGCCAAGGCGGTGGATGAACACGGCCCGCGCCAGGCTGTTGCGCGACTCTCCCTTGTTCAGCTCCTGCCCGGTTGAGCGGCGTAGTTCGGGATCCTCGATCCAGTCGAGCGTGAACAGCGTGCGCTCGAGCCGCCCCAGTTCGCGGAGTGCTGCCGCCACACCGTTCTGCCGGGGATAGGCGGCGAGTTGGCGCATGATCACTGACGCGGTCACCGTGCCGGTGCGGATGGACGCGACGATGCGCAGGATGGCTTTCCAATGGGCACGGATCAGGGCCAGGTTGATACGCCCGGCAATCATGTGTTTGCCGTCATTCCGGTTCTGCACCGGCGCGCTTGCGGAACAACCGAAATGCCCGGCCCGCTTGAGCTTTGGTGTATCCGTGTTCCAGCTTTGTCCGCTTATGCGTACCAGAAGGCCAGTTCGTCAGTTCTGGCCGACCAGCTCATACGACGATCTCGCTCCAGTCCTTGGCGGCGAGCGCGCGGACCGCTGCGTTCCGGATCGTCGTCTTTTCGGCAGCGGTGAGATCGTCGGAAATGATGTTGTTGGTGTTGGCGGGGTCCATCACTCGCGCCGCTGAAAAGCTGTCGCGTAGATACTCGAAAACCGTCCAGACATTCTGCGACAGGGAACCCTGCGCATTGAACAGGGCGTCCAGCACGGTCAGCTCCAGATAGAAGGATGGAAAATCGAGGCTCTTTTGATTGCGCCAGAGCTTGATCGCCCTGATCTCCTGGGTGCGCCCGCTCTGCGATATGCGGCTGATATGGGTCGCGACATTGGTTTTCGTCCAGGTGTCGGCGCGCCGCCTGAACAGGCTGTGATCCTGGCTATAGCCATCCTGCCGGCGCGCCGGCACAAGATCGACGCTGTAGCCATTCACCTGAACATTGATCGAGACATTCTGCGCCTTGGGCTGATAACCAGCCTCCGTCATCGTCCGCAGCAGCTTGTTGTAAATCTCTTTCAGGCTGTCGGGCGTGTTTTAAGCCAGCGAGATAAACAGATCGATGTCCGTGCCGCTGTGATTGGCGGCGCCTTTGGCGAAAGAGCCGCTTGGCGAGATGCTGGACAGGTAGCCGGCAGCCCATTGCTGGATGATCGGCTGAATGACCGATTGCACGGAGCGGACGGGGGAATAAGGCCCGGTGTCTACGGCCTGGCGGGCCAGTATGCCTTTCAGGTAATCATCAGCGCTCATCGCCCGTTCCGTCTTCTACGCGGTTCATAAAAGCGCCGGCTGCTGCGGCCGGGGCTTCTGCTCGGGGCGGACAGGCAATGCTTCGATCTCCGCGCCGGATGCCTGTTCCGCGATCCGCAAATCGTAGGCCGATTGCAGGTTCAGCCAGAATTCGGCGGACATGCCGAACCAGTGGCCGAGGCGCAGGGCGGTGTCACCCGTGATCGCCCGCTTGCCGTTGATGATCTGCGAAACCCGGTTGGCGGGGACGTTGATTTGCCGCGCCAGCTCGGTCGGTGAGACGCCGAGTTCGGCCAGCTCGTCGGCGAGGATTTCGCCGGGATGGATTGCCGGTCTAGTCATGGGGTCTCCTCCTTCAATGGTAATCGACAATCTCGACATTGGACGGCCCGGCAGCACCCTCCAGCCACTCAAAACAGACCCGCCACTGATCGTTGACGCGGATGCTGTATTGCCCGGCGCGGTCGCCCCGCAAGGTTTCCAGGCGATTGCTCGGCAAGGCCCGCAAATCGGCCAGGCTGGTCGCGGCGGCCAGGATTTCGAGCCGCTTGTGCGCTTGCCGGTCGAACCCGGAAAAGGCCGCCACGCGCCCGCCAGCCGCGAACTGCGTCGTCCGCTTGTCCTTGAAACCCAATATCACAAGCCAGCATAGCTGAATTGACGCATGACGTCAACCGTCCAGACTTTCCCTCGCCAAGCCTCTTCCTTCCCTTAAGGCCTTGAACCAACACTTTTGCCACCAGGGGCCATTTCGGGTCAGGCGAGGGCTGTGATGCGGGTGCGCATGTCGAGGTCAAAGCGTCCGTAGGGGTTCACGTGCGTCCAGAACAGCGGGGTGAGCGCGTGCAGGTCGCGCGCCGTCAGCCGGCCCTTCCACTCCGGCCGGGCGAGCACCTCCTGGACCATGAGCGTGTTGACGTAAACCATGCAGTTCTGGAGCAAGTGGAGGCTGAGCATGCTCACCTCTTGGTCTTCGCGCTGGTTGCTCGACACCTCGCCGCGGCGGGCAAAGAAGATGAAGTCGTTGGCCGAGTTCCACTGCTCCACCACGTTCAGCCCGTCGTTGATCTCGGCCCTGAGCGGGCGGTCGTGCAGGTAGCGGGCGAGGAACACCGTTCTAACCGCTTTCCCAAGCTCCATCAGCGCCTTGTACGTCGGGTGCTGGGTGTTCTCGCGGGTGAAGCGGCGCAGGATGGCCTCCGCCTCCGCCGTACCCAGCCGGAGGGCGGTGGAGTACTTGACCATCTCGTCATACTGCTGGCGGATCAGCTCCCAGTCGATCGGGCGGGTGAGGACGGGTTGCAGGTTGGGATAGGTGTCGGGCTGGCCGGCATCGGGCCGGTACAGGCGCTGCTTGCCGATGCGCTTGAGCCGCGGCAAGAGCTGGAAGCCCAGGAGCTTCGTGAACGCAAAGGCAACGATGCTCTGCCCGTGGCTGTCCACGTATTGCCGGTCCACCTCCAGTTCCGTGCAATGGCGCAGCACGCCCTGGATCATGCTGGCCACCTCCGACGAGGTGGGCGACTTCAGCTGCGAGTGGATGCCCAGCGACTTGCGTTCGACGTGCCAGTAGATCATCACCCCGCGCCCGCCGTAGCGGACGTGCCACTGCGTGGTCAGGTTCTGGTCCCAGGCGCCGAAGTGCTTGCTGTCGGACGCGCAAGCGTTGGTGCCCTCGCCCCAGACCAGGGGGTCGCGGACGCGCAGGGTGGCGTTCGTCACTTCCGCGATGCCCTCGCGCAGCTGCTCGGCCGTGATGTAGCGGCGTCGGACGTAGAGCAGGTCCCGGTAGCTGGTCCCGTGCTGGACGGAGGCCATGCGCTTGAGGCCGGCGTTGGTGCCGAGGCCGTTCAGGCACAGCAGCAGGCGCGGGCGCAGCACCGAGCGGTCGAGCGCCTCATAGGCCGTGGGGCTGCGGAGCCGGTCGGTGAAGCCGAGCCGCAGGTCGGCTTCCTTGACCATGTCCAACAAGCCCGTCATCGGCCATTCGGCGGCGACCGCGGCCTTGAGCGCCTCGATGTTGGCCGGCGGGGGCTTGGGCTGCAGCGGCGTGAGGCGGATCCAGCCGCCGCCCTTGGCGGTGATGCGGACATCCGCGTTGCGCGGCAGGCCAACGTCGAAGCAGGATAGGGCGGTGCGCATTTCGTCTTGCAGGCGGGCGATGAACGCGCCTGCGTCGCGCGGCAGGTCGAGGGCGGCATAGTGCTCGTCGCGCCGGGCCGCGAAGTCGGCGGGCACGTCATCATCGGGGTTCCTGTAGCGGTCCGCTCCCGCCACCCACACCTCCTTGCAGCGGAGTTGGTCGCGGAGCGCCTCCAGGGCGCAGATTTCGTAGGTGATGCGGTTCACCCGCTCCCGCCCGCGCGGGTCGCGGTCCACCACGGCGTCGCGCCAGAGCGGGCGCACCACGCCCTCCATCGGCACGTCCTCGTCCACGGGATAGGCTTGAAGCTTGGTCTTGGCATAGCGGCGAACCAGGTTCAGTGCCTGGATCACCGGACGGTGCGCTTCGTTGTTGGAGCGGAAGTCGAGCGTGGCCAGCAGGTCCAGCACGGCGCGGTGGTAATGGCCGCGGTAGGAGCTGCGGATGGTGGCGCGCAGGGTGGTCCGATATGTCGGGCCAGTCGCCTTGGCCTCGCGCACCAGGTCCTTGAACGTTTGCTCGCCCACGGCGGGGTAGAGCACCTCGCGCACGGTGCCATCCGGACGCTCAACGGCCACGTCGGCGATCCGGTAAAGGATGGCCTGCTTGCCAGTGACGCGCTTGAGGTCCTCCAGCAACTCCTTCTCCACCCGGCTCTCGGCACGGGCGCCGATATGGTGGACCACCTCGATCAACAGATCGACGAGCGTGTCGGTGACCGCGCGTCCGCGCAGGTGGGCATACGCCGCGAGCCAGGCGTGGCGGGTCGTTTCAGGATGCCGGCGCAGCTCGTAGGGCGCCTCGACGGCCACGCGCTGGCGGCAGGCTTCCAGCTCGGCCGGGCTCCAATCGGCGAACAAGCCGTCGGGCAGTTCCAGCCGGCGCACCAAGTCAAGCCGGGCCAGCTCGTCGCGCAGGCTGGCAACGCTTGCCCGGCCGGGGCCGCCGCGAAGGTGGATCAGCGGCGCGGCCTGTGTCTCTGGATCGGTCTCGCTTCCGGCGGCGTCGGCCGCTTCTGGGCTGCCGGCCTGCAGCAGGACGTCGAGCCGAGCGCGCGTCTCCGCCGACAGCCGGGCGTGGACCGCGGCGTAGCGCCGCTCGTCATGGGCGCGCACCGCCGCGCGCACGATGCGGGCAACACGGTCGGGGCTGGGCGGCTCGACCCGGAGCGCGCGGCACCTTGCTTCGGCTTCGGTGGTAAGCTCATCCATGCCGCGGGTGCGGAGAGCCGCGGTGTCGCGCAACCAAATGCCGAGGTCCTCGGCATCGGTGATCGTCGCCTCGCGGAAACCGAGCAGGGCGCGGATCTCGGCCCGCTGCCGCTTGAGCGTGCGGTCGTCGGAGGCGGGCAGCAGCGCCGCCCGGCTTTCAGGCGCCGGCATGCCGAGCCTGTGCGCCAAATCCGCGACAGCATCCTTGTCCACCTCGGTCGCACCACGCGGGAAGCGGCCACGGGCGCGATAGAACAGCAGCATGACGGCGAACCGCAGGCGGCTGCCCCAGCGCTTGGCTTCGACAATGAGGCGGTCCGCCGGGGACAGGTCCCAGGCGCCGTCCAGCACCGTGGCGCTCATGCCGGTGTCGCCGCCCTCAGGTCAGCAGCGGCGCAAGCAGGCCAAGGTGCGCCGGGCCGCTCTTTGAGGGCCATGCGGCTACGCCCCGCCGCGGGCGGCGCCGTTGACCGCGCGCCACACCACCGACCGCGACACGCGGAACAGTGCCGCGAGCTGGGCGTATGTCTTGCCCTCGTCTGCCCGTATCCGCCGGGCCTCCTTCTGCTGGTGGGGCGTGAGGCGGAACCGTCGGCCCAGGTGGGTGCCGCGCTTGCGCGCCGCGGCCAGCCCGGCGTTGGTGCGCTCGATCAGGGTGACGCGCTCGAACTCGGCGAGCTGGGCCAGCACGCCGAACACCATGCGCCCGGCGGGCGTCGAGCTGTCCACGCCGAGGGTGGTGATGACGATGCGCACGCCTCGTGCGTCCAGGTCGCGGGCGATTGTGAGGGCGGCCAAGGCGTCGCGCCCGAGCCGGTCCACTTTCCAGGCGACTAGGCTGTCCCCGGGCTGAAGGCGCTTGAGCAGGGCGTTGAAGCCTGGTCGCTGCCGGGCGCCGGACTCTTTCTCCTCCACCACATTCGCTCGGATGACGCCCGCCGCCTCCAATGCGTCGAGCTGGAGCGCAAGGTTCTGGTCCTCGCGGCTGACCCGCGCATAGCCCCACACAGACGGCACCAGACGCCCCTTCTTTGCGGCACACCCTTGCGGAACGTGTAAGCCTTTGAACGCGAACGGTCCAGGGTCTCGTGCCGCAACCGAGCGTCTGCGGAACGACGCCGCCGCTGTTCCGGACGCACGTGGACCCTTACGGCCGCCTCGACCCCGGAACATGCAGCCGCATCATAGCCCCTGCCTGACCTGAAATGGCCTCTGGTGACAAAGGTGTTGGTTCAAGGCCTACAACTACCTGACGCCGCGCGGCCAGCATGCGAACGCCCCCAACAAGATGCTGCTGACCAGCCTCAGCTGCCTGGTGTCGTTCACGGGTTTCGACCAGGCCGACACGCTGCTGACGCAGCCGCTGATGATCGTCGCTGGCAGCGAGGCAGGCTCGCTGTGGCACAGCCACGAATTATACGCCAAGGCAGCGGGTCCGAAGGACCTCTCCATCATCGACGGGGCCACGCACATGGACCTGTACGATGGCGAGGGCGCGGGTCGCGCAATGGCTCGGCTGACACCGTTCTTCCAGCGCAGCCTCTGATGCAAACGCGCCAGGGCAGGGAGCCTGTCGCCCTCTGGCGGCGATGGTCCGGCGCTCGCCCCTGGCAGGGCAAGGGATCGCTTACTGATGGAGACAAACGATGAGCAAGGTCTGGTTCGTAACGGGCGCCAACAGCGGCATCGGTGCCGGCATCGCCAAGTCTGCGCTGCAGGCGGGTGATCGGGTGGTCGCGACCGGCAGGAACATGGACAAGCTGCGCGCGGCCTTTGCCGGCACGGAGACCCCGGACCTGGCCCTGGTCCGGCTGGACATCGGCGACGCGGCGCAGGCGCAGCCCGCCATCGACGAGGCCCTGGCGCGCTTCGGTCGCCTCGACGTGCTCGTGAACAATGCGGGCAGCAGCCGGCTCGGCAATTTCGAGGAGCTGAGCGACGCCGACATCGAAAAGCAGATGGCGACCAACTTCTTCGGCGTGGTCCATGTGATGCGTGCCGCCCTGCCGGTCATGCGCCGGCAGCGGTCGGGCCACGTCGTCAACATCAGCTCGGTGGCGGGCGCGGTCGGCCTGAAGCACTGCGCGGCCTACAGCGCGAGCAAGTTCGCGGTCGAGGGTCTGTCGATGGCGGTGGCGGCCGAGGTGGATCGGTTCGGCATCAAGGTGACGATCGTCGAGCCTGGCTTCTTCCGCACCAACCTGATCGATCCCGGGAGCGCCCATTTTGCCGAGAACACGATCGAGGACTACGCGGTCGAGGGGTCCACCCGTGAGACGTGGGCGGCCTATGACGGCACGCAGCAGGGCGATCCGGCAAAGCTGGGCCGGGTGCTGGTGCAGGTCGCTGGCATGGAGGATCCGCCGAAGCTCTTTGTCGCCGGCAGCGACGCGCTTGAGGTGCTCACACCTGTGGTCGAGGAGCGGCTCAGGACGATGCGGGCCAATGCGGCGCTTTCGAGGTCCACGGACGGGGTGGCCTAGCTTTAGCGCTCCGCTCGCCAAGCGGCTTGCCGGATGATGAGGAAAACCTCGTCTCGTATTGCCAGCGGGTCGGGATAGCGCCCAACGCGAACCCTTCGCCATGCAAGGCGCAGCCAAAGACGGTAAGCTGCCCACGCCTTGCGCCGGGTCCGCAGCAACCACCGCCATCGCGATAGTGGCGGCCCCTGATAGGTGACGCTGAACCCCGGCAGCGGGTAGGTGATCGACGTGCGCCCGACAGGCTGGCGGTGCTCGCTGAACATGGGCGCGCTCCCCTAAATCTCGGTTGACCATTGACGGTATGCGCGCGCCCGATCCGGGTAGCCCATCCGCTCCATCGCCTCCGCCGCGATCTTCAGGCGTTCTGACGCGGCAGCCAGGAGTGTGCGGAGCCGCTCGATTTCGATATCCTTGGCGTCCAAGAGTTGCGACTCAATCATGTCGTGCCCTCGCCACCGCTGCGCCGCATGATCCTCTCGACGCTGGGAGCGTAATGCTTGTCAGGACCGAGTGAAGCGGGTGCCATGTGCATGACCACGAACCCGCTCTGCCGCAGATGCTCAAACAGGTTTTCGGCCGCGATCTGCGCGACCCGCTCGCTCGCAAGATCGATCCGCTTCCGACCGCGATAACGCAGCGCGAACGCCAGAGCGTCCTTTACGTCGTCAGGATCGGCCGGCCGCAGCGGGCGGGCGCTGGACTGGACGGGGGTGTCAGCGGGCGGGGGTTCGTCGTGCATGGCGGAACGCTATCGCGGCACGTAGAACGAAGCAAGAACGTTGTGCGTTCGTGCCGCATGTCCGATTTTCTCGACCGTATGGCTGCGCTGGCGTCCGCAACCCCGTGCCGGGTGTCCCGCGCCGAGCTGCTGCGGCTGCTGACGCTGGCCGGGCTGGGCGATACCGATGCCTTCCGGGCGGTGGCGAACATGACTGCGGACGCCGTGACGGTCGATCCGGCGGCGCTGTCGCAGGTGGTCGCGATGGTGCGATCCACGACTGTTTGAGCACGGGATCGTTTGGCTACGGCCGTTTCCCGGTGTCACAGTCCAGCCAGCCCGAAGCCGAGGATCGCCGACAACGCCCCGGCGCCGACGATCCCCGACGCATACGCCGCCCTGATCGCGATCCGGCTGGCCTTCTCGGCTTTCGCCGTCTCCTTCCGCAGTTGGGCCAGGATCTCCGCCGTGACCTCTTGCGCGGTCTCCTTGAAGCGGGTGCCGAGCCAGTCTGCCGCGCCGTTGATCACTTCGGAGGCCGCGCGCTTCGCCGCTGCTTCGTTCTAAGAGCTGAGCGCAGCACCTGGCACGCTCGAGCAGCAGCAGCAGCGTGCGCGCCGCCTGCTCCGGCTGGCGCTGTTCTTCCATCCCCGCACGGCCCCACGCCGAACCGGAAGCGCGCCGCGAACGGATCCTGACTCAACCCGTGCTTGCCCGGATTGTCCTCACGTCCACGTCGCGCGGCGGCACCCGATGCACGCGCGCAGGCACCAGCTTGCCAGTCAGGATGTCTGCCGCCTGTTGGATCGCCTCCAAGAACTCGCTGCGCTCCTCGGCTTCGTCCTTCATGGCCCTGTCCTCCTCTCTCTCCTCGCGGCCCAATGCCGCCGCAACCGCGCCTTCATGGCGCCCACGATCCGGCGGGCGCCACCGTGCTCCGCCCGCGCGGGGTCGCTCATCTCCTTCTTGCCATGGAGCATGATGCCACGACCGGCAGCTCGTCGGTCAGAACGCCGACTGCGCGGAAGTCACCCTACTTGTCCTGACCATTGCCGATGATAGCGCCCCAAGACAAGGCGTCCTGCGCAGCCGACTTTCCAATAAATTCTGTGGTTTTCATCCCGCGCCGCAGCCGCCTGCGATGCGAACCACCGTGCGTTCAGGCCATGGTGTCGGGCGTCCTTTCGCCGGCGACCCGGGCGAAGACCAGGGCCAATAGGATGATGCCGCCGTAGACGGAATCGATCCAGAAGGTCGGGACCTGGGAGAGCGTCAGGACGTTCTGCAGGATGCCGAGCAACAGGACACCAGTAAGCGCGCCCAGCAGCCGGCTGCGCCCGCCGTTCAGGTCGATACCGCCGATCACCGAGGCCGCGAAGACGTAGAAGATCATGTTCTGGCCCTGGCTCGACACGACGGATGCGATGCGCCCGCTCAGCATCAGCCCGGCGAGAGATGCCAGCAACCCGGCCACCACGTAGGCGGCCCAAACGATGCGGTCGTTGCGGATGCCGGCGACGCGGGCGGCTTCCCAGCTGCCGCCGATCGCGTAGAGCGCGCGGCCGATCCGGTGGTAGCGCAGGAACAGGCCGAAGCCCAGATAGAGTCCGCCGGCGATCCAGATCGAGGCCGGCACGCCCAGCCATTTCGCGCGGCCCAGGTAGGTAAACGAGTCCGGCAGGTCCGACAGCGTGGCCCCGTTCGTGAGGCCGAGCGTCAGGCCGCGCAACAGGATCAGCATCGAAAGCGTGACGATGAAGGCGTTCAGCCTCATCTTGACGATGAGCAAGCCGTTGAGCGCGCCGATGCCGAGGCCGGTCGCGAACACGACCGCGATGCCGGCCCATGGCGCCAGGCCGATGCCTGAGCCGCCCAGCATGGTGTCCTTCAGGACCAGCCAGGCTCCGAGCATTGGCGCGAAACCGACGACCGATTCGAGCGACAGGTCGATGCGTGCCGTCAGCAGGATCACCGTCTCGGCGATCACCAAGATCGACAGCTCCGACGATTGCTGGAGGATGTTGACGAGGTTGCCGGCGGTGAGGAAGGCGCCGTTGTTGAGCCAGCCGACGAACGCGATGACCACCAGCACCGGAACCAGCGTCAGCTCCCGAAGCCGGAACGCGCCGATCCGCGCGCGGAAGCCTTGCGGCCGGCCACGGGCACCACCCATCGCCGCCGCGGTGTCGGTGGTCATGAGTCCACTCCTTCCATCGCCGCGATCAGTTCGCGCTCGCTCCACCCGGAGCCGAAGCTGCGGGTCGTGCGGCCCTTGAACACGACCAGCGTGCGGTCGCAGATGCGCAGTTCGTCCACCTCGTCGGAGATCAGCAGCACGCCGGCGCCGCCGTCCTGCGCCGCACGCACGATGCCGAACAAAGCTTCCTTGGAGGCCACGTCGACGCCCTGGGTCGGGTAGACCAGCACCAGCACCTTGGGTTGTGAGGCGAGCGCCCGGCCCATCACGACTTTCTGTTGGTTGCCCCCGCTGAGCTCGGCCACTTCCTGTTGGGTCGAGGTGCAGACCACCCCGAGCGTCCGCGCGATCGATCCGGCCAGCGCGTCGCGCCGTCGTGGCGACAGCACGCCGGCCCGGCCGATGCGGTCCGGCACGGTCACGGTCAGGTTCTCGGCGATCGAGAGCTGCGGCAGGATGCCGCGCCGCCGCCGGTCACGTGGCACGTAGCTGATGCCCCGTTGCTGCGCGGCCGCAACGTCGCCTAACCCGAGGCGACGGCCCGCGACCATCATGGCGCCGCCGTCCGGCCGTCGCAGCCCGGCGATGACCTCGCCGATCTCCTCCTTGCCCGAACTGCCGATGCCGGCGAGGCCGACACACTCGCCGGGCCGCAGCTGCAGGTCGATACCCATAAAGGCGCCAGCGAGGGTCATACCACGGATTTCCAGCACCGCCGGCGCATCCTCCACCGCCGCGGCCGGTCGGGGTGCGGCCGATGGCGTAGCCTCGCTGCCGACCATCGCGGCGACGACGGCCGACTTCGGCATGGCGTCGAGCGGCGCGTCGGCGACCACCCGCCCGTCGCGCATCACGGTGACGCTGTCGCAGACGTCGTAGATCTCCTGCAGGTGATGGGAGATGTAGAGCATCGTGACGCCATCCGCCCTGAGCCGCCCGATGCGCTGGAACAGGCGGTCGATTTCCTTGGTCTCCAGCGCCGCCGTCGGTTCGTCGAGGATGATGAAGCGGGCACCTTGCAACAGCGCGCGGGCGATCTCGACCACCTGCCGCTGCTCCACGCGAAGCCGTTCCGTCACCGTGTCGGCGTCGATGTCGAGGCCCCACTCGTCGAGCACGCGCTGGGCCTGCTTTCGTGTTTGAATCCAGTCGACCCAGAAACGCGAGCCGGGATGCCGGTTGATGAACAGGTTTTCGGCGACCGAGACGGTGGGAACCAGCGTCGACCTCTGGTAGACGCAGGCGACCTGCCGTCGCCCGTCCGGCCCCGTCCGCGTCCGCAGCGCGGGCTTGCCGTCGAAGGCCACGCTGCCCCGGTCGGCCGTGAGCAGGCCGGTCAGGACACCCACCAGGGTGGACTTGCCGGCGCCGTTCCGACCCACGAGGGCGCGTGCGCTGCCCTGCGGGACGGCGATCGAGACATCCCGCAAGACGAGATTGGCCCCGAAGGACTTGCTCACGCCGCTGGCCTCGGCCGCCCATGGCGCGGGCGCCGTCGGTTCGCGTGCCACGGCCTCCATGCGCACGCGGGCCCCGCCTAGCGGGCCGCGTTGCCCCAGAGCGCCGGGTCGGCCGCGTTCGCGGCCGTCACCATGCGGGCCGGGAGCAGGTCCATCGGGCTGCCCTCGTAATCTTCGATCTGGCTGCCGTGATCGGTCGGGCCTTTTTGGAAGGTCTTCCCCGCCATTGCGGCGCGGACGTAGTAGAGACCGTACTTCACGTAGAGATCGACCGGCTGCGAGATGACCGCGTCGACCGTCTTGTCGCGCACCCTCGCGAGCGCGCCGGCGGTGCCGTCTATGCTGACGAGGAAGATGTGCTTCGGCTCCCCCACCTTGGCCAGGCGGTCGGCGCTCCTGAGCACGCTCAGGACGCCCGACAGCATCACAGAGTCGCTCTGCATGTAGATCGCACCAAGGTCGGGCGTGGAGGAGACCACGGTCTGGGCGGCCGCCACGGCCTTGTCGGTCTTCCAGTAGGTGGGCTGCTGGTTGACCTTGATGCCGGCGAACTCGGCCTTCATGCACTCGTTGAAGCCGTTCGTCCGCTCACGCCCGGCCGAGGTTGCCTGGTCGCCCATCAGCGACAGCACGGTGCCCTTGCCGGCGAGCGCGTGGCCGACCGCCTCGCAAGCTTCCTTGCCCATCGCCACGTTGTTGGCGCGCACGATCATATAAACTTTGCCACCCGCCGCGCCGTTGTCGATCGCGACGACCGGCACCTTCTTCTCGGCCGCGAAAGCGACCGCGGGTGCCAGCGCCGCGCTGTCGGTCGGCATGGTGAGCAGCGCCTGGGCGCCGGCCGCGATCAGGTTGTGGAAGTCCGTCACCTGGCGTCCCGCGTCGCCGTTGGCGTTCGCGACGGGAAGCGTCTTGAGGCCGTCCTTCTTCGCCGCCGCGACCGTGAGGTTGACCTCGATCGCCTGGAACGGATCGGTGAGATAGCCGGCCGAGTATCCGAGCATGAAGGGTTTCGCCTCCTGCGCTTCAGCCAAATGGGACAATGCTGCTGCCAGGACACCGAGCACCGCCATGCCCGTTCTTGCGGCTGACTTCACGACTTTCCTCCTCTTCGGCGCACGTTTGGTAAGCGGCGCCGTTACGACGCATTTATCATACAAATTTGCTCATACAAGCTGCAAATTCGGGTAGCCCTGTCACCATCGTAGCGCGCCCGAACCGGCTGCCGCGTCGTGGCGGACCTGTCACTCCGGCTACCGCACCACCTGCAACATCTCGAAGCCTTGGCCGGCTACACCAAATGGCTTGCCGCTGTCTTCGGATAGAACTCTCCCTGACACACCCATCCTGCGCCGCAGCCGCCCGCGATGCGAACCACCGAGAATCGCTATCGCTTGCGCCCCGCGCGCCACAAGGGTGCGTCGCGCTGCTCCCGCCTGCCGCGCAGGCGCCCTTGTCCCGCCCGAGGCGAGCGCTTGCCGGACCGCATTCCAGGACAGGAGTGCGGACGATGGGCGGGCACGACGCCGAGCTCGAACGGATGCGGGCGGGGGTGAGCTGCGCGACGCTGCTGGAGCGGCACCCGCCGCCGTGGCGGCTGGACCGGCGGGAGAGCACCCGCAACTGCCTGAAATACCGCCGCGCCAAGGGCGAGATCCTGCTGGTGACGCATGGGGGCCGGGGCTGGTGGGATCCCTGCAGCCCCGCCCGGGGCGACATCTTCGGACTGGTGCAATACCTCGACCCCGGCCTGAACTTCGGCGCGGTGCGCAAGGTGCTGCGGCCGTTCATCGGCCTGAGCCCGTGCGGTCCCACTCCCGACCGCCGGACAGGCGCGAAGCAGCCGGTCGTGCCGCCGGCGCTGCGGTGGCAACGCCGGCCGGTGCCGGTCGAGGGCTCGCCCGCCTGGGGCTACCTGACCCGGACCCGTGGCTTGCCCGCGTCCATCGTGTCGGCGGCGGTCGATGCTGACGCGCTGCGCGAAGGCCCGCACGCCAGCGCCTGGTTCGGGCACCGCGACCATGGCGGGCGGCTGACCGGGATCGAGATGCGTGGACCCGACTACCGCGGCTTCAGCGCCGGCGGCGCCAAGACCCTGTTCCGCTTGCCCCCGCCCGGCTGGCGCCCGTCCAGCGATGCTTCGTTGCCCCGACTGGTGGTGGCCGAGGCGCCGGTCGACGCAATGAGTCTTGCCGCGATCGAGAGGCTGCGGGCGGACACACTCTATGTCGCCACTGCGGGCGGCATGGGGCCGGCGACGATCCAGGCGCTGGAGCTGCGGCTTGGCGACCTTGCCGCGATCCCCAACGCCGTCCTGGTGGCGGCGAGCGACGCCGACAGGGCGGGGGCCGGCTACGCCGCGCGCCTGGCCGCGATGGCGCGGGCGGTGGGGGTGCGGTTCGAGCGCCTGCCGCCGCCGGACGGCTACAAGGACTGGAACGACGCTATCAAGCCAGCGGAGGCGATTTGACGCCGAGCACGCCCGTGCGACATCCGGCTTCCAGACCGAGATCCTCCCGCCGCCCGGCAAGCCGCATGCGCCGGGGCTGCCGCGCCAGGTTCGAGGCGTTGTGGCGGGGAAGACGGGAGGAGAGGAAATGGCTGCCACGGTCGGCTGCGGCGCGGCCAGGGTGCGGCCTTCGGCCCGCTGCGCGCCCTTTCCCCGCCGCCACCCCCGCGCCCGCCGGAGAGGGGTCGTGAAGGAATGAAGACGGCAGGAGGGTGGCGGAATGACAGCGATGAAAAGCCTGAAGCTGCTGCTGGGGAGCGCACTGCTCGCCGTGGCGCTCTACGCGATCCTGGCGGCGCCGGGGCTGCTGACCGATGCGGCATCAATGGTGCCGGCGCATCAGCGTGTCGTCGCGGCGCGGCCGTGAGCCGTCCCGGGCGGCAACCCGGCTCCAGCCTCCCGTAAGCCCGCCCCGCCGCGAGCGGCGGGCACTTCGACAATCACCACCATCACCACGCCCGGCCAGTTCCGGGCGTCAGGAGGATTCACGACCATGATCCAAGACAGCGACCGCCGCGGCGTGCTGGTCATCCGCCCGTGGCTGGGCATTGCCAGCGGTGGGGATGCCACCGCGCACTTCGACGCCCTGGCGATGAGACGCGCCTTCGGGCAGGCCCACGACAAGTATGGCGACTTCCGGGCGTTCGGACCCGGTGACGACGGGCGCAAGACGCTGCGGCTCGACCATCTCCACTTCCAGTGCCAGACCGACGGCCGCAGGCCCGAAGCCTATGCCTGGCAGTGGGGCTACCAGCCCGGGCAGCGGGGCGTGTTCACATCCCGCGACATGGAGCGCTACGGGCCGTCGATCGTGGCGATCGGCCGCGCGCTGGACCGGCTGCACCGCGAGGATGGTCCGCCCGAGGGGGTCGGCCGCTTCGTGGTCCGGCTCGCCCGCGTGCTCAAGCTGCAAGGCATCGTGCTGATCGAGACCAGCCTGACCGGAAGCTTCCGCGGCGAGATGGCGGTGCGGCACGGGATCGCTCCCGACGCCTACGACGAGGCGGTCACCGTCATCGACGACCTGGTGCGCGAGCTGCACCGGGCCTGCGCGCAACGGGTGGGCAGGATCGCGGCCTGACCCGACCTGTCTGTTCCGCTGCGTCGCCACCCGAAGGCCCGCGCCGAGCGGGCCTTTTCCACATCCGCAAGCCCGCGATCCCGCCGGCTCGCGCAACTCCGAGGTCATCATGATCCGCAGGTTCCTCGACGCGTCCAGCGGCCACCTGTCCGCCGCGACGTGGCAATGGCTGGACGAGCAGACGACGGACGACGTCGTGCGCGATCCCGCCAACCGCAGCGCGGAAATCCTGGGCGGACGCACCCGGCATGGCTGGTTCGTCTACGCGGACGTGGATCCGACCGGGTCCATTCCGGCCGACTTGGTCATCCTCATGCGCCACGCGCGCCAACGAGGGTGCGAGTACGTGCTGCTCGATTCCGATGCCTTGCCGATGGAGGACCTGCCGGTCCTGCATCCGGACTTCCCGGCCCGGACCTGACGACCGCCACTGCGGCGTCTCGTCCGGTCGGACATCCGGCCGAACACTCGCACGCTCGACCACCACACACATCGACGGCCCGGTGCGCATTCGCGCGCCGGGCTTTGTCGTTTCAGGAGACCGATCATGGGTTGGCTTTCCATGCAGTCGCTGCGCGGCTTCGCCGGGCCGCGCAATACCTCGACAACCAGTTCACCTTCGCCCGCGAGACGGTCCGTGCGACCGTGCTGCGCTCGGCGCTGGTCAAGATGCGCACCTACTACGCCGCGATCGAGCAGCTCCAGCCCGGCCGCGAGCGCGAGGTGATCGGGATTGTCTGCCTGGTCCGCTACAACCCGCGCGACCGCGAAGGCTACATCTTCGCGTACAAGGACATGGACGAAGCCGCGGGTCCGTACGAGGCTGAATGCCCAGCCGCGATCCTCGACCTGCTCACCCCGACCGACAATGATTTCGCACTCGCCTGGCGTGAACGTTGCCGGGCCATGATCGCCCGGCGGGGCGCGAAGCCGCGTTTGCGCCACGGCTGGACGCTGGTGTTCGAGGAGCCGATCAGTTTCACCGACGGCACCGCGCACGCCCGGCTGCGGGTGGTGATCGACCCGCGCCGGGCGTGCGCGGTGCTGTTGCTGCCGCCGGGCGGCAGCCGCCTCTACCGGATCGGCAACCTCGACGCCCACCGGTTCAGGGTCGAGCCGACCGCCTGAGCCGTTCCATCCCACTGGGTCCTCACCACACGGAAGGAGACCGTCATGCCTCGTAAGCGGCAGCACGACGTGTACGAGCAGATCGAAGCGCAGATCCGAGCGGCGGGAAGCATCGGGGAATTGGAACAGCTGGCCGGCATCGGCCGGTCACAAGAGGAACGCGCCACGTTTTGGCAGCCATACTGCAAGCTGCGCGGTGCGGCGGCGCTGGACGAGGGTGTGGCGGAGCTGAAGCGGCGCATTCGCGACCGACTCGTGGATGAGGCGACCCTTCAGGTGTCGGGGTGCCGGCGTCATGCGTGACGCGCTGCCTCCGGCAATCCCGGCCGAGCGCTGCATCTTCTGCGGCGAGCCGGAGGAGCTGTCGCTCCACGAGGCGTGGGTCGACGGCAACTTCACTCTCGCCACGTGCTGCGCCGGGCTGCTCGATCACGTCTCCGCCGAGATGCACGCCGACCCGGCGTGGGCCCGGTGGCTGCTGCGCCGGCTCGGCGCCGAGGACCTCACCGGCCACGCCCTGCGGCGGGTGACCGATGGCGCGGGCCACGGTCCGGTGCTGGACTTCAAGCTCGAAGTCGGAACTGTCTCGTTCGCGGTCGCCCGCGCCTTTGTCGAGCGCCACCATCGCCATTGTGCCGCGCCGTGCGGTTGGCGGTTTGGTTTCGCCGTGTTCAACGGCTACGCCCGCGTCGGCGTCGTGACCGTGGGCAACCCGGTCGCCCGCGCCCTGAACGGCCGTGGCATCGTGGAGGTGAACCGCTTGTGCGTCCGCGACGACCTCGACCCGATGCTGAAGTGGAACGCCTGTTCGATGCTGTACGCACATAGCGCCCGGGAAGCCGAGCGACGCGGCTTCGACCGCATCATCACCTACACGCGCGAGGACGAGGGTGGCGCCACGCTTCGGGCGGCGGGCTGGAGCTGCGACGGCCCGGTGCGCGGCCGCGGCTGGCACGGCTCCCGCCGGTCCCGCAGCAACGTCAACGCCTGGATCGGCAAGCTCAGGTGGTCACGGACGCTGCGACCCAAGGTTCAGCGGCCAGCAAGAACCTGCGCGCCTCCCGGGTCGGTGTTCGACTGGCTGCGCCCTCGCGCGGCGTCACCTTGGCCGTGATCCATGGCCGTGATGCCCGGGCCGCGCGTCACGGCGGTCCCGAGAGGATCGCGCTCCCGGCATTCCGGGCCACCATCCCGTGCAGAGACGCTTGGCACCTGACCCGGCCACGACTGCCGATGTGACCCAAGGCATCGACCAACCCCGGCAGCCTGCGGCACCGGCGATCAGCAATAGTGACTCTGGCATCCACGAGCGGAGACGGAAGCATGAGGTTCTCCGACAAGCCACCGCTGGCGCCCAAGCACATCGAGGAGCGCATTAAGCTGGCCGCCAGCGGCCTCCAGGCCCTCACGCTCGCCCTACTCGCGGCGGTCGTGCTGGCGCCTGAACTGAACGTGAGCCTCGTGGCACCACTGTGGGCGAAGATCGTCGCGGGCGCTGTGGCCGGGCTCGCGGAGCTGTGCGCCTTCGTCCTGCTGGGCTATATCCCACCCACTCGCTAGGAACCCGACCATGGTCGACCTGCTCGGAAACCTGTTCGTCTTCATCGCATCGGCCGGGGTCGCGGCTGGCTTGGGCTATGCCGCCTGGCGGATGATCTCGCGCCATCAATAGCCCAGCGCCATCCTGGGCAGCGGAACCAGACGATCCGCCAGCTCCGTAAGTCACGGAGCGCATCCTTCGCGAAGATCACCAAGCAGCCTTTGAAGGCTCGCTCCGGCTCGGGCCAGTCAGCACACGGCAACCGAAGTCGAGCCGCTTAAGAGGGCCGTGCCGCGTCCGCGCCCGCGCGGGGGCCCGCCCCCCGTACACATGTACCCCACGCGCCCACACCCCCGCC
>CAXUHK010000013.1:0-24444 GCA_964250775.1 uncultured Acetobacteraceae bacterium | reverse complement strand
GAGCACCGCCAGCGGAGCCGGAGGAACTTCTTGAGCGCGGTCACCTCACCAGGTCAGCCCTTCGGCGCCGGCGCCGACGCCGGGGCCGGGCAGGACCAGCACCCGGACGCCGGGCCGATGCCGCGGGGCCGGCGCCGGCCCGGGGTGGGCGCGGGCCCCGCTTCCACTGTTCCCGCAGGCGAACACACAGCGTCAGAAAACCGCACAGAACGACACAAGGAATCTGAGTACCGCATGGCGAATGCCGGCGACAAAGGGTGGGTCCTCGGCGCCAGCGCCTGCGGTCCCGCGCTGCGCGCGCCTTTGCACCGTCGCCCGCTACGCGGACCGGGGAAGGGGTTGAGCAAACCCCTGAGGAGGAGAACCCCGATGACGCGGCAGTACAGCGGCAAGCCGTCCGGCGAGCGCCGGGACCACTACGCGGAGGTGACGGACAGGATCGTCGCGGCGCTGTAGGCCGGCACCCGACCCTGGCGCCAGCCCTGGACCGGGGGCGCCCCTGGGATGCCGGTCAACGGCGCCACCGGGAAACGCTACCGTGGCATCAACGTCGTCGTCCTGGCGACCACCGCGTTTGCGTTCGGCGGCGACCCGCGCTTCTGCTCGTACAAGCAGGCCGCCGACCGCGGCTGGCAGGTGCGCAAGGGCGAGCGCGGCACGACTGTGTTCTTCTTCAAGCGGCTGCCCGTGCTGGACCGTGACGCCGGCCCGGACGGCGAGGAGCGCACCAAGGCGATCCCGATGCTGCGGTCGTACACGGTGTTCAACGGCGGCCAAATCGACGGCATCCCGGCCTATGTGGCGCCCGACCTGGCGCAGGCACCTTGGCGCCGGCCCGAGGCGGCCGAGACGATCCTGCGCAACAGCCGCGCGGTCGTGCGGGTCGGTGGCGAACGGGCGTTCTACTCGCCGAGCCTGGACTTCATCGGCTTGCCGCCCGAGCACTGCTTCGAGCGTCCCGAGACGTGGGCGGCCACCGTCCTGCATGAGCTCGGCCACTGGACGTCAGCCCCGAGCAGGCTGAACCGCGACATCGAGCACAGGTTCGGCTCCGATCCCTACGCCAAGGAGGAACTGCGCGCCGAGCTGGCGTCGGTGTTCGTCGGCGCGGAGCTGGGGCTTGCCTACGACATCCCCAACCACGCGAGCTACATCGCGGAGTGGGCCGAGACCCTGCGGCGCGACAAGCGGGAGATCTTCCGCGCCGCCGCGGACGCGCAGAGGATCGCCGACTACCTGCTGGCGTTCCACCCGGACTACGCCCGGGCGACCGCCGACGCCGGCGACAGCTACGAGGACGACGCCGTGGCGTCCACGCACCCCGATGCGGCACAGGCGGCATGAGCACCGTTGGACCAGTCGATCCAGACTGCGAAGGGTTCCGGCCTGTTGCGAAGATCCCCCATGGAACACCAGGGTCGCGATTCATTTCCGCACCAGACCGAAGGAGTTGGAGCATGGCGTCCGACATGACGACCGAGGTGGCGGACGACGGCGACGGCCGTGCCTATCATGGCTTCTGCGACGAGGAGGGCAAGCGCCACGTCGTCGTGGTCGAAGGGGCCGCCATCGGCCGTCCGCTCGCCTTGCGTCTGGATCTCGCCAACAAGTCTCCCAACGGCTTTGCCTGGGGTTACGGCGGTTCCGGCCCGGCCCAGCTCGCCCTCGCTCTCTGCGCCGATGCCACCGGTGACGACGAGGGCGCCTTGTCCGTGTTCCAGCGGTTCAAATCCTGCGTCATCAGCCAATTCCCGCAAGATGCGCCCTGGAGCCTGTCCGCCAGCGAGGTACGCCGGCACTGCCGCGACCTGATGGCGGAGAGGGCGGCTGGTCAAGACGGGGGCTCGTGATGCTTGCATCGGCCGGCTCCGCAAAGGTCTGACCACCAAGCGAACGGTGCGACAGAGCCTCATCGCCTGCTGCTGCCGCGAGAAGCCCGCGTCCGGATCGAGCAGGTGTTCCGCGCGAGGTGAACTGGTGGCACGCGACACGCGCACGAGGGCGGCTTCGCCTCACCGACCAGGGCGATGGCGTGAACGCCGCTGCCGGTCGCTGTGACACTCCCGGCGTCCGAGACTGCTCGACGCACGCCGACACGTGCAGGATCGAGAGAGAGGCTGAGGGGATGATCACGATCAGCAGGAGCGCAGGGGGGTAGCTGCCGACCGGCGTCCCGCCGCGCAAGGGTCGGGCCGGGCACCAAGCGGCGCCCTTGCCCGGCGCGTCGCCGGTCGGCGGGTGAGGGGGGTCTCAGGAGAAGAGACTCACCAGGAGCAGCCCCATGAACACCGCAAGCCCGAAGCCCACGCCTCACCGCAAACGGGGCAGCCGGACCCAATCCGAGGTTTCCCACCGCCGGAGCGGCGTGGGAGCACGTCGTGGCACGAGCGCCGCAATGCTGATGCAGCGACCGCACCTGACGGCGCTGGCGACGCTCGACTCCACCGAACGCAAGCTGATTCGCCTGTGGCGCTTGGCCGTGGTGTTGCTGCCATGGGCAGTCGCGCGCGACGCAAGGTGACAAGGAGCACCCGCGCAGCTCCCACCTTCCTAGGTACGTGGCGATGGCGTGAGCCCGATCCCCGCGAGAGCACGTCCGACTGGCTGTATCGGACCTCGCGACAGCGCGAGCAGATCGTCGCCGCGGCGTCGGATTGGCTGCGCGTGGGCCAAGCGGTGAAGGTTCACCGCGATCCTCGGGTGGGAGGCGACATGGCGGGCCGGATCGGTGCCGTGCATCGCCTCTGCCGCGGGTTGTTCGACGAATACGTCTACGTGCGCTTCCCGCCGCGCGGCCGCGAGAAGCTC
This sequence comes from uncultured Acetobacteraceae bacterium, assembly GCA_964250775.1. GTDB lineage: Bacteria > Pseudomonadota > Alphaproteobacteria > Acetobacterales > Acetobacteraceae > CAVRQM01. The sequence continues at coordinate 21,636 of CAXUHK010000013.1, read as the reverse complement.
CCGCGCCTCCGGCTGCTGCCGCTGGAGATCCTCGAACCCGTCGCGTGATCCGGCCGGGCTGACCCCGGCTCCCTTCCTCCTGCCCATCCCTCCCCCATCCGCACCAGGCCGTGCCCCTGCTCCCGCAGGCGCGCGGCTTGTCGTGCTTCGCGCAAGGACGACCGCCATGAGCAAGACCTGCAACCAGCTCGGCCTGTTCGACAGCTCCAGCCTCGGCTGGGGTTTCGACCTCGGCTCCGGCGAACCGGCCGGCGCCGGCCGGGGCGGCCATACCCTGGACGGGGCCGGCGCGGCGCCGGGGCCGGCCCCCGCTCCGGTCGCGCCCCGCATCCCGACGGTGACGTTCCGGCTGACCGGCGACCGTGCCCTGGCGCCGACCTGGAAGGCGCGGGCGGCCGACACCATCGCCGCCATCCGCCTGGCCCGCGAGATCGAGGATGCCGCCTGCCCGGCCACGGCCGACGAGCAGGCCCGGCTAGCGAAGTTCACCGGCTTCGGCGCCAGTGACTTGGCGAACAGCTTGTTCCGCCGCCCCGGCGAGAGCTTCCGGCCCGGCTGGGAGACGATGGGCCACGCGCTGGAGCAGCTGGTGCCGGCCGCGGAGATGGCGTCCCTGGCGCGGTCGACCCAGTACGCCCACTACACGCCGGAGTTCATGATCCGGGCGATGTGGCGCGCGGTCACGCGCATGGGCTTCGCCGGCGGCGGCGTGCTGGAGCCGGGCTGCGGCAGCGGGCTGTTCCTGGCGCTGATGCCGCAGGACCTCGCTGGCAAGACGGCGGTCACCGCGGTCGAGATGGATCCGACCACGGCGCGCATCGCCCGGCTGCTCTACCCGGAAGCCTGGGTGCGCCAGGAGGACTTCACCAAGGCCAGGCTGGCCGAGAGCTTCGATCTCGTGATCGGCAATCCCCCGTTCTCGGACCGCACCGTGCGCGCCGACGATCCCGCCGGGCGGCTCGGCCTGTCGCTGCACGAGTATTTCATCGCGCGTGGCATCGAGCGGCTGAAGCCCGGCGGGCTGGCCGCGTTCGTGTGCAGCCGGTTCCTGATGGACCGGGTGGACCCGAGGGCTCGCGGGCACATCGCGGGCATGGCCGACCTGGTGGGCGCGATCCGGCTGCCGCAGGCGTCGATGCTGGCTGCCAGCGGCACCGAGGTCGTGGTCGACCTGCTGTTCCTCCAGCGCCGCGCGCCGGGACAGGCGCCGAACGACACGGTATGGCGCGACCTGGCCGAAATCGAGGTCGACGAGCCGGGCGAAGGCAGGCTCGCGGTGAACCGCTACTTTGCCGAGCACCCGGCGATGGTGCTCGGCCGGCACGCCTGGACCACCAGCGCCCATGGCCCGACCTACACCTGCCGCGCAGCATCCGGCCGCACCGGCGATGTGTCGGCGATCACCGAGGCGCTGGACGAGCTGGTGACGGGCGCGCTGCCAAGAGGCATCCACCAGGCGTCAGCAGAGGCCACACCGGCGCAGCCGCGGGAGCGTGAGCGGCTGCGGATCGGTACTGCGGCGGACGGCGCCACGATCAAGGAGGGCAGCTACGTCATCGTCGGCGACACGCTGATGCAGGTCGTCAACGGGTCGGCGGAGCCGGTCGCGGTGAAGTCGGGCAAGGGCGACGGCACGCAGGGCGCCATCTTCGCCAAGCACGCCCGGATCATCCGGCTGTTGATCCCGGTGCGCGACGCGGTGCGCGAGGTGCTGCGGACGCAGATGGAGAACTTGCCCTGGGGCCGCGCCCAGGCGCAGCTGCGCATCGCCTACGGCGCGTTCGTGCGCGCGTTCGGGCCAATCAACCTGACCACCACCAGCCGCAGCGTCGATCCCGCCACCGGCGCGGTGACTGAGACGCAGCGGCGGCCGAACCTCGCCCCGTTCGCCGACGACCCGGACTGCTGGCTGGTGGCCTCGATCGAGGACCACGACCCGGAGACCGGCATTGCCCGCAAGGGGCCGGTGTTCACCGAACGGGTGATCCATCCCCCGGCCGAGCCGGTGATCGTCACCGCGACCGACGCGCTCGCCGTCACCCTGGCCGAGACGGGCCACGTCGACCTGGACCACCTCGCCGAGCTGCTCGGGCGCAGCCGCGAGGAGAGCGTGGCGGAGCTTGGCGAGGCGGTGTTCCTCGACCCGCAGTCCTGCGACCCGGACGGCCGGTCCGGCTGGCAGACCGCCGACGCCTACCTGTCCGGCGCGGTGCGGAGCAAGCTGGCGCGGGCGGAGGCGGCCGCGGCGACGGACGCGCGGTTCGCCCGCAACGTGGCGGCGCTGCGCCGGGTGCAGCCGGCCGACCTGCGCCCGTGCGACATCACCGCCCGGCTCGGCGCGCCGTGGCTGCCCGCAGGCGACATCGCGGTGTTCGCCGAAGAGGTGATCGGCATCGCGACCACGGTCCGCCACACCGTCGAGATCGCGTCCTGGAGCGTCGGCCGCGCCGCCTTCGCCGGCCAGGCGGCGGCCACCTCCGAGTGGGGCACCGCGCGCCGCCACGCCGGCGAGCTGCTGGACGACGCGCTGCACGGCGCCACGCCGACCATCTGGGATGTATGGCGCGACGAGACGGGCGAGCACCGCGAGATCAACGCCGCCGAGACCGAGGCCGCCAAGGAGAAGCTGGCCAAGCTCAAGAGCGCGTTCGAAGCCTGGGTGTGGAGCGACCCGGAGCGCGCCGACCGGCTGGCCCGGATCTACAACGAGGCGTTCAACGACCTGGTGCCGCGCCACTTCGACGGCGCCCACCTGACGCTGCCCGGCGCCTCCAGTACGGTCAGCTTCCGGGCGCACCAGAAGCGCGGCGTGTGGCGCATCGTCAGTGCCGGCGCCACCTACCTCGCGCACACGGTCGGCTCCGGCAAGACCTTCCTGATGGCCGCCGCGATCATGGAGCAGAAGCGCCTCGGGCTGGTCAGCAAGGCGCTCATGGTGGTGCCGGGCCACTGCCTGGCGCAGGCCAGCCGGGAGTTCCTGCAGCTCTACCCCACCGCCCGCATCCTGGTCGCCGACGAGACCAACTTCACCGGCGCCAAGCGGGCCCGGTTCCTGGCCCGCGCCGCCACCGCGACCTGGGACTGCATCGTGGTCACGCACTCGGCGTTCCGCTTCATCGCCGCCCCGGCGGCATTCGAGCACGGCATGGTGCGGGCGCAGGTCGCCGGCTACGACGAGCTGCTGGGACGCCTGGACGGCGAGGACCGCGTCACCCGCAAGCGCATCGAGGCGATGAAGGAGAAGCTGGAGGCCAGGCTGGAGGCGCTGGCGACCCCCAAGGACGACATGCTGACCATCGCCGAGCTGGGCGTCGACCAGATCGTGGTGGACGAGGCGCAGGAGTTCCGCAAGCTCAGCTTCGCCACCAACATGACCAACCTGAAGGGGGTGCAGCCAGACGGCTCGCGGCGCGCCTGGGACCTCTACGTGAAGAGCCGGTTCATCGAGACGGTCAACCCGGGCCGCGCGCTGGTGCTGGCGTCGGGCACGCCGATCACCAACACGCTGGCCGAGATGTTCACCCTGCAGCGCTTCCTGCAGCCGGACGCCCTGGCCGCGCGCGGCCTGCACCAGTTCGACGCCTGGGCGGCGACGTTCGGGGCCAGCAGCACCGAGCTCGAGCTGCAGCCGTCGGGCGCCTACAAGCCGGTGACCCGGTTCGCCGAGTTCGTGAACGTGGCCGACCTGATGGCGATGTTCCGCTCGTTCGCCGACGTGGTCTCCAAGCACGACCTGCGCGGGTTCCTCACCCTGCCGCGGATCGAGGGCGGGCAGCGGCAGATCGTCACCGCCGAGCCGAGCCGGACGTTCCGCTGGTATCAGCGGGTGCTGGCGCGGCGCATCGAGGCGATCGAGCGGCGCACCCGCAAGACCGAGAAGGGCGACGACATCCTGCTCTCGGTGATCACCGACGGCCGCCACGCGGCGATCGACCTGCGCTTCGTGCTGGAGGAGCACCACGACGAGCCGGGCAACAAGCTCAACGCGCTGGTGGCCAACGTCCACCGCATCTGGGTCGAGGGCGCGCAGAACAGCTACCGCCGCCCGGACGGCTCGGCGTTCCCGCTGCGCGGCGCCGCACAGATGGTGTTCTCCGACCTCGGCACGCTCGCCGTCGAGGCGACGCGCGGCTTCTCGGCCTACCGCTGGATCAAGGACAGCCTGGTTTCCAGGGGCATCCCCGCCGGGCAGATCGCCTTCATGCAGGACCACAGGAAGTCGGCGGCCAAGCAGCGCCTGTTCGCCGCCGTCAACGCCGGGCGGGTGACGGTGCTGATCGGCTCGTCGGAGACCATGGGCACCGGGGTCAACGCCCAGCTGCGCCTCAAGGCGCTGCACCACCTCGACGTGCCGTGGCTGCCGAGCCAGATCGAGCAGCGCGAGGGGCGGATCGAGCGCCAGGGCAACCAGAACGAGAGCATCGGCATCTACGCCTACGCCACGCTCGGCAGCACCGACGCCACCATGTGGCAGAACAACGAGCGCAAGCAGCGCTTCATCGACGCGGCGCTGTCCGGCGACCGCTCGATCCGCCGCATCGAGGACGCCGGCTCCCAGGTCGGCCAGTTCGCGATGGCGAAGGCGATCGCCTCGGGCGACCCCCGGCTGATGCAGAAGGCCGGGCTGGAAGCCGAGATCGCCCGGCTGCAACGCCAGGAGGCGGCGCATCTCGACGACCGGCAGGCCGTGCGCCGCGAGCTGGCCGCCGCCCGCCACGCCATCGCCGCGTCCGAGCGGCGGATCGGCGAGATCGAGCGGGACATCGCCACCCGCCTGCCCACCAAGGGCGACCTGTTTGCCATGACGGTGAACGGGAAGAGCTACAGCAAGCGGCCCGCAGCTGGCGGCGCGCTGCTGAACCTGCTGCGCAACCTGGATGTCGAGGCCAAGGAGGGTGACTGGGTGCTGGCCGGCATCGGCGGCTTCCGCGTCTCGGCGCAGGCGGGAAGTGACCGGCGCACCAGGGAGCCGCGGCTCACGGTGACGCTGGACCGCACCGGGGAGGACAGCGAGATCGCGGTCCCGCCGGACCTGACGGCGCTCGGCCTGGTGTCGCGGCTGGAGCACGCGCTCGACCACTTCGAGGCGGAGCTGGCCGAGCAGCGCCGCTGCGTCGTCGACAACACCCGGCGGGTGGCGGACTACGGCGCGCGCAGCGGCGCCGGCGGCTTCCCGTTGGCGGGCGAGCTTGCCGCCAAGCTGGCCGAGATGGCGGAACTCGAGGACAGCCTGGCCCAGACCGCCGAGCGGGCGGAGGAAGCCGACGACCTCGACGGGGTGGTGCCGCAGCTGCGCGGCGCGTCCCGCGACGAGGACGAGCCGGCGGACGACGAGGCCGAGGTCGAGGCTGCATGAGGCGGAGGCGCGGACGACGCTGACGCCGAGGACACGGATACCCAGGGTGGAGGGGCTCGCAGCCAGGCCCCTCCGGCACCGCTGCGCTGCATCGCCGGCTACGGCATCCCGGCCCCGCTGGCACGCAACCCGCCGGCGCGGGCCGCGCGCGGCGCAAGGCAGGGACGCCCGCCGGCAATGGTGCCGGACGCGCCTGCCCGCGGGCTGGGGAGGGGTCTTCCAGGAGAATGGGAAGGCAACCATCCAACCCAGGCAGGAACAAACCGATGGAACTCAGGCTGGTCGATCCCCGCAAGCTGAAGGACAACCCGAACAACCCGCGCCGCGCCGCCGCGGGCGAGTTCGCCGACGCGCAGCTGACCGCCTCGATCAAGGCGATCGGCCTGCTGCAGCCGCCGCTGGTGAAGCAGGCCGGCGACGAGCTCGAGATCATCGCCGGAGGCCGCCGCAAGAAGAGCTGCATCGCCGCCCGCCGGTTCGAGATCCCGGCGCTGGTGATGAGCGCCGACGAGGCCGATGCCTTCCTGGACCCGATGCGCGCGGTCTCGGAGAACCTGGTCCGCGCCGACATGGGCCAGGTCGACCGCTGGCGCGCCATGGAGGCGTTGACCGCCGCCGGCTGGAACGAGGCGGCGATTGCCGAGGCGCTTGGCATGACGCCGCGCAACATCGCCCAGGCCCGGCTGCTGGCCAACATCTGCAAGGCCATGCTGGACCAGATGGCGAGGAACGACCTGCCCCAGCCGCGCGAACTGCGGATCATCGCCGCCGCCACCCGGGAGGAACAGGCCGAGGTCTGGAAGGCGCGCAAGCCCAGGCGCGGCGACGCGGCCGACTGGAACGGGATCGCCCACGCCCTGAACAAGCCCCGGCTGCTGGCCAGGGACGCCAGGTTCGGCGCCGATGAATCGGCGGCGTTCGGCATCGTGTGGCAGGAGGACCTGTTCGCCCCGGCGGGCGAGGACAGCCGCTCCACCACCCAGGTCGACGCCTTCCTGGCGGCGCAGCAGGCGTGGCTGGAAGCCAACCTGCCCGAGGGCGGGGTGATCGTCGAGGCGAACGAGTACGGCAGCCCCAGGCTGCCGAGGGGTGCCGAGCCGCGCTACGGCCGTGCCATCGAGGGCGTGCTCACCGCCTACTGCGTCAACAGCCGCACCGGCGCCATCGGCGAGCACCACTACACGCTGCCGCAGGCCCGCTCCGCCTCGCCGGGCGACGGCGCCGACGGCGAGCCGGCGCGCAAGCCGCGTCCCGACCTGACCCAGAAGGGGGTCGCCATCGTCGGCGACCTGCGCACCGACGCGCTGCACCGGGCGCTGCGCGAGCAGCCGATCGACGACGACCAGCTGATCGGCATGCTGGTGCTGGCCCTTGGCGGCCGCAACGTCACGGTGAAGAGCGGCGTCACCGGGTTGCGCGCCGACGCGCTCGGCCGCTTCGGCGAGAGCCTGACCGAGGGAGGCGTGCTGACCCGCGACCTCGACACCTTGCGCCACGCCGCGCGCGAGGCCCTGGTCGCGGTACTGTCGTGCCGCGACAATCACTCGGCCAGCGGCATGGGCGCCCGCCACGCCGGTGCCGCGATCGGCGCCGACGCTTTCCTGCCGAACATGGCGACCGGGGAGTTCCTGCCGTCGCTGTCGCGCGCGGCGCTGGAGGCGTGTGCCGCCGATCACGCCGTGGCGGTCCAGCCTCGGGCCAGGGACACCCGCGCCGCGATGCTGGCGCGCTTCGTCCATGGCACCTTCGTCTACCCGGGCGCCCGCTTCGCGCCGACCGACGCCGAGCGGGAAGGAAGGCGCGATCCGGCCAGCACGTCCGGCAGTGCCGGAGCTGGCGGACAGGATGGGACCGCCGGCTGGGACGCCATCGAGGCGGACGGAGCGGACGACGAGCGGCACGGCAACGACGCTGTGACGGACAGCGCCGAGGACGCCGCGGACACGGAGAACAGGGAAACGCCCGGACGGCATCCTGCCGCGCCCGCGCCGGCGGAGACGACGCCCAATCGAGCCGCCGCCTGATCCCGCACGGCCCGGCATGTGGGTGCCGGGCCGCCTTCCAACCGCACACCGAGGGAGCATCCATCATGAACGTCGTCACTCCGCAGGGTTACGACTTGGGCGGCGCGTCGCACGCGATGTCGTCACCCGCCACTTGGTCCGTGCTGGACCGAGCGGCCCTCGCGAGTGGCGCCGCCCAGCGCCGGGCGCGGGCGGCGGCGATCGAGGCCGAGATCGACCATGCCTGCGAGGCCGCGGCGCTGCGACCGCACCCCTGTCCGTCTACCACCACCCGCCGCGACTACGACCGCGACCGACGAAGTTGGGACCGGCGACGCTGGGGCGGCCGGACCTGGGACCGCTATGTCGCGGAGGCGGTGCGGCAGGCGCAGGTCCATGCCGCGGAACTGGAACGGCTGCGTTGCGAGGCGGCGCAGCTCGACCGCCTGCTGCAGGTCTCGCAACCGCTTGGCTGCTGGCGCTAGCGTCCTCTCATGGCTAAAGCCTCCATCAGAGGGGGCGAGCCTGTGATTCCAGTGTAGCGTCCATCCAAGTAGAACCACCTTCAGAATGAAAAGTCATCGACAGCGGCGGCAAGAATGGGCTTCGAATTGATCGGGGGTCCAGCCATGGCGTTCCCGTATGGTGGGAAGTTCATCGACCCGTTCCTCAATGGCCCGGTTGCGCAGCGGCACCGTTCCCGGCACGGCGGCCATGCGCGATGGCCACCTGGAGGCTCATGTCGCAGGCGGCGGGCTACCGCAACGGCTGCAGGGAGAGATCGCGGTCGGCCAGGTCGTCAGCGGCGCATTCGTCTGGCAGGAACGGGACGTCGTGTTCCTGACCGCGCCCGAGCTGGCCGAGCACCGCGACGCCGAGTTGCGCGCCCGGCAGGACGCCGAGGACCGCCAAAGGTGGGAGCGTCAGGAGCAGGTGGATCGCCAGACCCAGCGGGCGGCCGACGTCCAGCGTTGCAACGCCGCGCTGAGTATCCCGGTCCCCTGGCATGTCGATCGCCACATGGTGCTTTCAGGGCTGTCGCGGCACTCGAACGGTGACGGCGTCAACGCCGCGACGGTGTGGCATGCGGTGCTGGAACAGCCTCTCGTGCAAGGACGGCTGCGCCGCAACGTCGGCGACCTGCTCTGCTCGAAGGATGCCGGCAGCATCGGCCTGTCCGCCGGCGTCGGACGGCACGGCGGTAAGAGCCGGCGGGTGACGTGTCGGGCATGCTTGCGCCTGGCGGAGCGCCTCGCCAGGGCCAAGACGACCTGATCGCAGCCACCACGCGGTGCCGGCTCTGGCCGCCGACACGCGGACGGGCGCCCCGGCGGAGACCAGCCTGACCGGACCGATGTCCGATGGAGGCGCGCCTTCACCGGTCGCGTGGACACGAGAGCTGGCGCGGCGGAACATCGAGCGGATGGCGCCCCAGCCGTCCAGCGGCAGGAGAGGAAAGTCAGGTTCGATGGCCGAACACGACGTTGAAGACCGGACCGCTTTCAGCTCGCAAGGCGGGGGCGGGACGACGTCGAACATTTCGGAGACGATCACGAGGATCATTCCCGGCGGTCCCTGGTTCCTGGAAACATTCGAAGCTGCCGGGAATTCGCGCCTCGGCAGGTTCGTGCGGTGGCACCGCGAGCGACTGGTGCGGGTTGGAGGTGCGGCCCTCTATGCCGCTTTGGGCACTGGAACTCTCGGTCACCTCGGGCTGCTCCCACCCGGCCAGCCAAACGCATGGTCGCCGGCCATCGCCGGCGCCATCGCCGTCCTGCTGGCGATGTCGACGCGCCTGTCTTTCGGGTTATGGGATCTGATCCGGCTCGCCAAGTCGGCCGTCACCGAGATGCTCGTCATGATCGGCGCCGGTGCGGTCGCTGCGGTGCTGTTCTGGGACAGGCTGGGTCCGGCACGGCCCTGGACCCTGAACGAAGCGATGGCGCATCTGCGAGCCAGCGCACCCGCGATCGGTTCCACCATGGTCGGCCTCTGGATCGTCTGGGCCTTCATGCGGGCCGCCTTCAGCGGGTTTGGGTTCAGGTCGAGCTACTCGACCTATCGCGCTGCAGCGTTCGACCACGAGATGGCCGCGCGCCACGAGGCGTCGCACGCGCTGGTCGCCACCGTGCTCGGCATCGCGGTGGATGCCGCTTGGATTGTTCGCATCCCCGACAAGGGCGGCGTCGGGGGTGCCGTCGGCATCACGGCGCCCGTGTCGGTGAGCACGGCAGAAGCCCTCTACAGCCTGCTCGCACGCAAGGTGGCGATCAACGTCGCCGGGGTCGCCGGTGCGCGCGGCTCATGGTCCATGGACGCCATCCTGGAGGAGCTTCGGGGCCAACGTGATTGGACCCAAGCCGGCGAGGCGAGCTGGATCGCAAGCTCCATCCACCCCGATCGAAATCTGCTGTCGGATGTTTTGGCCGCCATCGTTCCAGAGCTGCGGGCGAAACCGTGGCAGGACGCGATAGAGGAGGCGGCCCAGCTGCTGCTGCGGGCCAAAGGCGCCTCGGTCCCGCCGGAAGCGTTCACCGCCACGGTGCGGCGCTTCGGCCTCACGTTGCCGACGATCGAGGAGATCGCCGGTGGTTTCCCGTGACCGCCGGCGATCCGCCCGGGATCGTTGGTCGAAGCACCATTCGGCATGACAGATTGTAGATGCGGGACGACGGCCGTGGCAGACAGAAGTCATGACAATCCTCCGCTCCTTCCCGGTTGCCCTGGCGCTGATTGTGTCCACGCTGCTCGTCGCTCCAGCGGTGGCTTTGGGCCAAGCCCCTGCTTGTGGGCAGTTCGCCCCCGACGGCCAGCTGCCCGTCCTGCTCAACGCCAAGCTGGCGCAGCGCACCACGCTGCTGTGCAACGACGGCTATGCGGTGCTCGCCTCCGGCATCACCCACGGGGCGCTGTGGTCGGCCGAGCACCCGACCGCGGCCAGCCTCGCCGCCGCGCGCGAGACGCCGCGCCAGGGCCAGTTCTACGTCGAGCCTCGCCTGCCGCCGGCCGACCAGGCGCAGATCGCCGACTACCGCCGCTCCGGCTACGACCGCGGCCACATGACACCGTCGGGCGATATGCCGGACGAGCAATCGCAGCAGCAGACCTTCTCTCTGGCCAACATGGTGCCGCAGACCGCCGCCCTGAACCGCGGCATCTGGGTCGGCATCGAGATGGCGGTGCGCCGCCTCGCCAGCCGCGAAGGCGAGCTCTACGTGGTCACCGGGCCGGCGTTCGGAGGCGGGCGGTTGCAGGCGATCGGGCCTGACGGCGTGCTGGTGCCGTCCGCCACCTGGAAGGCGGTGTACGATCCACGGACGGGTGGCGCTGGGGCCTACCTGTGCGAGAACATCGCCAAGCCGGCCTGTGAAGTGGTTTCGGTGGCGGCACTTGCCCGTGTGATCGGCGTCGATCCCTTTCCGGGACTGCCGGCGGATGCGAAGGAGCGGGTGATGACGTTGCCCGCCCCGGAGAAGAGCCGCTACGCTCCGAGCCAACATCGTGGGCCGCGCCACCAACGGGATGGCCTGTCAGGCTGAACTCCTGAACCGCAGGAACGAACACCATGGCCAAGCTGGTCCCATTTGCCGACGACACCGCCTCGATCGGCATCGGCGAGCTGACGGTGGAGAACGGCACCGACTGCGTCAGCCTGGGCGGCTCGCTCGACATCACCCGCGACAAGCAGGGACTGGCGCAGGCGCGGGCGCTGCAGGCGCTGCTCACCCAGGTGATCGGGCACCTCGAAGCGGAGAAAAGCCTGCCGGACGCGGTGCCGCCGCCCGCCGCCGCTAAGACCGTCGCCAACCCGTTCGGCTGAGCGCAGGTGACCGCCCGGTTTCGTCGCGGCCAACTCCGCTGTGGTTCACGAAGAGGGTGGTGGTGGAGCGCCTTCATCCTGGCCGGGCGCAGGGGGTGGTGCGGGTGCCCATTCGTCCGTGATCATGCCTTGTTCCTGGCTGATTTCAGCGATGCCTTCGGGGGTGGGAGGTGGCGGCACGCCATGCTCGCGGCTAGGCCAGTCCGGCAGGCCGACTTGCGGACGCTTTCGTTGTCCGCCAGTTGACATCGTTCTCTATCCCAAGTGCCATCGCACCCATCAACAGAGCAACGGTCCGGGCGTTCCCGAGGTCGACGGCCGGCGTCCCTCCCGTCGTCGTGTTCGAGCGAGGGAGGCGGGGGCCTGAGCCCCCGCCGTGGCCTCACCCCTCGAAGGCGCCCAGCTGGGCCGCAGCGCTGCCGCGGCTGACTGTCGGGGCGTGGCTCGGCGCCTCGTAGGGCCTCCACTCGCTCCCGGTCAGGTGGGCGTAGACGGAGACTGCCCCCTCGGCTGCGGCCAGCAGGGCGTGCGCCTGCAGGCCTATCTCGGCGGCGAAGATGCGGGCGCAAGGCCCGGTCAGACCTGCGCATCCCGCCGAAGTCCCCGGCGCTATCTCCCGCCGGCAATCGAGGCTCGGGCGCGCCCCGGACGTTCGCCGCGACAACCCAGCCCCGAGCGTGGCTGACGCAGGTTCCGACATCCGTCGGCGCAGGTCGGGCCTCACGGGTGGTGGCGTTCCGGTGGCGAGCGCCAGGCGCCCCGCTTCGGCGGTTTGGGGCAGCAGTGTCGGCAGGCAGCCGAACAAGGCTGGGCGGTGAGGCGGGGCACGGGCAGGGCACAGGGCAGTCAGGTCTCGCGCGAGCGGCCTTGGCATCCGCTGGAACGTCACGGGCGGCAGGCTGCGGTGCCGGAGCAGGTCTGGCTGTCCACCAGGCATCTCGATCGCTTCCACCCACGGTCCGCCCGCCCCGGCCCGGCTCACCCCTCGTGTTGTGCGTGGTCTGGGGCGGGGGGCGCTCGCTGAAACCCCGGTTTCGCCGGCGGGCGAAGCGCCTGCGGTTCGCCGGGCACCGTGAAGTGGCCCAAGCACCACTTCCGCACCACTGCCCCGCTCAGAGGTTTCCGCTCCCGCCTTGCCCGGCCCCGGTCGACCACACCCCGAGGGGGAGAGCCGGCACAGGGCAGGCGAACCCCGGGGCGAACAGGAAAGATCGAACTCATGGCCAGCACGACCCGCACCACCACCACGTCCGCCGCCCGCACCACCCAGGCGCGCAAGCCCGTCACCCTGGAGATGGCGGTCGCGGTGTGCCCGCACAGCGCCCTCGCCGAGAACCTGTCGCGCATGTTCAGCCTCGATCCGGTCGACACCGCCGGCATCCGCGAAGCCACCGAGGAGCACCTGGCGCTGGCCGCCAAGCAACTCCCGCTGTCCGAGAAGGCCCTGGAGATGCACCTGCAGCGGATCGTCGGCGCCTTCGTCGGCTCGGCGTTCGGGGCCGGGCAGTTCTACGGCACCAAAGTCACCCAGGCGCGCGAACTCACCATGAAGCTCGCCAACGAGGACCGCGACGAGGACCGCGACGGCGCGAGCGGGTTCGAGAGCCGGGGAGAGCGCGCCCGCATCTTCGCGGCCGAGATGGGCCTGCAGGCGCACGCGCTGCTGGCCGCAGCCGAGGGGGCCGTCTCCGTCTACGCCCACCTGACCGGGAGCGAGTGGAGGCCCTACGAGGCGCCGAGCCACGCCCCGACAGTCAGCCGCGGCAGCGCTGCGGCCCAGCTGGGCGCCTTCGAGGGGTGAGGCCACGGCGGGGGCTCAGGCCCCCGCCTCCCTCGCTCCACCACGACGACAGGACGGGCGTCGCACGCCGCGGTGCCCGTTCGCGTGTAGGCAGCCAAGAGCCGGCATCGCCAGCCTTGCGCCACGTCAACGGTTCGACCTGCACGGGCACCCCCCTTCCGTCCGCGCCCCCCATCAGCATGGAGGGCTGCCGGTGTCCGCGGGCGGCATCGTCATCGGAAGCCGCTGGGCGACATTACGTTCGGCTGGCGACCCTGCGCGCCCGGTCCGCCTCACCCGCCGTGATCAGCCATTCGGTCGCGCTTTCCGTGCTGTCCAGCGTCCAGTCCTCGTCGCGGCGCGCCATCCCCACCGCGCGGTCCACGCCGCGCGCCTCCTGGCAGCGCCGATGCGCCAGGATCAGCAGCTCGGCCGCCTCCTGCAGCAGGCCGTCCGCGTTGCGCTGCACCGGCCCGCTCCAGGCGCCGTGCTCCGTCCGCAGCTCCAGCAGATGCTCCTGCGCCTCGGACGCGCGCTTGGACGCCTGGTCGGCCCGCCGGCAGGCCGCGACCGCCCGGGCCAGCACGGGGCGCAGCAACTCGTCCAACGCCGGCCCACGCTCGGATGGAGCGAGTGGCAGGACATGCTCGGCGATGGTGCGCGCCGTCTCCGCGTCCACCCGCGCCCGCAGGTCGTGCTCCGGCAGCTCGATGAAGAAGGCCTCGCCCAGGCGCAGCACCTCGCGCGCGTCCGGCTCGATGGCGGCGACTAGCTCCATCGAGGGCGCCACGCGCCGCTCCAGCGGGAAGCGGACCACGTTCGTCAGCCCGGGCAGCAGTTCGATGTTCATGGCATCGGCTCCTGGTTCTATGGCCCGAACCTATCCCCGCTCAAGCCAGGAACTCAAGCGTAAACCGTTGATTGGAAACGATGTTATGTCGTTCTCGGCGATTATCGGAGAGGCCGGGTCAGGGCTGGCTACTCCAAAGACGGGGCCTACAGGCCAGCGCGTGCCTCTTCCCCGAAAGAAAGAAGCCTCCGCTGCTCTTCCAGCGTAATGCCGGCCAAGGTCGCGCCGGTTCAACCCCGCCTGCGGCGCCACGCCGCGCGTGGCTCAGCCACGCCTCCTACGGCAAACCGGGGTCGCGCCAGCCGCAGGCCCAAGCGGCCCGCGTCCGCCGCAACCCAGCTCCGCCCGGACGCGCGGCTTCGGGGTTGAGCCACCACGAAGGCCGGCATTGGCGCCGCTCAGCAGCAATCAGGCTGCAGAAAGAGCAGGAGCAGACAATGCAACAGGCCCTCGCGCACGACACCCTGGCGATCACGACCACAGACGAGTGGTGGTCCTGCGAACGGATCGCCGAGGAGTTCTGGGAGACGCCACTGCCACGCACCCGCCTACCGATCGGGATCATCCCCGAAAAGGAAGTGCCCTACTGAGCAACCGGCCGGGCCCGAAAGGGTCCGGCCTCCTCGCGTGACTGCCCTTTGGCAAGTGACGCCTGGTAATGGCATTAGGCTTCGTGCAGGATTATTTGGCTATGCACGAGGTGGCGCACCTGCGGCACACGAACCAAGTTCCGCAGCCGCCCGGTCCCGATCGCCATTGTGGGCCGTCCGCGGAGCGAGCGCGGCACGGCGGGTAGAAGCGACTGCCTGAGGGCAGCCCGCCTTCGATCAATCACTGACTCCGGCGGGCAGGAGCAAGCGAGCGCCGTCGCGGCCCGTCGAAGTGGCGGTGCCGGTCTCGGGCGACAGCAGCTCGCGCAGCTTGGACCAGCGCCGGCGTGCCCCGCTGTTGCGCACGGCCATTGCCAGCGCCTTGCGTTGCCCCACGATGACCACCAGCCGCTTGCCGCGGGTCACGCCGGTGTACAGCAGGTTGCGCGCCAGCATGGCGTAGTGCTGCGTCGCCAGCGGGATCACCACCGCCGGGTATTCCGAGCCTTGCGCCTTGTGGATCGTCGTTGCGTAGGCCAGCACGAGTTCGTCGAGCTCGCCGAACCCGTATTCCACCTCGCGCCCCTCGAAGCTGGCCGTCAGCACGCCCTCCTCGGCGTCGATGCCGGCGATGATCCCGAGGTCGCCGTTGAACACGTCGCGCTCGTAGTCGTTCGCCACCTGCATCACCTTGTCGCCAGGACAGAAGGTCCAGCCGAACCGCTCCACCCGGACAGCCCCGGGCGGGTTCAGCGCCGCCTGCAGCTCGATGTTAAGCGAGCGCGCGCCCAGGCTGCCCCGGTTCATCGGGCACAGCACCTGGATGTCACGCACCGGGTCGAGGCCGAACCGCGCCGGCACGCGGTCGCGCACCACGGCCAGCAGCTTGCGCGCGGCGTCCTCCGGCTCGTCGGCGTTGATGAAGAAGAAGTCGGAGCCCTCCGGCGCGGTCAGCTCCGGCATCTCGCCCCGGTTGATGCGGTGCGCGCTGCCGATGATCCGGCTCGTGGCGGCCTGGCGGAACACCTCGGTCAGGCGGATCACCGGCACGGTGCCCGATGCGATCACGTCCGCCAGCACCTGTCCCGGTCCCACGCTCGGCAGCTGGTCCACGTCACCCACCAGCAGCAGCGCCGCCCGGTCCGGCAACGCCAGCAGCAGGCTGCGCATCAGCGGCACGTCCACCATGCTGCACTCGTCGACCACCAGCAGGCTGCAGTCGAGCGGATGCGCCTCGCCACGCTTGAACCCACCGGCCTTCGGATCGGCTTCCAGCAGGCGGTGGATGGTGCGCGCCTCGAGGCCGGTGCTCTCCGTCAGCCGCTTGGCGGCCCGGCCGGTCGGCGCGCACAACGCAACTTGCACGCCCTTGGCGCCAAGCACCTTCAGGATGGAGTTCACCAGGGTGGTCTTCCCTACCCCTGGGCCGCCGGTGATCACCAGCACCTTGGAGCGCACCGCCAGGCGCAGCGCCGCGGCCTGGCTCGGCGCCAGGGTCAGCCCGGTCTTGCCCTGCACCCAGCCGATCGCCCGGCCGGCGTCGATCGCCGGCCAGGGCGGGTGACCCGCGGACAGCAGGCGCAGCCGCTCGGCGATCACCCGCTCCGAGCGGTGTAGCCCGGCCAGGAACACGCAGGGCTCGCCGTCCACGGTGTCGGCCACCAGCTCGCCGTCCCGCAGCTCGAGCCCGAGCGCCGTCTCGATCAGCGGCGCGTCGACTTCGATCAACTCGGCCGTGCTCCGGGTCAGCTCGGCCACCGGCAGCCCGCAGTGGCCGTCGCCGGTGGCCTCGGACAGCCCGAACGACAGCCCGGCGCGCACCCGGATCATCGCTTCCTTGGCGATGCCCAGCTTGGCCGCCACCAGGTCCGCGGTGCGGAAGCCGATGCCGCGGATGTCGCGCGCGAGCCGGTACGGGTTCTCGGTGATCAGCGCGATGGCGTCCTGGCCGTAGGTCTTGAAGATCCGCACCGCCCGCGAGGTGCCGACCCCGTTGGCGTGCAGGAACAGCATGATCTCGCGGATCGCCTTCTGGTCGGCCCATCCCGCCGCGATGCGCCCCGCCCGCTTGGCGCCAATGCCTGTCACCTCGCGCAGCCGCGCCGGCTCCTGCTCGATCAGGTCGAACACCGCCTCGCCGAACGCGCGCACCAAGGCACGGGCGTAGACCGGACCGATGCCGCGGATCATGCCGGAGCCGAGATACTTCTCGATGCCCTCCACCGTGGTCGGCTGCGTGGTGGTGACCTGCGTCGCCTTGAACTGCAGCCCGTGCTCGCGGTCGGTCGTCCACCAGCCGGTGGCGCTGACGAACTCGCCCGCGCCGATCGTCGCGGTGTGGCCAACCACGGCCACCAGGTCGCGCTGCCCGCGCGCCTTGACCCGCAGGACGCAGAAGCCGTTCTCGGCGTTGTGGTAGGTGACGCGCTCCACCACCCCGGACAACGTCTCGGTCGGCGCCGCCCCGCTTGCCCTGACCTGCCCCAGTTCCAGCTCCTCGCCACTCCCGATCTCGCGACGCGGCTCCGGCCGTTCAAGCCACCGCCCTTGCAAGGCCGATCTGCCCGGCCCCGCTCGACCACACTTCGAGGGGGAAGGCCGGCACAGGGCAGGCGAACCCCAGGGCGAACAGGAAAGACCGAAACCATAGTCAGCGAGCGAGTCGCGCAGGTCGCCGCCGAGCACTTGGTCGAGCACCTTCGCATGATCATGCACAAGTCGCACCCGCCGCTGGGACCGAATCGGGACCACGGGCATCGGTCGCCAAGGTGGTTTGGGGCGAACAGCTTTCGCCGGCCGAAGTGTTCGACACGCGCGACGACGGCAGCGACGTCCCCGCGGTGCGTGCGAGACTGCAGGCGGAGATTGGAACGCAGCCGGCTGCGGCTGGAAACGATAGCCGGACGGCAAGGCTTTAGCGTTCGCGTGAGGTCTGTGCGGCCAAACGGCACGCTTGCGGCCATCAAGCCAGAGTCGCGCGACGAAAGCATCGGAAAGCATCGCAATCGTCAGCGTTCAGTGTTGCAGTGTGCGGCTGTGGAACTTAAAGCCGGATGTCCGTCTGGATAGTGGCCGTGGTCGCCAGGAGGCGGCGCATCTCGACGTCCAGCGGGCCGCGCGCCGCGAGCTGGTCGCCGCCCGCCCGCCACGCCATCGACACCTCCGAGCGGCGCATCCGCGAGGTCGAGCAGGACATCGCCACCCGAACGCCGACCAAACCCGATCTGTTCGCCATGACGATGACCGGCAGGAGCTACAGCAGGCGGTTCCAGGCCGGCGGCAGAGGGCGCCAGCCCTGCCGCGCCGAGAGCACTACCATCCCCATCCTTCGGAACTGCGAGATGGTGCCGGCGGCGGTGGTTCCAGTGGCCTCGCCAAGAGGGGTAGGAAAAAGCTAGGCTGGCCGTCCCGCACAAAGTCCGGGTAGGCGGGCGCGTCGGTCCGCTTGCATTTGGGGCATGCGTGGACGGCGACCACACCGGTCAGGCTGCCGCCGGCCTTGGCGTGCTGCTCCGGCACGGCTCCCTGGTCGATGTCGCTCAGTTGCCGATACGGAAGGTGCCCGACCCGGAGCATCGGCGTCGGCGGGAACTGGCAGCGGCACGATTGGCATCCCGGGGCGTGGGCGATGGCCGCCTCGCCCTCTTCGAGCTTTCGCGTTGCGGTCGCCAGCGCCGCGCCAACCTGGTCCTTGCGGTCGCCGTCCGGGAGCAGCTCCCCAGCGCCCAGGGCGATGTCCAAAGCGGTCTTCAAGGTCTCAATGCCTGATCTGATCGCGTTAGCGCCCGCGGCGATGGCTGTAGCATCCATGTTCACGCCAACCGTTTATGATTTGCTACGATTCCACACCGACCGGCTTTATGCACGTCATCTTGCGTCACTGCCGTGCCGGAACCCTGACCGCTGTGCGGGCCTGCGCTGGCCGCACCTGACGTGGCCAGCGTACTCACCGCATCACCATGCGGCATCTGGAACACCATACGGAGGAGGATCGCCATGCCGTCACCACAGCTGACGATCAACCGGAAATTCATGCTGGCGTTCGCGGATGAGGACGCGCCCTGCGTGGCGCCGGCTTTCGTCGTGACGCAGGGCAGCCGCTGCGCGATGCTCGGGCTTCGTCTCAGCGAGCCGCTCCCCCACTCCCTCTCCGGCGGCAGTTTCGAGTTCGGTTACGCCCTGCGCGGCACCAGTAGCTGGGAGGTGGTGCATCTCGTGTTCACGTTCTCCGGGTTCCTCACCTTCCACGCGCTGCTCAACCCGAGCGACCCGGTCGTGCAGGCGGTGCTCGCCATCATGGTGGAGACCGGACGCTACATGGTCTTCGTCTTGGAGCCGGATCAGTCGGTTCTCGCCTTCCATGCCCCAATGGATGGGGACAGCCTCGCCAGCCTAAAGGGCCACCTGGCTCGATTGCGCAAGTCCAGCACCACCGAGGCGCAATACCGCTCGGCACTCGCGCAGTTCGAACAAGACCCCCAGCCGCCTGGGGTGGTGTTGGACTGGGTATGCCGCGGCGAGCGAAACGCCCTGGAGCCGCAGCGCGACCCGTTCGTGGTGGGAAAAAGGTAGCATCACACGTCTCATGCCGGCGCTAGCTGCCGCTGGCTCGGAGGCTTCCAATCGGCGACGGTAATGCCGGCCCCGTGTATGGCGCGTCGGTTGCCGGCATGGGCGCTCGTGCCGGAAGGCTCGAACGGGACCGCAGCGGCGGGGTTGTGGGATGGACCGTCAAACGCTGCGCGATCGGGCGTAGCTGGCCCGAGCGTTGCAGCGAGGTATCCGTTGGAAGGCCGGTGGAGCGGCATCGCGCTACAACGATGAGGGCTGGATCGGCTCAGCGACCGGCCGCCTGGCTGGCGCGGTTGACGCAGCGGCCCTGACCCGGGCGGTGGCGGCAAGCGCGCAAGGCGTTGCCGACGCGAGCCTACCGCCAACTGGCGACCCCGCCATGGCCCGAGCAGGTTCCTTGATGGTGGTGCGAGTGGCTGTGGGTGCCGTCGCGGCAATCGGCACTGACAGGCCCGTAGGCTGCGCTGGTCTCCAGGGTCGGACCGTGAACCATGGCGCCGTCGCTGGAGCGATAGTAGCTGTGACTCGACCGGCTGTCGTGAGCGAACGCCAACCCGGCGAGCAAAGGCGACACCAAGAACGCTCGGGCAATGCCTGCAACCAGCACGCTCATGTTTTCCCGCCACCCCGTTGCATAGCCTGACGATCGCCGGATTTGCATGACAAATCGTTAAACGGCTGAGATGTGAGCCAGCCTGGGAATGCGCGACCTGTTCGGGCCTATGCCGTTCCCGGCTGTCGCGGTTCTTATGGATAGGCGTCCAGCATTGTCCTTTGGTTGCTCCGGTCACGACGATACGTTGCGGCCAAAATCGGGGAGAGTTGCGAAGCGAACCCTTCGGCTTGCCGTTGCCGCCGCTGCGCTGGCTTTCGCGAGTGCCGGGATCCAGGCTCAAACCGTCGTCACCGCGACGTGCAAGGACGGTACGAGCTTCAGCGGCCCGTCCCGCCGTGGGGCGTGCGCCGGGCACAAAGGGGTCCAGGAGTTCGGCGCGGCCACGACCGCCGCCCCCGCCGCGGCGGGCACCGCCGCCGGCGCCGCTACGAGCCCGAAACCGGTCACCACGCCCGCCACCCAGAATGCCCCGGTTCAATCCGCGAGCCCAGCGCCCGCGTCAGCCGCCACGCCCGCGACGCCGACCGCCGCGGGGAGCACTGGCGGGCAGGTATGGGTGAACTCGGCTACCAAGGTCTATCACTGCCAAGGCGATCAAGCCTACGGCAAGACCAAGGCTGGTTCGTATATGACGGAAGCCGCCGCGAAGGCGGAAGGCAACCGGCCTAGCCGAGGCAAGGTCTGCTACCGGTAGCCGGATTACATCTAAGAGCCGTTCCGGGAAGTTTCATGGTTTGGTCAGCCGTTTGCAGCCAACCGGCGGAGTATGAGGCGGATCATGGCGAGGTGGACGAAGGCGGCCGCCTTGCGCGCGTGGCGCTCGTAGTCGCGGGCGAGGCGGCGGTTCCTGCTGATCCACGCCAGCGTGCGTTCGACGATCCAGCGTTTCGGCGGAGGCGGCAAAGGTTCCAACGGCTGCGTCGTTGGAAAGCCGCCGGAGGGAGCACCACAAAGCGGTGCCGGTCGCAGCGGCGCACGACCTTCAAGGTCCACGCACCGGTCCGGGGGACAGCGGCTTGCATCTTCGGTCCCTGGTAGCCCGCGTCGGCGACGATGCGCTCGACGAATGGGAACAGCCGCCGCGCCTCACGCAGCACGCCCTTGGTTCCGTCGCGGTCCTGCACGCTTGCGGGGTGGACGACGACAGCCAGCAGCAGCCCGGGCGTATCGGTCAGGATGTGGCGCTTGCGGCCAACCACCTTCTTCCCGGCATCAAAGCCCGAAGCATCAACGGTGGCACCCCCTTTGGCGCACCCTTCGCCCTCTGACTGTCGATGATTGCCATGCTCGGACTGGCCTGCCGTCCCGCCTTCTCCCGGACCTCGACATAGAGCGCGTGGTGGATGCGCGCCAGCGTGCCGTCCCATTCCCAGCGGTCCAGGTAGTCCCAAACCGTGCTCCGCGGCGGCAGGTCGCGGGGCAGCGCCTTCCACTGACACCCTGTCCAGAGCACGTAGAAGATGGCGTTGAGCACTGCGCGCACGTCCACCGTTCGCGGGCGCCCGCCGCGCTTGGCGGGCCGAATCAGGGGCGCCACGAGCATCCATTCGGCGTCGGTCAGGTCACTCGGGTAGCGCAACCCGCGGCGGTCAGCAGCACGGCAATGCTCTGGCTTCCACATACGGCAAGTCCTCGCTCCGAGCCGTATGCAAAAACCACAACCATATGCCACGCCTCAAGCTGTTTCCGGAACGGCTCTAACTCAATGTGCGTCGGAGACCCGCTTCCGTCTCAGCCAACGTGCGTCAGATCAAGGGATCTATTGCGCGTCCGGGTGGACATCATTGCGCGCCGCTACAGCTAGGGCGCTTCGGCCGGCTGCCCATGGCTTGGAAACAATGCTGCGAACTGCTGGTCGGTGAACACTGTGCTAAGGATGTCGCGCAACCGCATGTATGAGTTGCCGCGCGGGAACGCCGCGCCGGCAACCATGGCCGTAGACGCGGGAACAGCACCGGCAAGAGAGGGGTAAAGTGATATCAAGGACCTTCAAGACAGATAGGGTGATTGGGGTTTCTCCCCGGTGATCCGGTGGCTGCTCCTATCAGG